>PKYI01000046.1 GCA_003133645.1 Acidobacteriota bacterium | reverse complement strand
CCACCGACGCCCACGAATACGCCCATCCCACCGACGCCCACGAACACGCCGACGAATACGCCGGTGCCGCCGACACCCACGAACACACCGATCCCACCGACGCCCACGAATACGCCGGTGCCGCCGACGCCCACGAACACGCCGATCCCGCCGACGCCGACGACCCCACCGACGCAGACGCCGGTGCCGCCGACACCCACGTTCACGCCCGTCCCGCCGACGCAGACCCCGACGCCGATCCCGCCGACGCCCACGGTCACGCCGACGCCGATCCCACCGACGCCAACGAGGACACCAACGCCGTTCACCGTGCACTATGGGCTCTTCCCCGCGGGCGTGTTGCTGGCGGACAGCGGTCCGGAGCCGCAGTCGTGCGTGTCGTGGAACTACACCCTGGTCGTGGACCAGAACTACCCGAGCCGGATGGCGGTGGTCAAGAACGTGCTCGGCAACTCCGTCAGCATCACGACGCCGTGGGTGCCGCCGCTGGTGTGGCCGGCGCTCACCAACCCCAACTGGCAGTGCGGCGGCGGCTGCACGGTCACGGGACCGGTCAACGTGGACGTCGCGCCCACCGCCATCGGGCAGAACTGGCAGCACCTGTCCACCTGGACCCTGACCTACGACACGCCGCATGTGGACCCGGGGCCCCCGTTCGGCATCTACGCCACGCCCGCCACCGACCCGACGCGGACGGCGATCCAGGCCACCGACCCTTCGACCTGGTTGACCTGGCCCAACGTCTACACCGACGCTGGCGACCAGTTTGGTTCGGGCGCGGCCGTCCAAGCCCCGCTCGACGTCGTCGGCAAGAACGCCGCGCAGGTGAACTGGGGGTTGCTGGTCTTCTCCACCAAGGTGGACTACGTTCCCGCCGGCCCGTCGGGAGGCGGCACCCCGTGGGGAGACGACACCAAGCGGAATCACATCCTGGCGATGATTGATTCCTCCGATTCGGGCGACGTCACCGCCATCGAGGCAGCGCTGCAGCTCTTCGCAAACGGCGGCACCAACGTGTTCGGCGGCACGCCGACCCTGGGTGCGTTGGAGTTCGCCGAGGCCAGCCCGGACCCCACCAAGCCATCGATCTTGCAGAGCGTCGCGAGCGGGACCGGCACGACCCCACTCGTGGATGATCTCGGCAACTCGTTCACGCTGCCGCCCGACCCCAAGTTCGAATGCAACCGCCAGTACGCCTCGATCCTGGTCACCGACGGCCTCTCCAACGTCGGGAACCCCGAGGGGTGCCCAGGTCCGAGCGACTACAAGTGGGGAAACTGGATCGAGCCGTGCCTCACGTGCGAATGCGGCAGCGTACCCGGCAATCCCACCAGCGGCGGCCCCGGATGCCCGGACGGCGGCGATTCGGGCGTGACCTGCCCGGACAGTTACACGCTGTTCGTTGCCGGTAAGGCGGAGGATGCGTGGCTGTCGGATGTACTCGACCCGGTGACCGGCCTGCCCCGGCAGTTGAAAGCCCGCACCTGGGTGGTCGGCATCAGCCAGAACGTCGGGCCATGCGAGCTGAACTACACGGCCTACCGCGGCCGCACCGACGCCTCCGACCCGTCGGGCTACGCCGGGATCGACTCGGCGTCGGGCCCCGACGTGTACCTGCCGCCGGGGACGTACGACGGCCCGACCGCGGCCAACTGCGGGTCGTTCGTCCACGCAACGGGGCACAGTCCGACCCCAGAGGACCCCCAGCCCGGCGACGGCAACTACGCGTTCTTCGCCGGGTCGGCGACGCAGCTCTACGACGCCATCAGCAAGGTGCTGAGTTCGTACGGCGTCGGCGACTACACGACCTCGGCGCCCTCGATCTCCAACACCGCGAACGCCACGACGGCGACGAACATCGGCTTCATCACCACTGCCGAGTACCCCAAGTGGCGCGGCCACGTGTACGCCTACAACCTGAACGCCCCGATCGTCTGCACGAGCGACTCGGAGTGTCCGACGAACCCCACCGTTTCCGGGGCCTGCAACACGGTGACCGGCGAGTGCATCGCGCCGGACACGTTCCAGCTGCTCTGGGATGGCGGCGCCGTGCTGAAGGCGAACAACAACGGCAAGCCGCGCCGGATCTACACCTGGAACGGGACCACCCTCATCGCCGTCGAGAAGAGCAACGAAGGCGCTCTCAACACGGTCTGCGGCAACTGCGGGATCACCGACCAGGTCGTGGACTTCATCCGCGGCAACAACGGAAGCGGCGCTGCGAGGCCGTGGCAGCTCGGCGCGATCGTCAACTCGACCGCGGCGATCGTGGGCGCGCCGGAGCAGTGGAAGCAGGTCACCGGCCACCTCGGCTTCGAGACGACGTACGCGGGCCGAAATTCGGTCGCGTGGATGGGCTCGTCCGACGGCATGGTGCACGGCTTCGACGTCACGGACGGGTCCGAGCTGGTCGCCCTCATCCCGCCCGACCAGCTCGCCAACCAAGTCACGCTGTACAACACCTACAAGGCCAACCCCGCCGACGACAGCATGGGCCAGCTGCTCGCCCCCGCCGCGCACCTGTACGGGGTCGCCAACTCGCCGCGCTTCGCCGACGTGCTGGACGGTTCGGACTACCGGACCATGATGTACATCACCGAGGGCCCCGGCGGGACCGGGGTGCACGGCCTCGACGTCACGCACCCGACGCCCACCGACCCCAACTACGGCTATGGCACGCCGTACGATTCCGGCAACCCCGAGGCGGCGCCGCCGGTGAAACCGCTTTGGAGCCTGACCCAGGACGGCCGGGGCGGCACCAGGATCCAGTCCGACCTCAACCAATCCTGGAGTATCCCGGGCATCGGCGGCACGGCCAACGGGACGAACTGGGAACTGGTGATGGGCAACGGGTACACCGTGTACAACCCCAGCACCGCCGCCACCACCGCCGCGACCGCGAACCCGCAGCCGGACTACATCCGTCTCGATCCTTTGACCGGGGCCCAGCGCTCCGACAACACCGTGACGAACTTCAACACCGACCAGACGCTGGGCGGGCCGTGGCTGCGCAACCAGATGTTCGCCCACTCCACGATCTGGAGCACCACGACCGGCTACTACCAACCGGACGACGACGTGAACGAGGGGGTCCAGGTGGACCTGCAAGGGCACGTCTGGCTGCTCGACCGCCAGAACATGTCCACGAACAACTGGCGCAACCCCCAGAAGCTTTCCGACCCCGGATCGGTCATCGCCGGCGAGCCGCTCTACTACTCGCCCGCGGTCGCAAACTACCCGTCGGACCTCCCGGTGTACAACGTCTTCGCCTTCTCGTCGGGGACGTTCTACGAGGTGAGCACGTACATCAACGGCGGGAACGTCGGCATCCCGGCCGCCTCGACCGGTCCCAAGAACTTCATCCCGGCCCTGTACCTGGTGTCCAGGACCATCGTGGCGCCGACCACGACGACGGTGGACCGGATCGAGATCCGTAGCTTCGTCGGCTCCACCAGCACCGACGGCGGCACGACGT
Source organism: Acidobacteriota bacterium (assembly GCA_003133645.1). Classification (GTDB taxonomy): domain Bacteria; phylum Acidobacteriota; class Thermoanaerobaculia; order Thermoanaerobaculales; family Thermoanaerobaculaceae; genus RBG-13-68-16. Next base: position 6,131 of record PKYI01000046.1, on the reverse strand, counting down.
TCTCCATCAACCCCAGCGGCACGCCGTACTTCGGCCACCGCACCCAGGTCACGGCCTCGCCGCTGATCCTCACCCCCAGGGTCGGGTCCAACGGCAACGTGATCGCGCTCTACCTGCTCTTCGACCCCGATGCCGGGTGCAAGGGCCTCGCGTACGTCGTGCGTCTCGACTTCGACCCGGGGACCCTCACGGTCGCGGCGGTCAAGATCGCCCAGGCCGGCGAGGGCGCCGCGTCCGGCATGGTCCTAGCGGGCACCCTGCCGGTGGTGTCCAAGTCGTTCGCGGGTACGGGCGGCAAGGCCTACTTCTTCGTTGTCAAGGACCTCCCGATCGCGGGCGCGGGCGGCGCTGGCGCTCCGATCGCCTGGTGGAGAGAGCTGCAGTAGCGCTCCCGGATACGGTCTTCACGGCACGGGGCGGGCGCGAGCCCGCCCCGTTTCCATCTGCCCCGCCGCCGCAGTCGCTCCCCACGCGATCCGGTTGTAGGGGCGGGGCTTGTCTCCGCCCGCCGTCGGACTCGCATGGGCCCCCAGCCACCCGCGGGCGGCCGCAAGGGCCGCCGCTACATGGGAAATCAACGACCGCGCGTCCGGTGGTCGAGCCCCACATCGGCAATCCCGTGGGGTGGGCGTCCTCGCCCGCCCCCATCGGCGTGGCGCCTGGCTCCCTGTCGTCATGCACGGTGATCGCAGTGAACGTGCAGATTGACACAAATCGTGTTGTCACTCCGCGCATTGAGGCCTTGACATGCGCAAAAGTGAGGTCCAGAATCTGCGGAACGACGAGCCTGGGAGGGCACATGGACAAGAAGCAGATCCTCGAGCGCTGCAAGAAGGAGGGGGTACGGTTCCTCCGCCTCACGTTCACGGACATCGACGGCATTATCAAAAACGTCGAGGTGCCGACGAACCAGTTCGAGAAGGCGCTCGACGGGCAGATCATGTTCGACGGGTCCTCGATCGAGGGGTTCACACGGATCGAGGAGTCGGACATGCTGCTCAAGCCCGACCCGGCGACGTTCGCCATCTACCCGTGGCCGACGCCGTACGGCAAGGTGGCGCGCCTCGTCTGCGACGTCTACAACACCGACGACACGCCGTTCGCCGGCTGCCCGCGCCTCGCCCTCAAGCGGGTCGTGGAGCGCGCCTCCAAGCGCGGCTGGACGATGATGGCCGGCCCCGAGGCGGAGTTCTTCCTCTTCCGGCGCGACGCGGCCGGCAAGCCCAACCACGAGGTGCACGACGTCGGCGGCTACTTCGACCTGACCCCCGTTGACCTCGGCGAGGAGGCGCGGCGCGACATCGTCGAGGTGCTGGAGCGCATGGGGTTCGAGGTCGAGGCGGCGCACCACGAGGTCGCCCCGGGCCAGCACGAGATCGACTTCAAGTACACCGACGCCCTGGCCACGGCCGACAACATCGCCACCTTCCGCTTCGTCGTCAAGAAGGTCGCGATGGACCACGGCCTGCACGCGACGTTCATGCCGAAGCCGATCTACGGCGTCAACGGTTCGGGGATGCACACCCACCAGAGCCTCTTCGACCGCAAGGGGAGCAACGTCTTCTACGACGCCAAGGGTAAATACCAGCTCTCCAAGGTGGCGCGCGGCTACATCGCAGGCATCCTGGACCACGCCCGCGGCTTCGTCGCGGTCACGAACCCCCTGGTCAACTCGTTCAAGCGGCTGGTGCCCGGCCACGAGGCGCCGATCAACGTCGCGTGGTCGGAGAAGAACCGGTCGCCGCTGGTCCGCGTCCCCGGCCGCCGCGGCACCGGCACCCGCTGCGAGGTGCGCGTGCCCGACCCGTCGTGCAACCCGTACCTGGCGCTGTCGGTGATGCTGGCGTGCGGCCTCGACGGCATCCAGCGCGGCCTCGACTGCGGCGAGCCCGTCAACCGCAACATCTTCGAGATGTCGGAGCGCGAGAAGCGGCGGCTCAAGATCAAGGAGCTGCCGGCGAACCTCAACGAGGCGCTCGACAGCCTCGAGCGCGACAACGTGGTCCAGGACGCGCTCGGCGAGCACATCTACTCGAACTTCCTGCGCAACAAGCGCGAGGAGTGGCACCGCTACATCTGCACCGTGCACGAGTGGGAGCGCGAGCAGTACCTCGAGGAGTACTGAGAAACCGGCAAAAAACCCGTGGGGCGGGCGCCCCCGCCCGCCCTGCGGTCGCGTCCCACAGCCCGTAGCGGCCGCCCGCCGGGCGGCCGGCCTTTCCACCCGACTTGCACGTATGGGGCTCACGCCGCGCGAGCGGTCTCGTGCCGGGCCGCCCCTTACCGCATGAAGGCGAGGGCGATCGCCGTGGCGCCGAGCACGACCCACACCACGTTGACGCGCAACCGCAGCGCCGCGAACGCGGCCGCCGCCAGCGCCACGTCCCAGGGGCCGATGAACGCGCTCTTGGCGACCGCGGCCAGCACGTATAGGAGCATGGCGATGAACGCCGCGAGCAAGCCGCTCACGGCGCTCTGCACGGCGGCGAGGTGGCGAACGCGGGCGAAGTGGGGCGCGATCAGCACCAGCAGCAGCGACGAGGGCAGAAAGATGCAGACGGTCGCGAAGATCGCCCCGGCGAGGCCGCCGACCCGGTAGCCGATGAACGTCGCCGTGATGATCACCGGGCCGGGCGTGATCTGCCCGAGCGCCAGGCCGTCGATGAACTCCTTTGACGTGAGCCAGGGGTGGGCGGTGCTCTGGACCACGTCGTGGAACATCAGGGCGATCGCCGTGTAGCCGCCGCCGAACGCCAAGAGATTGATCTTGGCCATGGTCGCGCCGAGAGCAGGGAACAGGGGAGAGACGAGGCCCGACGCGAGCAGCGCGACGACGAACGCGAGCGCCACGCCGGTGGTGACGACCAGGGTCCTCCGGTAGCTGCGGGCCGTCGTCGCCCGGCTCGGGGACGGGGGATCCGGTGCGCCGGCTCCAATCCCGTTCGACGGCCAGACCAGCCCCACCAGCACGCCGGCGAGCGCGGCGGCGGCGAGCACGAGCAGCGTGTTGGCGCCAGCGAAGAACCCCACGGCGGCGCCGGCGGCGATTGCCAGCCCCTGCCAGTTCTTGATCGCCGGCCGCGCCATCGAGAGGATGGACTGCACCACGATCGCCACCACGGCGGCTCCGAGGCCGCGGAACGCTTTGGTCACCACCGGCAGCCCCTCGAAACGGAAGTACGCGGCCGAGAGGGCGAGCATGAGCAGGAACGACGGGGCGACGTACGCCACCAGCGCCACCGCGGCGCCGGTCCCTCCGTGCAGCCGCCAGCCGAGGTGGGCGGCCGTCAGCACCGCCACCGGGCCGGGGAGCATCTGGGCGAACGCCAGCGACTCGGCGAACTCGCCCTCCGACACCCACTTCTTGTCGAGGACCACCACCTCGCGGATCTGCGCCACGATCGCAGGTCCGCCGTACGCCGTCGCGCCGATGCGGAAGAACGTCCTCGCCATCTGCATCCTGCTCACGCCCACCGTCGCCTCCGCCTCCGAGGACCGCGCCAGTGTGTGGCACGCCCTCACCGCGGTCAAGGCAAGCCCCGGTGGGGTGCGGATGGGAAGGCGGCGCGCGGCGGTGGGGTTCTCCCTGGAGGAATGAGCGCAGCGGATCGCCTCGCATCGGAACTGACCGCTTTGGATAGTGGTGCGGGCGTGCTCGCGCTCCCCGATGCCGGTGTGGTCCGGGTGAGTGGCCCCGGCCACCGTGACGTGCTCCAGCGCGTGCTCAGTCAGGACCTCGACGGCCTCGACCCCGGCCGTGGGCGCCTCGCTCTCCTCCTCACGCCAAAGGGGCAGTTCCGGGCGGTCATGGCGGTGTTCGGGGGCGCCGGCGAGACGCAGCTCCTGGCGCCGCCCGGCCGCGCCGCGGAGGTGGCGGGCGCGCTCTCGAAGTTCCTCATGCTGTCGCGCTGCACCGCGCAGGCCGATGCAAGCGCCGGCGTCGCGGTTGTCGGGGCGGCCTGGCTCGACGCCGCGGCTGCAGCGGGCGCCGACCGCTCCGTCCTCGCGGGTGGCGCCACGATCGTCGGAACGGGTTGGCTCGACGCCGCGGCTGCGGCGGCCGCCGACCCTGCGGCGGTTGCCGGTGGCGACGCGGACTCCGGTCGCGAGGCGCTCTGGTTTGGCCGTACCATGCTGGGCGTCCCGGGCGCGACGGCGCTGGGGGCGGCCGAGGGTGCGCTGCACGCGGCCGGCGCCCGCGAGGTGTCACGGGAGGCGGTCGAGCTTCTCCGCATCCGGCACGGCGTGCCGGCGTGGGGAAACGAGCTGACCGGCACGACGCTCCCCCCAGAGGTCGGCATCGAGGGGGAGGCGATCTCCTCCACGAAGGGATGCTACGTCGGGCAGGAGACGATGGCCCGCATGGCCACGTACGGGCACCCCACGAGGTCGCTCTCGGGCCTGCGCCAGGTCGGGGGCCCGCTCGAGCCTCCGGAGCTGCCGCTGCCGCTCACCGCGGCGGGCGAAGACCGACCCCGCGCCTCCCTCACCAGCTGGGGCCTCCACCCGCGGCACGGTGGCGTCGGCCTCGCTCTCGTCCGCCGCGAACTCGCCGTCCCCGGCACGCACCTCGCCTCGCCCGGCCGCGTCTTCGAGGTCGCCTCGTTCCCGCTTTGGTGAGTGTGGGGCGCGCGCTGTTTCTTCCCCTGCGAAGACCACGACCGCGCGCCCGGCGGTCGAGCCCCACATTTGCACTGGACGCGCGCCCGGCGGTCGCGCCCCACATGCCCGTAGCGGCCGCCCGCCGGGCGGCCGGTCTCTCCACTGATGACGGATAGCCGATCACCGGGGATGGCCGGAAGGAAAGTCGGCAGGGGAAAGCGGTGCTGCAGCGCAGGGAGGCGACCGAGTTGCCTTCATGTACGTAATAATGTACATTGCAACTGGAGGTGCTGAGCCATGGCCGCCGTGAACGCCACGGAAGCACGCAGGACCCTATTCGACCTCATTCACCGGGCTCTGCACGGCCACCAGGTCGTCACGATCCGGCACAAGGATGGCGATGTGGTCCTGATGGCCGAGGAAGACTACGAGGGCCTGCTCGAGACCTTGGAACTCCTCTCGGCGCCCGGCTTCATCAAGGGTCTCAAGAAAGCCGAGGCGGATGTGGCGGCGGGACGGGTCCACGGCCTGGAGGAAGTCTTTGGCCATGACTGAGGCCGAACCGTACCGAGTCGTGCTCTCTCGGCGGGCCGTGAAAGACATCGAGTCCCTGCCTCCAAAGGTCCGGAAAAAGCTGGGTGAGATGCTTCGATGCATGGTGGCGATCCAGCCCACCTGCGGGAAGAAGCTGGTTGGGGATCTGCAGGGGTACTGGTCCCTTCGCCTCACGCTGAGGGACCGAATCGTCTATAGGATTGAAGAAGATAGCCACACCGTCATCGTGCTGCGCGCAAGAAGCCACTACGACGTGTGACCGGCTCACACCTGCGCCTACGCCGCGTGGCTGCACCATTCGGTTGCAATTGGGAGTTGCTCGTGACGACCGCGCCCGGCGGTCGAGCCCCGCATGCCCGTAGCGGCCGCCCGCCGGGCGGCCGGTCTCTCCCCTTGTCCGTGTGGGGCGCGTCCAAGTGGAAATTGAAGCGATCAAACCTGTTGCCCGCCACAGGGTGCTGTTTGCCCTCCGACAGCAACGACAGCGCGTCCGATCGAGCCCACTGAACTGTGGAGGTTGGCGACCCTTCTGGGGTATCCTCATCGCTCGAGGGACTGTGCAATGACCGAAGACGAGATCCGCCGCCTGGGCCAGTTGTTGGACGAAAAGATGTCCGGCGTGGACCGGCGCTTCGACGAGTTGCACCGCCACTTCGATGTTGTCGCCGAGAACCTGCAAGGCCAGATCCAGCAGGTGGCCGAGGGTGTCGTACTCGGCAATGAGCGCCTCGACCGGGTCGAGGTTCGTCTCGACGGTGTCGACGGCCGCCTTGATCACTTCGAGACCGCGGTCCGCGCCGACTTTGCCCAGGTGGAGCAGCGCGCAGAGCGGTTCGAAACTGAGGTTCGTGCCGAGTTTGTCCAGGTGGGGCAGCGCGCCGAGCGGTTCGAAACTGAGGTTCGTGCCGAGTTTGTCCAGGTGGGGCAGCGCGCCGAGCGGTTCGAAACTGAGGTCCGCGCCGACTTTGCCCAGG
>PKYI01000008.1 GCA_003133645.1 Acidobacteriota bacterium | reverse complement strand
AGACCGCGGTCCGCGCCGACTTTTCTGAGGTCAAGTCGATGGTCAAGCTGTCGTTCGCTGAGCTCGACCGGCGGCTCACGACCCTCGAAAGCACCGTCCACGACCTGACCGGCCGGCTCGAACGCCTCGAAACCCGGACCAGCTGATCAGTCGACCGAAATGGCCTCTCCTCGTGAGCACGGCCCAGGGCAGCCGCTCCACGAAGACCCTAATCGCTGACAACGACCGCGCGCCCGGCGGTGTCGCCCCGCACGATTGAAATGTAGGGGCGGGGCTTGCCCCGCCCGCGGTCACTCCCACTCGACGTTGAGGAGGTGCAGCTCCGGGGTCAAGAGCGGGACGAGCGCGCTGCGGATCATGCGCGCGCCGGGTCCGAGCCGGTGCCGCCGCGACAGGTGCGTCAGCACCAGGTGGCGGTTGCGCAGCCCGGCCGCCCGTTCCACCAGGTCGTCGAGGTGCATGTGACCGAACCGGCGCGCGCGCTCGTGCTCCGACGGCCGCAGGAACGTGCACTCGACCACCAGCACCTCGACCTCGGCGAGCCACGGCTGCGCGGCGAACACCTCCGGCCCGGTGTCGGCGAGGTAGGCGACGAGCGGGGTGCGCACCTCCTCGGTGATCGTCTCGCCCGCGGCGCGCCGCCGTTGCAGCTTCGCCGGCTCGAGCCCGGCCAGCTCCGGCCGCAGCCGGTGCCGGACCCACTCGACGCAGCAGCCGAGCGTCTCGACCCAGTGCGACGTCGCAAAGAAGCGCAGCTCGAACCCCCGGCGCAGCGGGCGGACCTCGCCGTCCGCCACCGGGATGACCTCAACGTCGTACGGCTTGCCGCCTTCCAACCGCGCGCAGGTGGCGAGCAGGTCGATGACGCCGCCGGCGATCGCGGGCGGCACGTACACCCGGCCGCCCGGGATGCCGTTGAGCTGGCGCTGGCTCGCCCAGGCGGGCAGGCCGAGGATGTGGTCCATGTGCCCGTGCGAGATGACGACGTCGCCGAGCGGCACCAGCGCCCGCGCCGGCCGCCCGGCGTCGAGCGCGAGCCGCAGCTGCGGCAGCAGCACGAGCGACGCCTCCCCGGCCCGGGATCCGCCCGCCAGGCGAAGCTCGCCCCATGAGGTGGCAAGACGAAGTTGTCGCACTCGCACGAGAGTGCACGGCCGGTTGCGCTATTGTCAACCTCGACCGGGCGCGTTCGTCAACCGGACCATGGCGAGCGTCGCGCGGCGGGAGACCCCCTTGGGGCACGATGACGAGCGGGAGCTGGTGGAGCTGGCGCGCGGCGGCGACCGCGACGCCGCCGGCACGTTGCTCGAGCGCCACGAGCTGCTGCTCTTCCGCACCTGCCGGCGGCTCCTCCCCCAGGGCGAGGACCTCGAAGGCGCGGTCCAGGAGACGATGCTGCGCGCCCTCCGGAGTCTGGCCGGTTTCACCGGCGAGGGCAACTTCGCCGGCTGGCTCGCCGCGATCGCGGTGAACCTCTGCCGCGACAAGTTGCGCCGCCGGCGGCTGGTCCCGTTCCTTGCCCTGGAGACCCCGGACGAGGACGACCCCGATCCGCTCGATTTCTTGCCGTCGTCCGAGCCGAGCCCGGACCGGGTCGCGATGGCGCGCGAGGCCGTCGCTGCGATGCGGCGCGAAGTGGCGCGGCTGCCGCGGCGGCAGCGGGAAGTGTTCGCCCTGCGGTTCTTCACCGGGCTGGACCTGGAGGGGATCGCCGGCGCCCTGTCGGTCGAAATCGGCACCGTGAAGACCCACCTGCACCGCGCGGTGCACCGGGTGCGCGCCGCGGTCGAGGAGGCAAAACCATGACGATCAGACACCTGCGCGATGACGAGCTGGACCTCGCGCTGACCGGCGAGACGCTGCCGGCGGAAGTTGCGGAGCACCTGGCCTCGTGCCTGGTGTGCCGGCGGCGGCGCGACGGCTTCGTGGCGGCCGTGGACGGGGCAAGGGGGGCGGATCCGGACGATGCGACGCGGCGGCGCGTGCGCGAGGGTGCGCTCTCCGCATGGGGCGGCACGAGCCGCCGGCGTCACTGGGCGCGTTGGGTGGCGGCGGCCGCGGCGGTCGTCGTGCTCAGCCTGGTGCCGCTGCTGCGCAGCCACACGGTCACACCGAAGTTGAACACCGACGCGGTCCTGGTCGAGGTCGATGCGGTCCTGGCGCAGGACCCGCTGTCGGCGGTGGCCCCCGAGGACGTCGTCAACACCATCGTTCCGGCGCCGGTGGAAGCTGGGGAAGGGAGCTGATCATGAACGGTCGTTCGATGAGTTGGATCGTAGCGGTGGGGCTCGTGCTCGCGGCCGGCGTGGCCGCGGCGCAGACGTTCGACGTGCCGCCGGGGCGCTGGTGGGAGCGGCCCGTGGTGGCCGCGCGGCTGGGCCTGTCCCCGGATCAGGTCAAACAGCTCGACAGCACAACCTACGCCTTTGCGCGGCGCATGGTCGACCTCAAGGCCACCGTGGAGAAGAGTCAGATCGACCTGCGCGCTGCGGCCGAGGCCAAGCCGTTCGCGCCGGACAAGGTGCGCGAGGCGTTCGCCGTCCTGCAGCAAGCGCGCGGCCGGCTCGAGACCGAGCGCTTCGACATGCTGCTCAAGGTCCGGGAGCTGCTCACCCCCGACCAGTGGGGCAAGCTGCAGCAGTTGGCGCGCGCCCGCCGCGCCGAGAAGGGTGACGGCGGCCAGCCCGCACCGGGCAACGGCCAGCGCAACAATCCGCCGCGGCGCTGGAGGTAACGGTCCCCATTGGGTCTGATGCCAATTCGGTGTCCGTCGTAGAGGAATCGGCGGTCACTGCGAGGCCCCGAATGGGCCGAAGCATTCCCGTGGACTTCTGCGAGATCGCCACGGTCGCCTCGTCCCGCCGCCGGCGAGACGTAGGGACCTCGCGATGACAGTGATTTTCCACGGTCCAGACCTGGTGCTCGGCGTCTCGCGATGACCGTGAAGACGCCAGGTGTGAACGAGCGGTACGGAAAACGAAAGGGAGGATGTCATGAGGAAGGCCTTATTCGCTCTCGTGGTGCTTGCGCTGGCCGTGCCGGCGCTCGCGGATGACGGCCCGCTCGCGCTGCGCGCGAAGGGCGAGGTCGTCGGGTTCCTGGCGCTCACGCCCGCCCAGACCGCGCAGTGGGACGCCCTGCTCGCCACGCGCCAGCAGACGGTCCCGCCGCTGCGCACCCAGCTGCAGGGGATCGAGGACCAGTTGAAGACGCTCCTTGCCCAGTCCAACCCTGACCCGGCCGCGGTGGGCGACCTGGTGCTCCAGGCCCAAGGCGTGCGCGAGCAAATCAGGGCCGCGGAGAGCGCCTACGTCGATGGGTTCGGCGCCATGCTCGGGACCGACCAGCAGGCCAAGCTCGGCTTTTTGCGCCGCGCCGAGCAAGCGCAGCCGGTGATCCCGGCGTTCCGTCTCTTCGCCCTGCTGCCGCCGCCCCAGTGGCTACCGTAGCCCCCGCCTTCGAATTCGAATGACTGGAGCGGCCGCCCGCCAAGCGGCCGCTCCCCATTTCGGCGCAGTCCGTGTAGCGGCCGACGCTCGCATCGGTTGCCGACCCTGAGGTCCTTGCGAGCAGTGGTACGGCCCGGTGGGGTGGATGCGATGGTGTCGGTGTCGTCATGCCCGCGGACGCGGGCATCCAGGTCGAGGCGTGCGAGGGCCACGACATGGGCCCCCGCGTGCGTCTACCGTTCCTGGGCCGGAAGGAGGCTAAGGATCCTGGCGGTGAACGCCTCGAGGTCAGGCAGGTGCTTGTCCACGATCGCCCGCAGAATAACCGGGTCCAGCGCGGCGTATTCGTGGACCGCGATGTTGCGGAAGCCGACCATGGCGACCATGATGGCGCACAACGCACCAGGAATCACTCCTTCGCGGGCCAGAATCTCCATGGCCTGGGCGGCGCTGCGCGGCAGGTCGAAGCGGTTCGCACCGATAAGGTGATGGGCCAGATCGAGGCACGCCTGGATCGCCCTTTGCAGGTTCAGTACGTAAAGATCCTGAGCCATCCACTCCTGCAGAGGAGGATCGGTTTCTCCCACCTTGCGAATGGCCCGGAGGCACCGCCTCACGGTGGCCACCTTCGCCATGACCACGTCCGCATCCATCAGGAACGTCACGGCGCGACCTCACGACGGAGCGCAGCTTCGACAGGCCTCCGGTCAAGTTTCAGGTCCGCATACTCGGAAAGCGTCCGCGCCACGAACGCGTCGTAGGCCTTCCGGTCCCGCATCACGATCGGCCGCCCAAGACTCAGCACCTGAAAGGCCAGGATTGCATCCGCCCCGCGCAGGTCCACGAGGTCCACATCCCGCCCGAGGGTCATCTCCAACGAGGCCCTCAGGGCGAGGCGCTCCGAGAGATCGAGTGGGGTTGGAAGGAGGACCGCCACGTCCACGTCGCTCTCCTCCGAGAAAGAGCGCGTTTCACTGGACCCGAAGAGAAAAGCACACTGGACCCCGGCCAGTTTCCGGGCGAGAACCGCGCCAATCTCGCTGGCAGGCACCGGATCCAGAGGCGGCTCGTTCATTCGTGAATTATATGCCTTCTCTGCATCAGAGCGCTCGCGGCTGATTCGTTGTCGTCATGCTCGCGGACGCGGGCATCCAGGTCGAGGCCTGCGAAGACCTCAGAGACCGCGACCGCGCGCCCGGCGGTCGCGCCCCACATTGAGAGAAGCAAGGTCTTGTCTTGTCCGTGTGGGACGCACGCGCCGCGCGCGTTGTCTCTTGCCCTCCGAAACGCCACGACCGCGCCCCCGGCGGTCGCGCCCCACATTAGAGGAAGCGGGGTCTTGTCTTGCTTGCACGTGTGGGGCTCGCGCGCAGCGAGAGCGGTCTCGTGCATATTGACGACAACGACCTATCGTCATTCAGTCGTCGTTCCCGAGCACGCGGGAATCCAGGTCGTTGCCGTTGTCAGCGGATGTCCTGGATTCCCGCGTTCGCGGGAATGACGGACACCCCTGGATTCGCGCGTTCGCGGGAATGACCGCACCGGCCCGGCGTCGCCATCGACAGCGAGACGGTCTGAAGCAGGCGCTCGGTCAGGGAAGATAGTGCTTGAGGTTGCCTTCGACGCCCGCCACATCGGCAGGGGTGAGAGCGCCGAGGCGCGTCTGGATGAGCCGGTTGTCCAGCGTGAAGAGCTTCAGGCGCACCAGACACGGGACACGCAATCCCGCTTTCTGTGCGCCCTGGAGGGGCGTGTCCCCGGGCCAGGGCGCATGGCCGGCGGTCGTGATCATGGCGAGGACCGTGTGACCGGCGCGGTTGAACGAGCCGTTCGAGAGCACGAGAGCGGGTCGCCGTTTCGCCCCGGGGCGCTCGGAAAACGGGAACGGCACCGCCACGACCTGCCAGCGGTCACAGTGCACTGAACGCCTCCTCGTCCTCGGGGGTGCTCCACTCGTCGAGGGTCGCGTTGAGTGCCTGGTGGTACTGGGCGTCGAAGGGCTCCAGCTTGCGCAGCAGCACGCCGCCATCCTGAAGCTCGTACGCCACGAAGTCGCTGGCGTGCAGCTCGAGCTGATCCCGAATCTCCTTGGGGATGGTCACTTGACCCTTGGCCGAGATACGGCTCACCATCGTCTTTACCTCCGAACTCCAACAGGTAAAGAGTAAAGCCTGTCGAAAGTAGTGTCAAGGGGCGAGGATCGCCTCGTCCCTCCGCCCGCCCGGTAGCCGCGCCCGGGATCGGTGCGGTCTCCGTAGCGGCCGATGCTCGCATCGGCCGACGAATCTTCTCGTTCGTCCTGAGGTGCGCGAGTGGGGCTTGTCACCCGAAGTGGGACGCAACTTCATGCTAACCTCATCATGGAGAGAAGATCGATGAGTCGGCCGTTGTCCAAAGCGCAGCGCGCCCGCCTGATCGCGGTGGTCGAGAGCGACCCTCGCATCGTGGCCGCGTACCTATTTGGTTCGCGAGTCCGGGGTGACGCTCGACGGGGCTCCGATCTCGACGTCGCTGTGCTTTTCTCGGAGCCAGTCGAGTTGCGTGCCCGTCTCCAGCTCGAAGATCGCTTGGCGGCGGCCGCCGGCATCGCGGTCGATTGTACGGACCTCGGCGCCGCCGGCGCTTTTCTCGCGCTTGACGCCGTCGCCGGGGAACGGGTGTACTGCCGCGATCTGGATCGTTGTGACGAGTTCGAACTGTACGTTCTGCGCCGCGCCGGGGACTTGGCGCCGTTCGAGCGCGAGCGCCGGCGCATCGTCCTGGCTCCGGATCGTAGGCCGAGCCCGCGGAGGCCGGCGTGACGCCCGGGTCGATCAGCCAAAAGGTCGTGGTGGCCAAGAGCGAGATTGTGCGCGAGATGCTGGCCGGGATCCGGACCCTGCCTCTCGGCTCGGAGCGGGATTTCCGGGCCGATCCTCGTATGGTCGCGGCCGGCGAATCATACCTGCGGCGCGGCATCGAAGCGCTCATCGATCTTGGCCGCCATCTCCTGGCGCGAGGGTTCGGCAAACCTGTGCCCGAATACGCGGAGGTGGCGGCGGAATTGGGGCGGCTCGGCGTCCTCGATCCGGCCGTTGCGGCGCGCCTTCGCGTGATGGCGCGCTATCGCAACCGGTTGGTGCATTTCTACGATGAAGTGACGCCCGCGGAACTGTATCGAATTCTCTCGAGCGAGCTTGCCGACATCGAAGAGGCTTTGGCGGGTCTCCTGTCGTGGGTGGCACAACACCCGGAACAGGTCGATACGAGTCTGTAGACCTGGCGCAACCCGCACGTGAACCTCAGTACTGTTTGTCTGTGTGGGGCTCGCAGTCAAGGTGAAACGGAGTAGAATCGGCCTTCACGAAGACGGAGAAGCGCTGGCCAAGAGGAGGACCTGGAGATGACCAAGGACGAGATGGAACAGGTTCTTCGCCACTTCGACGAAAAGGCTGCCCAGACCCAGCGTCACTTCGACGAGAAAGCGGTCGAAACCCAGCACCACTTCGACGAGAAAGCCGCCGAGACCGAGCGTCACTTCGACATCGTGGCGGAAGGCCTGCGGTCCGAGATTCAGATCGTGGCCGAAGGTGTCGTGGGGGCGAACGAGCGGCTGGATCGCCACGCGGAAGCAATGCGGGCTGAGTTCGCGGAAGTGCGGGCCATGATCAAGTTCTCGTACAGCGAGTTGGACCGCCGCGTCACCCACCTGGAATCCAACATGGCCAACCTCGCGGCCCGCGTCGAACGCCTGGAATCCAGAGGCTCCGCCTAATCGATCGCCATCTCTGTAATGGCTCCCCCGGGCCGGCCTCTGGGTTCCACAGCGCCGCCGGGTAGCGCGCCCGGCGGTCGCGCCCCACATTGAAGCAAGATCCTGTCTTGTCTGTGTGGGGCTCGCGCGCCGCGCGAGCGGTCTCTCGCCCTCCGAAATGCAACGGCCGTGCGCCCGGCGGTCGCGCCCCACATCAAGAACCCAGTGGGACGGCGGCCCTCGCCCGCCCATGTGGAAGCTGAAGCAGCAACCGCAGCCGCGTGGTATAGCCGCGTGCTGTAGCCGCGGGCTTCAGCCCGCGGAGTGGATGGTTGGAGTTGTTCCCCGGAATGGGCGGGCGCCATTTCTTCCGCGCGGGGCGGATGATGGGTTTTCGGGGATTGCCGAAGACGCACGGAGCAAATCCGGGGACCCCCAATCGAGTCCAGGCGGGAGCAAGGGCCCGGGGTGGTACAATAAAACATATGGAGCCACCGAACCGTATCGTGCTCGTTCCCGACGTCTTGGCTGGGAAGCCGATCGTCCGAGGGACGCGGCTGTCGGTTGAATTTGTGGTGGGTTTATTCGGCCAGGGCTGGTCGGAGCAGCAGGTCTTGGAGAATTATCCCAATCTGACGCACGACGACGTCGTAGCCTGTCTGCACTATGCGGCCGAAGTTCTCAAGGCCGAACGGGTCTTTCCGCTCGCCGTCTGAGCCATGCGATTCCTCGCCAACGAGAACATTCCAGCTGTCGCGGTCGCCGCGCTCCAGGCGGCGGGCCACGATGTTGTCTGGGTTGCTGTGGCAGGCCCCGGTTCGGACGACCGGCAGGTCCTGTCGCAGGCGGCAGCGGAGCAGAGGCTGATTTTGACGTTCGACAAGGACTTCGGTGAGCTGGCTTTTCGCAGTGGGGCTCCCGGCCGGCTCCGGGGTGATCCTGTGCCGCTTTTCGGCCGAATCTCCCGAGCGGTTGGCGCGACGACTGGCGGCCGCGATCTCGATCCAGGACCAGTGGCAGGGCATGTTCTCGGTTGTCGAGGAGACTCGCGTTCGTTCAGTCCCTCTCCCTGCTGGTTCGTCACGGTCATAGCCGCGGCCTCGTAGCCTCGGGCTTGAGCCCGCGGGGCGGGCGATGAACTTCAAGAGGACAACAACCGCGCCCCTGCCGGTCGCGTCCCACATCAAGGAGCGGGCGCCCTCGCCCGCCCACACGCCCGTAGCGGCCGCCCGCCGGGCGGCCGGCCTTTCCACTTGCACGGGTGGGCCCACGCGCCGCGCGAGCGGTCTCGTGCTCTTCGAGACACAACGACCGCCGGCGCCTATATCGCGCGCCCTACGACGCGTGGCCGCGTTGAGCGCGTGCATCATGAGGCGGCGACGAATCGTGCGGCAACGCCGTGCGGTCAATGATAGTCGGCCACATCTCGATGCGCCCTCATGCGTCGACAACCTCCGCCAAGATGCGCCGGCCGATGGATGGGCGAAGCGCCTCACGCATCACGAGATCAACGCGCCGGCCGAGCCGTTGTTCAAGCTCGCGCTTGAGCCGCACGAAGGCGAAAAGGCTCGGCGTCTCGGTAAACGAGACGAGAATGTCGATGTCGCTGCGGCGCGACGGGGTGCCGCGGCCGTAGGACCCGAAGAGCCCCATCGACCGAATGTGGTAGCGGGCGGCAAGCTCCGATTTCAGGCCTCGTAGCGTGATGAGCAGGGCGTCCCTCGAGGGCAACGCCGAGGTGGCAGTATCCAATGGCACCGTTGGGGCAATTGCCGACTGTTCGGTCGATGCTCGTTTCATCGCCTGGGTAGGCGATCACAAGCGAAGATGGCTGCCCCACGTTCGTCCCGGGTGGTCGGGCGGTGTGGACCTTGCAAGACCGCGTTTGTAGCCGCGGACTCGCAGCCGCTTGTAGTCGTGGGCTTCAGCCTCCGGGGTTTGTGGTGGGTATTTTGTCCTGAGGTGGGTGGAGCATGTTCGATGCCCCGGGGCGGGACGCAACTCCCATGCTAACCTCGCAGCGGAGAGAAGATCGATGAGCCGGCTGTTGTCCAAAGCGCAGCGCGCCCACCTGATCGCGACCGATCAGGACGCCATCGATGCAGGAAGACGGTCATCGCGATGACGACCATCAATTCCGGCTGGCCCTTCCGAGGGGAGACGTGATGCAGGTCGTCAGGGACCGGATCAACCTCGCGGAACTGAGAGACATGGCCGAACATGGGTTCGGCACGCTGGTCAAGGCGGTCGTCGACGTCGAGGCTGGGATCATGACCGTCGATGCCGAGCTGCACTCCGACGAAGAAGCCCTCCTGCTGGAGAACGGCTCGACGCAGCGGGATCTGTGGGGGATCAACCTTTACCCGGATATCGCTGGTGAGGACTGGATCGAGTTCGACTCATTGATCAACCTGCGCCCGGCGGCGGGTAACCGGAGCCGGGGGTCGACGATTCGGCCGTCCGGGAGCGGATCCGGGGGATCGTGACACGGCTGGTGCAGCGATGACGGCGATCCATCGTGAGCTTGCCGCGGGCCGCTGGTTCGAGATGCCGCTCGTCGAACAGATGGCCAACATCGGTAGCGAGATCGAACGGACGATTTCCTGGCGCGGCCGCAACGAGAAGAACAGCACGGCGGCGTTCGACCGCGGTCTGGAACTGCTCGACCTCACGATCGCCGACCCGCGCCACCGCCGCCGACTCCGGGAACTGACTCGCCTTCGCGAGACGCTGGCGGATTACTTTGTGTTCGACAATCATTACGGCTCGACGGACGAGTCCTGGCGCCGCTATTTCCACGCGTTCACCTACGCCGCGGCGCTGCGCCGTGGGCGCTGAAACGACGGAACTCGCACCGGCGCCAACGGCCCCGTAGCCTTGTCGCCGCGGGTGCGATAGCCGCGGGTTTCAACCTGCGGGGAGGGCCGGCCTCCCGCCCGACCGACCGTCGCTCCCCAGATCGGCCCGGTCTGTGTAGCGGCCGATGCTCGCATCGGCCGGCGAGCCGGGGTTCTTGTCTTGTAAATGTGGGGCCGGCGCGCCGCGCCGGCGGTCGTTTGTCCTCCGAGAACAACAATCGACAACGGCACCGACCGTGCGCCCGGCGGTTGCGCCCCACATTACAGGAAACAGCGTCTTGCCTCGCATGTGTGGGGCTCGCGCGCCGCGCTCGCTTGCTCTTGTCCTCCGGACACAACGGCATCTACTCGGGGGGTTTGGTATGCGGTTGTGTGCTGCGGTTGAGCGCGCGGGCCGCGAGCGCGTAACGGATGGCGCGGCGAACCAGATCGAACGGCCGCCAGAGCCGAAGCAGGGCATAGCCGGCCCAAGACCTCTGCGGCCCGTAGATCACGTCCACCTGGCCACGAGTGAGCCAGATGGCTCCGGTGAGCATGCGGATAGCGCCTCGCACTCCTGACGACGGGAACTCCGCGATGGACCGGAGGCGCAGCGCCTGGGTGTATGGCGGGTCGAGCGCCCCGGCGAGGACGTGGCGCAGGAGGAGCGTCGCGTCGCTGGCTTCGACGCGGGGTAGGGACGGGTCGCCGGCGACGAGCGCCGCGCACAGATCGCGAGTCGCGCGCAGTTCGCGGATCGAGACGTCGTCGGCGATCATCGCGCCCACCCGTTCCAGGTCGCGGTCCCCGATGCCCTGGAACCCCAGATCGACAAGGTCCTGCAGCATCCTGGCAAGCGGGTACTTGTCCGGACTCAGGCCGTGCTGGGCGAGGCCGTGAACGAGGATGTGGGCCAGCATGACGTCGCGGTCGGGCACGACGATCGACGCCGGCCAGCCCACGAGTGGGACGATGCGGCCGGCGGCTTCCAGCGCGGGTAGGTCCGCCCACCGGTCCCCGGGGTTGAGGCGGACGCCGAGGAGCGCGGAGTGCAGCTCGATCATGTCGCTTTTGCCGCGCGACAACGGGACCGCGTGGTGTTCCGTCGGCGGGACATCCCATGGCGTGAATCCGCGTTCTCGGAGGATGCGCTGCAGCTCCTGCGCAGTTTCACTGGTCACGAGCACGTCGAGGTCGGTGATCGATCGGCTGGCCGCATCCGCGGTGCCGGTGGCGACCAGGGCCGTGCCCTTGAGTAGCGCGCCCCGGGCGCCGAGCGATTCAAGGCAGGTTGCGACCTCCCGGGCGACGTTGAGGATCCGACTCGTCACGGCCTGGGTGAGCGCCTGCGTGATCAGGAGTTGCCTGGCCGCGTCCGGCCCCAGCTCGGCCTGGAGCACGGCAAGGGGGATGCGAGCCGCGATGCGCGCGCCGGCGCTGAGCGGAGCCGCAACCGCCAGGACCCGGGACGGGTCGAGCGGTTCGCGTTCCACCGGTTGGTGCGCTGGGCCGAACGCGCGCAGCAGGCACCACCGGGTCTCGCGATCGAGCGCGAGGTGCGGGGGGCGGAAGCGGAAGCGGTCCGGTGCGCGCATGGTCATCCGTTGGTTCGCCATTGTAGCGGCCGGCCGCCGGGCGGCCGATATTTCGATCCTTCGGCCGGCTTGCGTTCCCACGCGGTCGCTACGTCAGGTAGGTGTGTAGCTCCGCGATGAATTCGGCCACGTCCGCCTGTGCCTGCGGCGCCTCGACTTCGAATTCTGCAACCATCCGGGTGACGAGCTCGGCGTCGTCCGCGGCGCCAGCGAGCACGGCCGCGACGAGGAACTCGCCGGTTTCATTGAGCGTCAGGACGTGCATGCCCTCGATGTCGAGGATGACGCCGGTGCCATCGGCGAGCGACGTGTGGGTGTAGCGCTCGGAGGCGAGCGCGACGGTCAGCGCAGCGAGGTCGATCATGGGTGGCTCCACGGAGCAGGAAATGGCACGGTCAGCGCGGGACTATACGCTGACCCTTGCGTGCCGTCGCGACCCAGTTCGAAGTCGGCGCCGTCGAGCCAGGCATGGCCGTCAGCGGGGCTGCCCGCCTGGCCCGGCCGAAAGCCGAGGTGAAGGCGCACGTCGCCGCGGGCGGCGAGCAGCGAACCGGCGATGAGCGCGCGTACCAGGCAGGTGTCCGGTCCACCCGCCACCTGTCGGGCGCGACCCGAGGCGCGGAGCGCCGCGACCCATGCGACTGCGGGCGAGGGAGGGTGGGTGGGCGCGAGCGCCGCGAGGGCCGCGATCGTGCCGGGCAGGGGCAGGGCCAGCCGCCGGCGCACCAGCCGGGCGCGGCGCAGCGCAGCCAGGAACCAGCGGAGGTCGGCGAGCGTGCGGGACCGCTGGGCGCGGGGTGGCGGGATCAGGGGATCGTGGGCGGTGGTCGTTAGTGTGTCCATCCGTGCGTGACAATTGTACCCGCGCCACCGGTACGGTGTTGATGCGGGAAGTGACGCCTGGGGCTGAAATGCGGCGTGGTGCCCCCCGCCCTTGGACCAGCAGGACCACCCGCCGGGCTGGGTTTCCGAGGCGGGCCGGCGGCACCGGCTGTGCGAAGATGACGCCGATGCAAGACGTGGTCATCGTCGCGTCGGGTGAGACCGTGGGTGGCCCGGTGGTGTTCGAGGGTTTCAACCGGGCCGAGCTGGCGGAATTGGGGCGGAATTGGCGGCTCGACCTGGCGGTGGCGGCGGTCGCGTCCGCCGCATGCTACCGGATCGTGCGGGAATCCTGGTCCGCCGCGGCGCGGATGACTCGATCAGGCGCGCCGGTGCAGGCGAATGGCCTGGTGCGGGTCGCCTGCGGGCACGAAGATGCGCTGGCCGGCGCCGGGGGCGTCGCATGGATCGCGCCTGCTGCGCGGGTGGCTCGAGTAGCGATCGACCCCGAGAACGACGATCCGCTTGGCTTCAACGAGTTGATCGGGGCAGCGTTGACGCACGCGATGGCCCTCGCTGGGCGGGTGCCACTGCACGGCATGGCGGCCGAGATCGAAGGCGTCGGGGTGCTGGTGCTGGGCGAGTCGATGGCCGGGAAGTCAACGCTGGCACTGGCGTTGCTCCACGCCGGGGGGCGGGTGGTGTCCGACGACTTCCTTCTGGTTGGGCGTGAGCCAGGCCAGGCCGAGGTCCATGCCCTGCGGCGGGACCTGTACGTGCGTGAGGGAAGCTTCGCCCTGATCCCCGAAGAGCTGCGCGGGCGGTTCTCGACCGAGGGCGCCGGGCCGGCCCGGCGAGTGCTGCGCCAGGATGAGGCGCCGGAGCGGTTCGCCGCGGCGGTCACGCCCGAGGTGGTGTGGTTTCTGGATGGGTCGCGAGGTTCCTCGTCGTTCGAGGCGCGCGAGATCAGCCAGGCGGCGGCGCTTGCCTTGATGATGGCCGCGACCAGCCCGCTGTTCGTGAGCGGGCGATACCGCGAGGAGCGCACCCGGATCATGCCGGCGCTCGCCACGATCGTGGAGTCGGCGCGCTGCTTCACCGTGCGCCTCGGCGACGATCTCCTGCGGTCGCCCGGCATCGTGGTGCGCCAGTTGCTGGCACGCACCAGGCGCGGGAGGGGGTGAACTGATGGGTGCGATCCTTGTCGTCTTCGGCGAAGCCGGCGACCCGGAACTCGCCGAGCGCCTCGAGCGCATGATCGCGGTGTCGCCGTACCGCGGCACGGCCGAGCGGATGTACGCCGCTGGCGCCGCGATGGCGATTCAGACGCTGGGCTGGGATGCGTCCATCGCGAAGGTCGGCGATCTGATCGTTGCGTTCCACGGGTTCATCGGGAACTGGGACGAGCTGGGGGTGGACTCCGACGGTGCTGCCGTGGAGGCCCCCACGCAGGCCGAACGGCTCGCGTTCTGGTTTCAGCGCTATGACAGGTCGGTTTTCGGCAAGCTCCGTGGCGAGTTTGCCTGTGTCGTATGGAGGATCTCCACTCGGACCGCCAACGTCTGCAGGGACATTGCCGGCAGACGACCGCTGTTCATCAGCGAAACGGAAGCGCCGATTGTCATGGCGACAGCGCCTCGGCTCGTGTTGGCGGGAGCAAAGCTCGCCCCGGTTCTCAATCGAACGGTTCTGGTCGACCACATCCTGGACCAATACAACTCAAAGGTGGATTCGCTGTTCCGTGGTGTCAAGCACGTCTTCCCGGAATGGCTGTACGAAATCAGGCCACGTCGGACTCCTGCCGTGCGTACCGAGGTCCGGTGGGTTCCCCCAGAGCAGGATCTGAGTTTTCCGGGGCGCCCCGAGGATCTTGGGCGCGAACTCGCCGGTCTGGTGCTTCGCGCGGTGCAACGCAGCCTCCCGAGTGAGCCATTTTCGCTTGCGCTCAGTAGTGGGCACGATTCGGGGCTGCTCTGGGGCTGCATTGGCCAGCTCTCTCAGCAGGGGATCTGCGAGCCGGGGCTCGGTCAGGCGATTTCCTTTTCTCTGCCCGGACTGAGCTGTGATGAAACGGCTCGGGTGGGTGCGTTGCTGCGGGCGACCGGTGGCTCGGGAACAATCCTTGACGCGTCAGCGGTGCGTGTCCCGGAATCTGCCAGTGCTATTGACAAGCTCCTTGACTGTCCGGGTTTCCCAACTCTCTGTCTTTGGAACATGTTGTCGAGAGATCTTCGGGCGTCGGGGACTCGCATCCTGATGACCGGCGGCGGGGGTGACACGTTCTTCACCGGCTCGCCTGGCGTGCTTCCCGACGTGGTGGCTCATCGAGGGCTGGTGCCGTACGCGGTGGCCCTGTCGCGGGCACGGGACTTGAGCCGGCGGGCCCGTTTCGTCCAGCCGATGACGTCCATGGCACGGGCGATCGCGCCACGGTGGGTGGCGAGGCCGTGGCGGCTCCGTCACCGGCCACCGTGGCTCGCGCCGGAGTGCTGGCGCGAATGGGCAGAGAAGAGTGGCGGCGAGCCTGAAGGCAGGTATCGCCTGGGCCGCATCCGCCGAAGGTCACTCCTGGCCGGGTTGCGGCAGCTTCAAGTCGGGCCGATTCCGCAGTACTGGGACCAAGTGTGTGGCGCAGCAGGTGTTGAGGTGAGGCAACCGTACGTCGACCAGGATCTGATCGAGTTCGCTTTCCGCATCCCCAGCGAAGTGATGGGCACCTGGGGCTCCCAACGCCGTCTGGTGCGCGTTGCTGCGAGGACGCTGATGCCGGCGGACCTTGTTGGTGGTTTTCAGAAGGTCGCGTACGACGACTTTGTTGCCAGGGATGTGGGCTTCATTGCGGACGATTGGGAGGCGCGGGGATGGGATCTTGTCGACCGTGGGGTGCTCGATCGAGAAGGTATTGACACGCTGGTTCAAACGTCTAGTATCGAGATGCGGAATGCTGTGAGGCTTGTGCGCTTGTTCCAGTTTGAAGTATTCGTGAGGCGTCTCGAGAGATCGCTGGGGAAGGGGAGCGAAAATGAGGGTGAAAATGGTTGAAAAGATCGGTGCAGGATCCAAGGAGGTGCGGTCCAAGGCCTCGGATCGGGTGTCGGAGCCATCGTCACGGCGGCCATATGAGCAGCCGCTCGTGAGCGGTCACGCTCTTGACCAGGCTGTCCGTGGAAACACTGGATCATTTACTGACGGTGATCCGGCAGGGTTCCACGTGGGGTAGAGGTATCCCCGGCAACGTCGCGGATGGGGGTTGGAAAGGAGAGGTCGATGAATCGGAAAGCCGTTGTGTTCTTGGCACTTGGGGTTCTGGTGACTCTCAGTCTCGCCGGTCAGGCGTTGGCGCAAGACGTGAGGAGGGAGTTGGCTGTCAATGGGGTTGGCAACCTCGTTCCGCCGGGAATTGTGCAGGGCATGGGAGTTCATTCCCTAGGCCTTGAAAACGCTCCTCCTGCTGAGACTGTCGTTCCGGTTCCGGCTGATAAGGCACTTCCTCCGGCTGGCAATCAGATCTTCGTGTCGAAAGACGCCTCAGGTGCTGCTTTCCTCACCTGCTACGCTGTTCCGGTGTCGGTCCAACCAGCGTACGGCAGCCTCACGCTCTTTCAGAGGACGTTCACCACTGCAGAGGCCACATCGTATGTGGCCATTGATCTCTCGAGCGAGGCATTCTTGGTTCCTAGAAGCAGCATGGGCGTCGGAATTGCATTCACGTGCGCGGTCGAGCAGGACACAACGTCAAGCTCTCCTCCGGTTTACAACACGGTTTCCTACTGTTCGGGGCTTACTGCCACGTTCTCACCGTGGTTTAAGTTTGATCCGAATTCTGCCAACAATACTTCGACCGACTCAGCGGCATACACGGGGTGGGCGCCCGCACAGCCGTCACTCCCAACCAGGGTGACGATTATGGCGCTGGGGCAGTCGTGGGGAACCGGCCTGTCCTACGCTTACTCGTGCAACTCGAACCTCAAGATCTCCTACTAGCCCAGTCAGTCTCGCGGTCAAGAAGAGCCCAGCGACCAGAACCCGCTGGGCTCTTGGTCTGTTGGGTCTCGCGTCGATGTTGTCCCCATCCGCCCCCACCCTGTGGCGGCATGCGGCAGCGATGCCCACGCTCCGCCTCTCTCCGCAATGCGCGGGACGAAAGGATGGGGGCATTCTCGAACAGCGGGCCCTGGGGCGCAGGAGTCGCTGCGCGGTGAGAAGGTCGCGGCGGCCGGGCTCTGCTAGGCTTTGGTTCGATGGGTGGAGTGGTCGGTTACCTGAAGAGCAGGCTGGCCGGTAGCGCCGGCCAGTTGCCCTACCTTTCGCGAACCGTGGGCATTGTCTGGCGGAGCGCCCCTCGACTCACTGTCGGCTGGGTGGCGCTGCTCGTTGCTCAAGGAGTGTTGCCAGTCGCCGTCGTGTACCTGACCAAGGCGCTCGTGGACAGCCTGGTCGCCGTGACTCGCGGCGGTGGGAGTTCGGCCTCGCTGCGGGCGCCCCTGATTCTGGCCCTGGCGATGGGCGGCCTGCTGCTGCTGGGCGAGCTGCTCCGTGCGGCCGTGCGCTGGGTGCGGACCGCGCACTCGGAAGTGATTCGCGACCACGTCAGCGGACTGGTCCACGAAAAGGCGCTGTCGCTCGACCTGGCATACTTCGAGTCGCCGGAGTACCACGACCAGCTGCACCGGATCCGCTACGACGTGCAGCACCGCCCCATGGCCCTGATGGACAGCCTGGGGGCCTTCCTCCAGAACACGCTGACCCTGGTCGCGATGCTCGTGGTGGTGGCGCGTTTCGGCGCGGCCATCCCCATGCTGCTGCTGGTCAGCACCGTGCCGGCACTGTGGGTTGTGCTGCGGTACGCGCATCGCGAGCACGAGTGGCGGCTCCGGGTCACGCCCGAGGAGCGCCGGGCCTACTACTACGAGTGGGTGCTGACGAGCCGGGAGAACGCGGCGGAGGTGCGGCTGTTCGGGCTCGGGGGGCACTTCCGGCGGTTGTACCAGGAGCTGCGTGCCAGGCTGCGGGGCGAGCGGCTGCGGCTGGCGCGCGACGAGGGATCCGCCGGGCTCCTCGGCGGTGTCACGGCCCTGGCGGTGACGGCGGTGACGCTGGCCTGGATGGTGTGGCGGGCGGCCCACGGGAAGATCACGCTGGGCGAGTTGGCGATGTTCTACCAGGCCTTCAGCGAAGGCCAGAGGCTGACCCGTTCGCTGCTCGAGTCGGTGGCACAGATCTACACGAACGGCTTGTTCCTGGGGACGCTGTTCGAGTTCCTCGCGCTTCAGCCCCGGGTGGTGGACCAACCAACTGCCGCTCGCCCCACGCTGTCCCTTCGTGAGGGTGTCCACTTCCGTGGAGTGACGTTCGCATACCCGGGGAGCGAGCGACCCGTGCTGCGGGGGTTCGACCTGGCGCTGGCGGCCGGGCAGGTGGCGGCGGTCGTGGGCAGCAATGGGGCGGGCAAGAGCACGCTGATCAAGCTGCTCTGCCGGCTCTACGACCCGCAGGAGGGACGCATCGAGCTGGACGGCACGGACCTGCGGGAGCTTCCTCTGGGCGAGCTGCGGCGGATGATCAGCGTGCTGTTCCAGGAGCCTGTCCATTACAGCATGACCCTCGGGGAGAACCTCACCCTCGGCAACCTGCAGGCGTCGGCCGAGGAGGCCGCAATCCGGGCCGCTTCGGTCGCGGCCGGCGCCGATGAGATCGCGCGCCAGCTTCCGGCTGGCTACGAAACCCCGCTTGGCACGTGGTTCGCCGGGGGTACGGAGCTGTCGGTCGGGGAATGGCAGCGGGTGGCGCTGGCCAGGTCGTTCTTCCGGCAGGCGCCGCTGATCCTCCTCGACGAGCCGACCAGCGCCATGGACTCATGGGCCGAGAACGACTGGATGGCGCGGTTTCGCCGCCTGGCGAGCGGTCGGACCGCCTTGATCATCACCCATCGCTTCACGACCGCCATGCGGGCGGACGTCATCCACGTGATAAGCGGCGGCCGGATCGTCGAGTCGGGGACACACTCCGAACTCGTCGCCCGGGGCGGCCTGTACGCCTCGTCGTGGCTGGCGCAGATGCGCGCCGCAACCTGAGCGCTCCGGGCGGTCGCGCCCCACATTGAAAGAAGCAGGATCTCGTCTTGCACGTGTGGGGCTCGCACGCCGCGCGAGCGGTCTCTTGTCCTCCGAAAGGCAACGACCGCGCGCCCGGCGGTCGCGCCCCGCATAGAAGCAGGCTCCCGCCTTGTTTATGTGGGGCCGGCGCGCCGCGACGGCGGTCTCGCGCGGGTGGACGAGAACGGTCGACCGTCATCCAGTCGTCGTTCCCGCGCACGCGGGAACCCGGGTCGTCGCCCTTGGCATCAAACCTGGATCCCCGCTTTCGCGGGGATGACGGGTGCCGTCCGCATTCCCCTGCGCGAGACGAAACGGTCGTTCGTCCTCGGAGTTCAACGACCGCGCGCCCGGCGGTCGTCCCACATAGAAGCAGGCTCCCGCCTTGTTTATGTGGGGCCGGCGCGCCGCGCCGGCGGTCTCGCGCGGGTGGACGAGAACGGTCGGCCGTCATCCAGTCGTCGTTCCCGCGCACGCGGAAACCCGGGTCGTCGCCCTTGGCATCAAACCTTGATCCCCGCTTTCGCGGGGATGACGGGTGCTGTCCGCGTTCCCCTGCGCGAGACGAAACGGTCGTTCGTCCTCCGAGTTCAACGACCGCGCGCCCGGCGGTCGTCCCACATTCGAAACGGAGTCAAGGCAGCGTTCGCGAACGGTGTTGACGGGATAGGTGCGGCCTGCTATACCTCCGGCCGAAGACCTATGTTGGTGCCTTTCACCGACTCGCGTACCGCGTGGCTGTTGCTTCGAACGAAGCCGAAGCAGGAGCACAACGTCGTCCAAGTCCTGCACCATCGGGCATTGGACGCATACTGTCCGCACGTCCTCGAGCCGCGCGCGCATGTGCGGGCGCCCGTCGGCCCGGTGCCGCTGTTCCCGTCGTACGTATTCGCCAGGTGCGATGTCTCCTCACAGTACAACACGGCCCACTACTGCCCAGGCGTCTTCGGGGTCGTGCGCTTCGGCCAGTTCCTCGCGGCGGTGGAGGACGAGTTCGTCGACCTCCTGAGATCGCGCGAGGGCGAGCGGGGCTACCTCACGGTGCGCGAGGTGCGCAAGCCGCCAGTGCGCGGTCAGCGGGCCCGCGTGCTGACCGGGCCGTTCGCAGGGTACGAAGGATTGGTGGAGAGGCACATGCCGGCCAGCGATCGGGTGCGGCTGTTGCTGATGTTGGTCGGTGGCGGGCGGCGAGTCGAGGTCGAGGCCCGCCACCTCAGGTGTGCGTAACCTCAGGCTTTAGCCGCGAGCTTTAGCTTTGGAGGTGGTTGGGGGGTATTCGTACCGCGGGTTTGGCGGCGGTTACGTCTCGCCACAGTGTGGATTTATAGATGCTAACTCGTTCTATTTCAAGGTTTGCCACGCGAACCATCGGCGGGAGCGTGCCGGGCGGCCGATCCGAGCACGGTCCCGAAGCCGGCGACCCCGACGCCTGCGGCCAAGTTGATTATCGTTCCTCCTTGCTGCATTCTCTAACGAGCCAACAGCCATATGACAGGACACACGCCTATGACTGACAATCAACAGCCGCTGCAGAACGATCCCGGTTTCGAGGGAGGCGAACTTTCCTTTGTCGACATCGTTGCCTTCTTCCGCCGCCACTGGCGGCTCATCTTCGGCACCGCCTTCGTGACCGGCTTCGTCGTCGGCCTCTACGTGATCCTCTTCGTGGGCCACATGTACGAGGCTGGGGCCACGTTGATCATCGTCGCTCCCAAGTTCGCCTCGGACCTCAAGCCCAACACCCTGACGGTTCAGGGGTACCAACAGCTGCTCGAGTCGGACGCGGTCATCGACGAGACCAGAAAGCGGCTGATCGCCAACGGCGTGATCCGTCCTAATGCCCTTCTGCAGTTGGGTGTCGGGATCAACACGAGGATCATCTCCTCCCGGCGCTTCGAGGATAATGTCCTTGCCCCCCTGCTCCAGACGATTGCACGCAGCAGCGACGGGAAGACGGCTGCTGAAATCGCAAATACCTGGGCCGCCGTGTTCTTGGAACGCACAAATGACCTGATGGCCGGCACCACATCGGCGTCGGTCAAATTCATCGATCAGCAATACCCACTGGTGCGCGACAGCCTTGCGAAAAGTGAGGATGAGCGTGTGACCCTGGCGGATCAGTTCCAGAAGCGCTACGACGAGGTCGCGGCCGAGTGGGACGACAAGGTGTCCGCACTGAAGAACGAGACGTCCTCCGTACTTGCCGCCCAACAGGCCGAGACGCGACGGATGATCGAGGAGTTCCGCGCCCAGCACAACCTCGACAGCCGCCGGGCGCAGCTCACGGCCCTGCGCACCACGTTCTCCACCCTGCAGGGCGAGCAGGCCGGGGTTGCGAGCCAGCTGCAGCTCAAGCAACTCCAGCTCGACGCGGCGCGCAAGCAACTCGCACAGACGCAACAACTCCTCACGCTTCAAAAGGCTATCACCGACGACTCCCTCTGGCGCACGCAGGCGGAGAGCGGCCCCGGGGGCACCAAGACCGACTGGACAGCGCTGCAGGATCGCAGTCTGAGGAGCCAGGAAGTCAACCCTGTATTTACCAGCCTTAGCGAGAAGACGGCGAACATCGAGATGGAGGTCAACTCGTTGATCCCGCGAGCGGCTGGCCTGGCGGCCGACATCGAACGCCTCAACACGGAGATGAAGACGGCCGAGGCGTCACTCGGGTCCGACGAGGCGGCGCTCGACAAGCTGCAACGGGAACGCGACGCGGGCTTGGCGCAGCTCAAGGAGGACCGCGAGAACATCCTCACGCACATGACGCACGCGAGGCAGGCGGCCCTCGATGCGATCAAACGCGAGACGGACACGCGGCTAGCGCAGGCCGACCGCATGATTGCACAGGAGCGCGACCTGTTCGCGGAACTGGCCAAGAACTTCAATCAGGCGTGGCTTGCGAAGGCTGGACAGAACATGGAGGACATCCGCCTTGGCGCCCCCGCTGTCCCGCACGAAACCCCTCAGCCGCGTGGCGGCGTGACCAAAGCCCTGCTCGCGACGATCATTGGTGGCCTGCTCGGCGTGTTTAGTGCCCTCGTGCGCGAAGCCGCCGCCAAGACGGCATGATCTGTGGCTTCGCCACCGGGGGCGTT
Source organism: Acidobacteriota bacterium (assembly GCA_003133645.1). GTDB lineage: Bacteria > Acidobacteriota > Thermoanaerobaculia > Thermoanaerobaculales > Thermoanaerobaculaceae > RBG-13-68-16. Next base: position 833 of record PKYI01000008.1, on the reverse strand, counting down.
GGCATGGCATGGGATTCTTCGCTCGGCTCCGCCTCGCTCAGAATGACACGAGAGGCTGCCATCCTGAGCCCGATGTCTCAGGGGCCTGCGCTTCTCGCGAAAGGCGATTGAATGACTGAGTCCGGAGCCACAACGAGTGGGTTCGCAGTCAATTGGAGGTACCTGAGCTGTTTCCATGTGCTGGTTGCGAGCGCACCGACCGGCCGATCCGGGCGCGGACCCGAAGCCGCCAACCCCGGTGCCTGCGGCCATCTTGATTATGGTTTCTCCTTGCTGCATCCTCTGACTAGCCGAATACTACACGATAGGACAAACGCCCGTGAATGAAAGTCAACAGCTGCAGCAGACCGATCCCGGCTTCCAGGCCAGCGAACTCTCCTTCGCCGACATCATCGCCTTCTTCCAGCGTCACTGGCGGCTCATCTTCGGCACGGCGTTCGCGGCCGGCCTCGTCGTTGGCCTTTACGTGATCCTCTTTGTCGGCCACTCGTACGAGGCCGCGGCCACGCTGATCATCGTGCCACCCAAGTTCGCTTCAGACCTCAAGCCCAGCACCCTGACGGTCCAGGCGTATCAACAGCTGCTCGAGTCGGACGCGGTCATCGCCGAGGCCAGAAAGCGGCTAATCGCTCGCGGCGTGCTGCGTCCCGGTTCCACTCTACAGCTGGGCCGTGGGATCAGCACCAAGATCTTCGCGTCGCGGCGCGCCGAGGAAACCGTTCTCGCCCCCATGCTCCAAGCGGTCGCGCGCGGCCGCTCTGGGGAGCAGGCCGCGGCGATCGCCAACGAGTGGGCCAACGTGTTCCTGGAGCGCACACGGGAACTGGTCGCCG
>PKYI01000067.1 GCA_003133645.1 Acidobacteriota bacterium | reverse complement strand
AGCGCGCGCTCGGCGGTGCGCGCGCGCACCGGCGTGGGCGCGACCGAACCGAGCGCCAGCCGCACGACCGCGAGCGTGCCGTCGGGCCGGATGACCGCGCGGGCGGCGAGGCTGACCACCGAGATCACCTGCTCGCGGCGCGGGCCGACCTTGACGAAACGCTCGACGACGCGATCTCCGGGCGGCAGTTTGGCGAAGGGGAGGTGCACGGACGTGACGAGTTCGCCTGGCGTCAGCGCGGTGCGCCCCGGCCCGAGGAAGAACTCCGCGATGGGGAGGCGGCGGGTCCCCGCCGCCGAGACCACTGTGACGATCGCCTCGGCGATGAGGAGCGCCGGGGCGGTGTCGGCGGCCGGAGAGCCGTTGGCGAGGTTGCCGCCGAGCGTCGCGCGACACTGGATCGGCCACGCGCCGACCTGACGGGCGGCGCGGGCGAGCGCGGGGAAGGACCGCTGGATGCCGGCGTCAGCCGCGATCGCATCCATCGTCGTGGCGGCGCCGACCTCGATCGCCTCGCCGGCGTGCCGGATGCCGGCGAGCCCGAGGCGGCCGAGGTCGACCAGGCAACCGGCGAGGCGGCGGCCGTCGCGCAGCTGCACCATCAAGTCGGTGCCGCCGGCGATCGGGCGCGCGTCCTCACGCGCCGCCAGCGCGGCCAGCGCTTCCGCGACGGTGGCGGGGCGAATCACCTCGCAAACTGGAACGTCCATCCCGGTCGGACCTCCTCGCGTTGGGCCCCTGGTGCCGCTGCCGGACCGGTCTGCGTTGCCCCGGGACGCGAAACGGCTCGACTGCAATAGTAGGCTCCGGCTCGCCGGTTTCCAAGGCGTCGGCAGGGGCCGGCCGGCGACCTCCCGATGGGTGAAGAGGCGGGGTAGGCTTAGGGGAGTCCGCGGTCGGCGGGGGGAGGGACCTGTGAGGCAGAGTCTTGCGATCGCGATGGCGGTGATGGTGGCGGCGCCGGCCGCGGCCCAGAGCCTGCGGCGGACCCCCGTCGTGCAGGTGGTCGAGCGGGTCCGCCCGGCCGTCGTCAACCTGACCGCCCGGCAGGTGGTGACCGTCCGGCCGCGGTCGCTGTTCGGCGACCTCTTTCCGGAGTTCGGCGCGACCGGCCCCCAGGTCTACACGTCGCAGTCGCTGGGCAGCGGCGTGCTGATCTCGCCGGACGGGTTGATCGTCACCAACGAGCACGTCATCGAGGGCGCGGCGGAGATCAAGGTTGGCTTCTCCGACGGCAAGAGCGAGCAGGCGGAGGTGATCGGCTCCGACTCCGACTCCGACCTCGCGATCCTGAGGGTCGCGGCCAGGGGGCGGCCGTTCCTGCCGCTCGCCGAGAAGGACGACTCGATGATCGGCGAGACGATGATCGCGATCGGCAACCCGCTCGGGCTCGGAAGCACCGTGACCGTCGGCGTGCTCTCCGCCCGCGACCGGACCGTGACCTCGCCGGACACCCACCGGGTCTACACCGACTTCCTCCAGACCGACGCTTCGATCAACCCTGGAAACTCGGGCGGCGCCCTGGTGGACCTCGACGGCAGGCTGGTCGGGATCAACACGGCGATCATCGGCGATGCCCAGGGGATCGGCTTCGCGATCCCGGCCAAGCGCGTGCGCCGGGTCGTTGCCGACCTGCTGCGCTACGGGCACGTGCAGGCGGCGTGGCTGGGGATGTTCGTCGCCAACCGCGACGAGCGCCGGCCGGGAGGTCGCGGGGAGGCCGCAGGCGTCGAGGTCGTGGACGTCTTTCCCGGCTCGCCGGCGGCGGTGGCGGGGCTGCGCCGCGGCGCGGTGGCGTTGGCCGGCAACGGCCGGCCGATCAACGGGCGGGACGACTACACGACGCTGCTCGCCCAGCTCGCGCCCGGCGACAGCGTGACGTTCGAGATCGGCGGGCGCGACGCCCTACGGGCGGTGACCCTGCGGGCGGCCGAGCCGCCGGCCGACCTCGGCGAGCAGGTGCTCCTCCGGTTCGTCGGCGTCAAGCTCTCAGAGCGCGGCGGCAAGGTCGTCGTGAGCCACGTGGTGGCTGGGAGCCGGGCCGATTCGGCCGGCCTCGACGGCGGCGACGTCGTGCTGCAGGTGAACGGCGAGCGGGTGTCGAGCATCGCACAGATCGACGCCATCGTGGCGCGCGAGCACACCCGATCGTCGTTGTTGCTCGTGATCCAGCGCGGGGCGTTCGCCTACCAACTGCCGTTTCCGATGTCGTCGTAAGCTATACTCTGCGACGTGACGGAGCGCGCTGCCGGCGTCGTGACTGCGGTCTTCGGCCCCCTCGTGAGAGTGCAGGTGGGGGAGGACGCGCTGGTGGTGCCCTTCCGGCGTACGTTGCACTGGGCTGAGGGGATCGCCGACCGCCGTTTGGTGGTCGGCGACCGGGTGTCGCTCGATGGTAAACCCCCCGATTCGATCGTGACCGGGGTCGAGGCCCGCCGGACCACGCTGACCCGCCGGTCGCCGGGCGAACGGCGGTCGCGCGTGATCGCGGCCAACGTGGACCAGGCCGTCGTCGTGATGGCGGCGGTGTCGCCGGAGCCGAACCCGCGCCTGCTCGACCGCTTCCTGGTGGCGTGCCACCACGCCGGCATCGAGCCGGTGATCTGTTTCAACAAGGTCGATCAGGGCACCGCCGGTATCGACGCCTGGATCAGCGACTACGTGGACGCCGGGTACGAGCTGCTGCTGGCCTCCGCCCGCACCTCGCGCGGCGTCGGCTGCTTGACGCGCAGGGTCGCGGGGCGCACGACCCTGTTCTGCGGTCCGTCCGGGGTCGGAAAGTCCGCGCTCCTCAACGCCATCCACCCCGGCTACCGGCTGCGCGAGGGGTCGATCTCGGAAGCGACGGGCAAGGGCCGCCACACGACCAGCACGGCTCAGCTCCTGGCGCTGCCCGGGTCGGGCTTCGTCGTGGACACCCCCGGCGTGCGCGAGTTCGGCTTCTGGGACCTCGCGCCGTCTGAGCTGCAGGCGTACTTCCCCGAGATCGCCCGCGCGGCGGCCGACTGCTCGTTCTCCGACTGCACGCACGAGAGCGAGGCGGAGTGCGCCGTGAGGGATGCGGCGCAGTCGGGGAAGCTCTCGGCGCGCCGCTACACCTCGTTCCTCAAGCTCCGCCAGGAGCTCGAAGGCACCGCCGACCGCGCCTAGGCGGGACCGGGCGTCAGACCCGACCCGACGCGCTGCGGGGCGCTTACCCCGCGCCAGACCGGCGAACGGCGCTTGGTTCCAGGGGACGAGATGCACGGAAACGCCAGCGGTGGCGGGCTGGCTGGCCGGCTCGGTGCCGCACACGACGGCAGCGACGAGCGAAACGGCGAGGGCAGAGGCGAAAACCCCTTGCGGCACTTGACAAACTCGGGAGATGATCCGAATAATAGCGTAGGAAGTGAACCACAAGGGAGGACGGGGAATGAATAAGTCAGAGATGGCCGTGAAACTCGCGAAGAAGGTCAGCCTGACACACGCCGCGGCGGCGAATGTCGTGGATGTGATCTTCAACGCACACAAGGGCATCGTCGCGGTCGAACTGGACGCCGGGCGCAAGGTGACTCTCCCCGGTTTCGGCACGTTCGCGACGCGGAAGCGCGCCGCGCGAGCGGGCCGCAACCCGGCCACGGGCAAGGCGATCACGATCTCCGCCCGCAAGTACACCACGTTCAAGGCAGGCAAGACGCTCAAGGAAAAGTTGGCCAAGTAGGCCGATCACGCCTAAGGAGGAGAGATGAACAAGACCGAGTTGATCACGAAGCTCGCGAAGAAGACGGGTCTCACCCAGGCCAAGGCGGCCGAGGCCGTGGACGCGGTCTTCAACGCCAACAAGGGCCTCATCGCAGTGGAGTTGGGCGCCGGCCGCAAGGTTACCCTGCCCGGCTTCGGCGGCTTCTCCGTCCGCAAGCGCGCCGCCCGCCAGGGCCGCAACCCCGCCACCGGCGCGACGATCAAGATCCCCGCCCGCGCCTACCCGGCGTTCAAGGTCGGCAAGACCCTCAAGGAGAAGGTGGCCAAGTAGGCCGTTCGCTTTTCCAGGTGTCCTTTGGGCGCGGGCGACCGCGCCCTTTTCGTGACCAGTCGCAGCCCGGCGTTCGTCCGGCGTGCGCGCCGACGGCGGCGTGACCTTGACTTTTGCCGGCGTCGGGGGTAGCACCGCCGCCGGCCTTTCCGGCGATCCGCCCGGAGCGGCCGAGTGGCGTCCCGCAACCCGCGTCAAACCGAGCTAAGCACAAGATGTAGTAGCGGATCGCCGGGAACGACCCAATATCTTGCGGTAGGCCCCTTGACAACCCCCCGGTCGCGCTCTAGATTCGATCTGCAAAGTTCAAGTAGTACTTGAACTCTATGGGAAGGGGGATCTGGGATGTCCGCGGAACCTTCGTCGCTAGCCGTCGCTGCCTCTCGCCGGCCGGGCGCCCAGGGCGTTTCGGTCCGACGTTTGTTCACTGACGGGGGGCACCACCCCTTTGATTTGGTGCGCTGGGAGCACCGCACGGCGCGGATCTCGGGCAGCGACGGCTCGGTGGTGTTCGAGCAGACCGACGTCGAGGTCCCCGAGTTCTGGTCGCAGATCGCGACCAACATCGTCGCGCAGAAATATTTTCACGGCCGCCTGGGGAGTCCGGAACGCGAGGGCTCGGTGCGGCAGTTGATCTCGCGGGTCGTCACCACGATCGTGGAGTGGGGCCGCACCGGCGGCTATTTCGCGGACGACGAGTCGGAGCGCGCGTTCGAGCACGAGCTGGCGCACCTGCTCGTGCACCAGATGGTCGCGTTCAACTCGCCGGTGTGGTTCAACGTCGGCATCGAGCCCCGGCCGCAGTGCTCCGCGTGCTTCATCAACGCGGTCAAGGACTCGATGGACTCGATCCTCGACCTCGCCAAGACCGAGGGAATGCTGTTCAAATACGGATCCGGCACCGGGTCGAACCTGTCGGTGCTGCGCTCCTCGCAGGAGTCGCTGGCGGGGGGCGGGACCGCCTCGGGGCCCGTCTCCTTCATGCGCGGCTTCGACTCGTTCGCGGGCGTGATCAAGTCGGGAGGAAAAACGCGCCGCGCCGCGAAGATGGTGATCCTCAACATCGACCACCCCGACGTCCCGCAGTTCATCCGCTGCAAGGCGGAGGAGGAGAAGAAGGCGCACGTCCTGATCTCGGCGGGGTACCCCGCGAACTTCGATCAGGAGGGCGGCGCCTACGACTCGATCCAGTATCAGAACGCGAACCATTCGGTGCGCGTGACCGAGGAGTTCATGCGCTCGGCCGAAGACGACGGCTGGTGGGAGACGAAGGCCGTCACCACCGGGGAGGTCGCGGGGCGTTACCGCGCGCGCCAGCTCATGCACATGATGGCGGAGGCGGCCTGGGTGTGCGGCGACCCCGGCATCCAGTACGACACCACGATCAACCGCTGGCATACGTGCAAGAACACGGCTCGCATCAACGCGTCGAACCCTTGCTCGGAGTATATGTTCCTCGATGACACGGCGTGCAACCTCGCGTCGCTGAACCTGATGCGTTTCGTCGATGCCGCCGCCGTCTTCGCAACCGACTCGTTCCGCCACGCGGTTGACGTGACGATCCTCGCGCAGGAAATCCTCGTCGACTTCAGCCACTATCCGACGCCCAGGATCGCGGCGAACTCCCACGACTTCCGGCCGCTCGGGCTGGGCTATGCCAACCTCGGCGCGCTCCTGATGTCCGAGGGTCTTCCCTACGACTCGCCGGAGGGGCGGGCGTACGCCGCCGGCGTCACGGCGCTAATGAGCGGCGAGGCGTACCTCGCCTCGGCGCGCATCGCCGAGGGGATGGGGCCGTTCCCAGGCTACGCCGTCAACCGCGAGCCGATGCTCGAGGTGATCGCGATGCACCGGGACGCCGCGCACCGGATCCCGACGCGCGGCGTGGCGTCGGATCTGCGGCAGGCCGCGGCCGAGGCGTGGGATTCGGCTCTCGAGTGCGGCACGGCGTCGGGTTTCCGCAACGCGCAGGTGACGGTGCTGGCGCCCACTGGGACGATCGGCTTCATGATGGACTGCGACACCACCGGCGTCGAGCCCGACCTCGCCCTCGTCAAGGTCAAGCACCTCGTCGGCGGCGGCACCATCAAGATCGTCAACCAGACGGTGCCGCGCGCGCTCGCCAAGCTCGGGTACGACGAACCGACCCGCACCGAGATCCTGAGACACCTGGAGGCGACGGGCTCCGTCGAGGGCGCCCGCGGCCTGGCCGACGAGCACCTCCCTGTCTTCGACTGCGCGTTCAAGGCGATCGCCGGGACCCGCTTCATCGCGCCCCTCGGCCACCTGCGGATGATGGGCGCGGTGCAGCCGTTCCTCTCCGGCGCGATCTCGAAGACCGTCAACGTCCCCGAGGACACAACGCCCGAGGAGATCGAGAGCCTGTTCGTCGAGGGGTGGAAACTCGGCCTCAAGTCGATCGCCGTCTACCGCGACAACTGCAAGGGCTCGCAGCCGCTCGCGGCCGCGGGCGAGAAGGCGGCGGAGCCGGCGTTCCAGCCGGTGCGCCGCAAGCTCCCCGACGAGCGCGTCGCGATCACCCACAAGTTCTCCGTCGAGGGGCAGGAGGGGTACGTCACGGTCGGCCTGTACGAGGACGGCAAGCCGGGCGAGCTGTTCATCACGATGGCGAAGGAGGGTTCCACTCTCTCAGGCGTGATGGACGCGTTCGCCACCGCGATCTCGCTCACGCTGCAGTACGGCGTGCCGCTCGAGTTCCTGGTCAACAAGTTCTCGCACGTGCGCTTCGAGCCCTCGGGCTGGACCAACAACCCCCAGATCCCGTACGCGAAGTCGATCATCGATTACATCTTCCGCTGGCTGGCGGCGAAGTTCCTGGCGCCCGAGGATCAGGCGGCGGTCGGAGTGCAACCGCTCGCGGCGGACGAGGCCGCCCCGGCGGCGGCGTTGCCTCAGCCGCGGCAGCCGGCGCTGCCCGGCCTCGACTCAGGGAACGGGAGGCACATGTTCGTCAACCAGGCCGACGCGCCGTCGTGCCCCACGTGCGGCATGGTGATGGTGCGCTCGGGCGCCTGCTACAAGTGCGGCAACTGCGGCACCGTCCACGGCTGCAGCTGAGCGGCACGGCGCGGCGTGGTTCTCAGGCCGGGGTCCAAGCCCGGCCTTTCCGTGAGCGGAACGGCGGTCGCTTGACATCGGGTAGTTGTGCTCATATGCTCAGAATATGGCGCGACCACCGCACCCCCGACGCGTAGGCCTGGGCTTCGAAACCCGGGTGTTCAAGCCCGCCGGCACGCCGCTGCGCGAGCTGCCGGTGGTGCGGCTTGACCTCGACGGGCTCGAAGCACTGCGCCTGGCCGACCTCGAAGGCCTCTACCAGGAGGCGGCGGCGGAGCGGATGGGTGTGTCGCGCGCGACCTTCGGCAGGATCGTCGCTACGGCACACGCCCGCGTGGCGGAGGCGTTGCTGGAAGGTAAGGCGCTGCGGATCGGCGGCGGGGCCGTGGTGGAGGGAGCGCCGGACGCATTGCCATGTCCGGTCCATGGAGGCGTGCGGCGGCGTGGGCGTGGCTGCCGTTGCCGGGGCCGGTGGGCCGGGGTTGGACCGGCGAACGACGAAGGTGAGAGCGGGGCGAGCGAATCTCGCGAGGGAGGAAACCATGAACAACAGGAGGAGTGAACGCTGGGGGCCGGGCGATGGTCGCTTTCCGTCCGAGGGAGTGCTCCCGGTTGACGCGAACGAGGCGGTCCGCGGCGGCTGGCGCGGTCGATGCGGTGAGGTCGACGGTCGGGAGGTCCACGGCATGGGGTTGGATGGCGTTCCGCGGGGCGGTGGCCGCGGCCGGTGCTGGGGCGGGGGCTACGGCGCGACGAGCCCGGCGGCCGGAAGCGTGACCGGGGAGAACCCCTGGCGGTTGGTCGAGGAGTTGCGCCGCAGAGTCGAGACGCTGGAGGGGCGGCTGCGGGGCGAGACGACGGCCAGCGACGCCTCACCGACGCCTGAGACGCGGTAGGGCCTGGAGCGGACCTCGTGTTCCCCAGCCTCGACGCGGGTGACGAAGAGTTCTTCCAGTGGGTTAACCGGCCTGTCGAGGGTCTCAGCCTGGACGAGGTGACCGACGGCCTCGTGCGCTTCCGGGATGCGTACCGCGGGTGCGTCTGGCTCGAGGTCATGGTCCTGCAGGGCTACACCGAGATGCCCCAGCAGCTGAACGCCATCGCGGGGCGGGCGCGGCGCATCCGGCCCGACGCGATTCACCTCAACACGCCGGTTCGTCCCACCGCCTTCGATTTCGTCCGGCCCGTGACCGAGGAGCGGCTGGCATCGCTCTGCAACCGCTTCGAGCCCAGGGCGGAGGTCATCGCCGAGGAGCGGGCGGAGATCGGGAACGCACTCCCGATGCACGCGGACGCCGAGAGCATTCTGGGTCTTCTCAGCCGCCGCCCCTGCACCCTGGAGGGCGTGTGCAGCGGCCTGGGTACGATGGCGCCGGGCACGCTCAAGGTGCTCGCAGCGCTGGTGCGGGAGGGGCGGGTCAGCGAACGCCTGCGCGACGGCCGAGTCTTCTACCAGGTGACGCGACACGGCGGATCAGGCGCCGTCCGGAGCGCCGCACCATGAACCTACGGCCGATCCTCGCCGATTCGCTGATGATCACCGGGTTCGTTTTTGTGATGATGCTGCTGGTCGAGTACGCGCAGGTGGCCACGGCGGGCGTGCTCGGCCGCTGGCTGCAACGGGGTGGCATCTTCCGCACCGCGGCGGTGACCCTGGTGGGTTCCGCGCCCGGGTGTCTCGGCGCGTTCACCGATGTGACTCTTTACACCCACGGCCTGATCAGCTTCGGAGCCATTGCCGGAGCGATGATCGCCGCCAGCGGCGACGAGGCGTTCGTGATGCTGGCACTGTTTCCAGGCAAGGCGTTGCTGCTCTTCGGTCTGCTGTTCGCGTACGGTCTGTTCGTCGCCCTTCTCGTGGACCGCCTGCTTGGTGTCCGCTTGTACCGCGGAAAGTGCTGTCCTGACGGGATCGCGCTTTACGGTGCCGAACTCTCCAGCGGCCACGCACTGTGGAGGTCCTCGTTTCGCGGGTTGACGCTGCAGCGCGCGAGCCTGTCCGTGACTTTGACGCTCTTCATCATTGGCGTTGCTCTCGGGTGGGTCGGGCCCGCAACCTGGAACTGGGTGCGGGGGATGCTGCTTCTCGTTGCGTCACTCGCGCTCTTCGTGGTCTTCACGGTAACAGAGCACTTTCTCGTCGAGCACCTGTGGGAACACGTCGCGAAGAGGCACGTCCCCAAGATCTTCGCGTGGGTGTTCGGCGTCCTGCTTGGGCTGGCCTGGTTGCAGTCTGCGGAGATCCCCCTGGGGAGTTGGATCAAGGCGCATCCCGGCTGGGCGCTTCTCGCCGCCGTGCTCGTCGGCCTCATCCCGGAGTCCGGGCCGCACCTGGTGTTCGTCACCCTCTTCGCTCAGGGTTTGCTGCCGTTCTCCGTCCTGGTGGCCTCATCGGTCGTGCAGGACGGCCACGGCATGCTGCCGCTCCTAGCGGAATCGCCGGCGGAGTTTGCCAAGGTCAAAACGGTCAACTTCGCCGCCGGGCTGGCGCTGGGCGGCGCAATGATGGCGGCGGGCTGGTGATCGACGGTGCGCCGTGTGCGCCTGCCCGGTGCCGTGCAGTGAACGAGTCGTGTACCGACAACCGAAGGAGTGCAACGATGCTCAAGATCGCAGTTCCTACTGTTGGTGGGCTCTTCTCGGCCCATTTCGGCGGCGCGGATCGCTTCGCCATCTTCGAGGTCGACGAGCAGGCACACCGCATCGTGTCCTCGACCAGCGCCGCGCCGCCGCCCCACGAGCAGGGGAGTTTCCCGGCCTGGTTGAAGGAGCAGGGGTGTCACGTCGTCCTGGCGGGAGGGATGGGGCCCAGGGCCGTCACCATGCTGGAGGACTTCGGCGTCCAGGTCGTGGTCGGAATCCAGGGCGGCGCCGAACCCGAGGCGCTCGTCAAGAGCTTCATCGAGGGCCATCTCGTGGCCTCGGGCCAGTCGTGCCACGACCAGGGGTTCCACCACGACTGCGATCAGCACGGCGCGTCGTAGCGCAGGCGCGGCAACGCCGGGATGAACGGGGGACGGCGCCCCGGGGAGGGGTTCGAATGACGAAGATCGGCATCATCATCTGCGACCGCTACCGTAGCTGCGGCGGCGGGAAGTGCTTTCGCGCCCTGGCCGAGCGCCGCGGCGCGTTTGCCCGTTACCCGGCGACAGAGCCGGTGGAGATCGTCGGCTACTCGAGCTGCGGCGGCTGTCCCGGTGGCAACGTCGAGTACGTGCCCGAGGAGATGAAAAAGAACGGCGTCCAGGTCATTCACCTGGCGACCGGTCTGGTCGTCGGGTACCCACCCTGCCCGTACATCCGCGACTTCACGGCCCTGATCGAGACCAAGTTCGGGATTCCCGTCGTGGTCGGCACCCACCCCATCCCGCTCAAGTACCTGGAAGCGCACCGCGCGTTGCCGTTCTGGGAGAGGGCGGGGATGGATGCGATCGCCGGAGCCCTCCTCGATGAGAGTCGAGAGGTGATGGAAGGGTACAACTGATGCTCTATCGCCTGAAGGAGGCAAAACCATGAAGGTTGCCATCAGCACCACAGGCCAGACGCTGGACGCGCCGCTCGATCCCCGTTTCGGTCGCGCCCGCAACTTCCTCGTCTACGATCTGGAGCAGAAAACCTTCCAGGTCATCGACAACACCGAGAACGTCAACGCGGCGCAGGGCGCCGGGGTCCAAACAGCCGCGGCGCTGGCGCGCGCGGGGGTCAAGAGCCTGGTGACCGGCCACTGCGGCCCCAAGGCGTTCGAGGTCCTCGTCGCGGCACGGATCACGGTCTACACCAGCGATGCCGCAACGGTGGCCGCAGCGCTCGAGCAGTTACGGTCGGGGGCGCTGGCAGCGGCGCAGTCGCCGGATCGAGAGTCGCACTGGGCATGAGGGCATGATCGTTGCGATCGCTTCGGGCAAGGGCGGCACGGGCAAGACCACCGTGGCGGTGAACCTCGCGCGGGCGATGGGGTCGCCGGTTCAACTCCTCGACTGCGATGTCGAGGAACCCAACGACAACCTGTTCCTGAAAGGACGGGTGCGCGAGGCGCACACCGTCACGCTGCCGGTTCCCGAGGTGGACGCGACGCGCTGCGACGGGTGCGGGGAGTGCTGCCACTTCTGCGAGTATCACGCCCTTGCCTGCCTCGGCGGTTCGGTGCTGGTCTTCCCCGAACTCTGCCACGGCTGCGGCGGCTGTACCCTCGTATGTCCCCAGCAGGCGATCCGGGAGACGAGCCGCGCGATCGGGGTGGTCGAAACCGTGGAGTGCGGCGCGATCACCCTGGTCCAAGGTCGGCTCGACGTGGGCGTAGCGCTGGTTCCACCCCTCATCCGGGCGGTCAAGGCCCACGCACAACCGGGGGTCGCGACCATCGTGGATGCCCCTCCCGGTACGTCGTGCCCGGTTATCGCGGCCGTCACCGGCGCCGACGCCGTGGCCCTGGTGACCGAGCCCACGCCGTTCGGCTTGCACGATCTGGGGTTGGCGGTGGATACGCTACGGGAGCTGCACATCCCGTTCGGCGTCGTCGTGAACCGCGTCGGCGAGGGAGACGGCCGCGTCCATGCCTACTGCCGGGCACAAGGGATACCGGTCCTTGCCGAGTTTCCCGATGACCGGCGGGTCGCCGAAGCCTACTCCCGAGGCGAGCTGGCGGTGGACGTGCAGCCGGAACTGGGCGAGCTCTTTCGCCGTCTCCACCTTGGCCTGTTGGGCTTGACTGGTGGTCGCGGATGAAGGAGTTGACCGTCATCAGCGGCAAGGGCGGCACCGGCAAGACGAGCGTGGCCGCTTCCCTGGCGGTGCTGGCGGGCCGCTGCGTGGTTGCGGATTGCGACGTCGACGCCGCGGACCTGCACCTCCTCCTTGCCCCGATTGTGAAGGCGCGCCAGGAGCTTCGCGGCGGCCACCAGGCGGTGATCCGGCCGGAGGCGTGCAACGGCTGCGGCGAGTGTGTCGCGTTGTGCCGCTTCGCCGCGGTGACGGTGTCCACGGACGCCACCGGCGGCACGCGGTTCGCCATCGATCCCATCGCGTGCGAGGGGTGCGGCGTGTGCGTCCGCTTCTGTCCGGAGCACGCGATCGATTTTCCCGAACGGACCTGCGGCGAGTGGATGGTGTCGGAAACGCGTTGCGGGCCGATGGTGCACGCCCGACTGGCGGTGGCGGCGGAGAACTCCGGCAAGCTCGTCTCGATCGTGCGACGGGAGGCGCGCCGCATCGCCGACGAGGAGGCGCAGGCCCTGGTTCTGGTGGATGGGCCTCCGGGCATCGGCTGCCCGGTGATTGCCTCGGTGACCGGCGCCGGCCTCGTGTTGGTGGTGACCGAACCAACGCTCTCCGGAGAGCACGACCTCGAGAGGGTCCTGGCCCTCGCCGGCCATTTCCGGATCCCGGCGACCGTCTGCGTCAACAAGTGGGACATCAACCCCGAGATGGCGGAGCGCATCGAGCAACGAGCCCGCGCCGCGGGTGCCGGTGTCGCCGGGCGCATCCGCTACGATTGCGGCGTGACGGCGGCACAGATGGCAGGGTTGGCGGTTGTCGAGACAGCTGCTGCTGCGGCCGAGGATATTCGCCGGCTCTGGGCGCAGCTGAACCTGTAGCAAAGGGGGACGACATGCAGAACAGCCGTGGGATGGGATCGCAAGGCAACTGTATATGCCTGGGGTGCAACACCACGAAGCCTCACTCACCCGGTGTGCCGTGCCGGGAGGAGCGCTGCCCGAAGTGCGGCAAGGCGATGGTGCGGGAAGGCTCGGCACACCACCTGGCCTACCTCAAGAAGCAGACGGGCCGCGCTGAAACACCACGGTGACGGCGATGAACCGACTCACCTCGCCGTGGACGCTAGGCCCGCTCGGGCTGCGCAACCGCCTGGTGATGGCGCCGGTCAAGACCGCGTACGGCACGGCGGAGGGAGCGGTCACCGACCGCCACCTGCACTTCTACCGGTCCGTGGCCGAAGGCGGCGTTGGCCTCATCATCCTCGAACCGGTTTCCGTCACTGCGGACGGGCGTGAACACCCGAAACAGCTTGCCATCCACCGCCCCGACAGCGTCGAAGCGCTGGCCAGGATCGCCGCGGTCATCCACGAGGGTGGTGCGAAGGCCTGTCTCGACCTCAACCACGCGGGGCGGGCCGCCAACCCGAACGCCACCGGCGTCGCGCCGGTGGCCCCGTCGCCGGCTCCCTGCCCCGCCAAGGGCACCGCGGCGCGGGCGCTCGACGTTGCCGAGATTGCGGCGATCGTCGCGGCGTTTGGCGAAGCCGCGCGCCGCGCCGAGGCGGCGGGGTTCGATGCGCTGGAGATCCAGGCGGGCCACGGCTACCTGCTGCAGCAGTTCCTTCTCCCCGAGACCAACCGGCGTGAGGACGGATACGGTCGCGACCCCCTCCGCTTCGCCTCCGAACTGTTCGCCGCCGTCCGCGCCGTCTCTCGCCTCCCGTTCCTGGTGCGGGTGACGCGGTCGCTCGCCGCCGATGCGGTGGCGGACGAGCGGCTGCAGGCGCTGGTGGCGCTGGCGGAGGCGGCCGGGGCGGTGGCGATCCACGTCGGCATGGGAGATAGCTGCACCGCCCCGCCGTGGTACTACCACCACGGTTCGTTGCCGGAGGCGCCGCAGGAGGCGGCGCTCCGCTTCGTCCGCGCGGCGAGTCGCCTGCCCCTCGTTGCGGCCGGGCGCATGGGGGATCCCGAGCGGGTGCGCCGCCTCCTCGAACAGGGCCTTCTCGATGCCGTGGCGCTGGGGCGCCCGCTGGTGGCCGATCCGTTCCTCCCCGCCAAGTGGCAGCAGGGGGCGTACGACGACGTCCTCGCCTGTGGGTACTGCCTCCAGGGCTGCCTTGGCAACGTGGCCCGCGGGGAAGGTCTCTCGTGCATCGTGAACCCAACGGTGGGCCGGCCGCCGGCCGCACCGGCCGTCAAGAAGCGGCGCGTGCTCGTCGCAGGGGCCGGGCCGGCCGGTCTCGCCGCGGCGCTCGCGGCGTGGAAGCAGGGTCATGGCGTCATTGTGGCTGAGGCGGGAAGCGAACCGGGAGGGAACTTCCGCGCGGCGCCGCTGTCGCCGGGGAAGAGCACCATGGAGCGGCCGCTACGCTCGCTCCTGCGCCTCGTCGAACGGCAGAGGATCCCGATCATGCGCAACCAGCCGGTGGATGAAGCGTTCCTGACGCGAATCCATCCGGATCTGCTGATCTGGGCTGCAGGGTCGGTGCAGCACGTGCCGCCGGTGCCGGGGTTGGAGAGCGTTGCCACGCTCACGTCGCTGGAGTTCTACCTGGACGGGAAGCGCCTGCCAGGGAAGACCGTGCTGGTGCTGGGCGGCGGTATGGTGGGGGTGGAAGCGGCCGAGACGCTGGCCCTCGAAGGGTACAAGGCCACCATCGTGGAGATGCTCCCCGAACCTGCCCGGGACATGGAGAAAGTGAGCCGCACCCTCACCCTCAAGCGTCTCGAGGAGAACCCTTCTGTGACCACTCTCTTGAGCACCACGGTGACGCGCTTCGAGCGCGGCGCCGTCGTGTTGAACACCGAGGCGGGGGAACGGCGCCTGCCGGCGTTCGACTGGGTTCTCATCGCCACGGGTCTGAGATCCCGGCCGGTGCCCGAGAGTTTCAGCGCCCTCGTGCCGGAGATCCGCGTCGCGGGCGATGCAAGGCAGCCCCGGGACATCGAAGCCGCCACCCGGGACGGGTACGAGGTGGGATCGGGCGGCTAGCGTCGTGTTCTGCCGTGGGTCAGGAGGAGGCCAGCTATGAGAGCAGCGCGTACGGGAGTCGCGAAGCGCAGCGCCAGGGTGTTGGGGTTGCTTCTCGCCTGCTGGGGCCTGGCGGCTCTGGCGACGGCAGCGGCGCCCCTGGTCGTGGCGGTGTCCGAGCCGGACATCGCGGCGATCGTCAAGGATGTGGGTGGCGATCAGGTCGAGACTTTTGTCCTGTTCAAGGGATGCATCCTGCGCCGCCAGCTTCAGGTGGAGCAGACAGTGCGTCAGAGCCTGCTGAAAGCGGATGCCGTGGTGTGGACGGGTTTCCTCCCTGAGGCGGGTGCCGTCCGTCTGGCGGTGGGAGACCGGCCGGAGCACCACGGGCGTGGCGCGTGGAACCCGCTCTGGATCGATGTCTCGAAGGGCACGCAACAGGTGGATGCCGCGGTCGCCACCAGCTGCGGGTACTGTGAAGGGGACGTCAACGAGTTCACCTCCCACGGCGATCCGTTCTTCAGGCTCAACCCCGAGAACGGCGCCGTCATGGCTCGCAACGTGGCCGCAGGGCTTACCAAGCTCCGGCCCTCCGAAAAGGCGTACTTCAAGGGCAACGCTGAGGCGTTCCGCAACGCGCTCGCGACCGACATCGCCCGCTGGAAGGCGGAGCTGCAGGGCCTCGCCGGGGTGCGGGTTCTCTGCACCCAGTGCGGCTGGGAGAACTTCGCCAAGCTTGGCGGCCCCGAACTCATCGTGTGCAAGAAGGCGCCCGGCTGCCCGATGACGCCGGAGGATATCGCCAAGCACGTAAAGCAAGTCAACGCCCAAATCATCCTGCTCGACCCCCGTACGATCGCAAGAGTGGCCAAGGCGCTGCGGGAGGCGCCGGGCGTGATCGTCGCCGAGGCGCCCTCCTCGATCGGAGACCTTCCCGGCGCCACCAGCTATGCGGCGATCTTCGACAACGTCATTCAGGTTCTGAGACGGTACGCCGCGAAGTAAAATGGCTGTGAGCCCGCCGTCGGGCGCGGACGGCGAAGGAGGACACGAAGGGAACCAAAGGGCGGCAGATCATCGGCATGGACGTGGACAAATTGCTGCAGCTGCTCAACGCGGCGTACGCCAGCGAATGGCTCGCGTATTACCAGTACTGGCTCGGCGCCAAGCTCATCAAGGGGCCGATGAAGGACGCCGTGGCCGCAGAGCTGACGCTGCACGCCACCGAGGAGCTCAACCACGCCACACTGCTGGTCGGGCGCATCATGCAGCTGGGGGCACGCCGGTCACCGACCCCAAGCAGTGGTTTGCCCTCAGCCCGTGCGCCTACGACGCGCCCGACGACGCGTACGTGGCGGTCATCCTCGACCAGAACATCGCCGGGGAGCAGTGCGCCATCGGCGCCTACAAGCAACTCATGGACGTCACCAAGGACAAGGATATGGTGACGTACAACCTCGCGCTCACCATCCTGGAACAAGAGGTCGAGCACGAGGAGGACCTGCAAAACCTCAAGGAAGACCTCGACCTCATGGTCGCGCGCGGGAGCAAGTAGCATCTGCCTCCCGGCAAGCGGCCGGCTCGCCGCACGAGCCCGCGCCCTGGTGGGCTCGTCAGTCCTGATCCGGAGCTCCGGTGGCCCGCAAAACGAGCACCGAGCAGTGGGCGTGATCGACGACCTTGTCGGCGGACGCGCCCAGCACGCGGCGCTTGAGCGCCGTATGAGGGTTGGTGCCGAGGACGATGAGGTCGGCGCCGATCGTCTCGGCAACCCGGACGATCGTATCGCCGACCTTGCCGTAGTCGAGGCGCAACTCAGCTGCGACGCCGGCATCGCGCAGCGCCCCCACCGCCTGCTCGAGGGTTCCCTGGTAGTGGCGCGCGGCCTGCTCCTTGGCCTCCTCGATCTCGCTGACCGTTTCCGCGTACTCGGGGATTCGCCCCACCGCCAGCACGACCACCTTGGCGCCGCCGCGTCCCAGCTCTGCGGTGCACTCAAGCGCCAGTCTGGCGCCATCCGATCCGTCGTATGCGAGCAGGATCTTTGTGAACATCTCACTCTCCTTCCTTGGACACGAATATCGCTTCCCGTTCCTTGCCCTTCGGTTCAAAGAACGACTGCGCGACCAGCGTAGGGATGATCGCGGTGAGGATCACCACGACGACCAGAGTCATTTTTCCCAGCGGGGTCTCGTTGAGGCCGGTCTCGACCATTACCGCGTACACAACCGCCACCGAGGTGGTGGACAGTGCAATGCCCGCGATCTGCGCGGCGTGAAGATCCCACCGGAAAAGAAACCGGGCGACCGCGAGGACTAGACCGAATGGCGCTGCGAAACCGATCGCCCCCAGCACCAAGCTCTGCTTCCAGAACCTCTTGATGATACCGTCGGGTAAGCGGAACCCTCTTCGTTGAGCCGCGCCACCGCGCGTGCCCGGGCGGCTCAGTCGCGCAGCGTCGCGACCAAGCGCACCGGGTCGGCGAGCAGGTCGAGGGCGCTGTTGATGTCCGGCGCGACGACGTCCGCGACCCGGATCAGCTCGCCCGCGGTACCCTCGTCACCGAGCACGGCGATCCCAATCGCGGCCATCGTCACCATCTCCACGTCGTTGCGGCCGTTGCCGATCACCGCTGTGCGCTCCGGCCCGAACCGGCGCACGAACTCCGCCTTTGCCGCCCCGTCCCGCACCAGCTCCACGACGAGCGGGAGCCCGGCGAGTTCGCGCCGCGCCGTGCTGCGGGTGTCCGCGGTCATCACGGTGATGCGGACGCGAGCGGCGAGCGCCACGATCCGCTCCGCTACCCCCGGCAGCAGGCCGCCGTCACGGGACAGCGTGCCGGTGAAGTCGAGTGCGAGATCGGTCAGCTCGATCGCCGGCTTCCCCGGCACTGCGATGACGATGCCCATGCGTCCCTCCCATCCGTTCGCGAGACTCGTTGCGGCAACGGCGGCACGGCGCCGTTCCGAACGCCCCGCGGCGTTCCCCTATGGTTCACCCGCGCCGCCGTCCGCACGCACTCCAGCAGAAGTGGTGTTGCTCTGAGCCGTCTTCTCGTGTTCCCGTTCCCAACCCGCCAGCAGCGCGAGATCCCGCTCCATCGCCGCGAGTTTCTCACCGGTCGGCACGGCGGCAACCCCCGCGGCGGCCGGGAGCCGGAAGTGTGCGACCTCGGCCTGAGCGTCGAAGCTGCGGCGCTGCTCGGCGATTACGCTCCGGCTCCACGCGATCAGGCGCTGCCGGTACGAATCCGACAACTGTCGTACCGCCGGGGAAAGCTGGCTCCTCATCTGTGCGGCGATCGCTCGCCGCCGCCAGCCGGCCCCGAGGCCGGCACGCAGCGATCGGGTGAGAACCAACCGTCCGCCGAGCACCGAGAGATCAATCACCGGCAGTCCGGAGACGCGGGGGAGGTCCGCCGCGGCGTGTCCGGGCGCGGTGCGGGCCGCGGCATCGAGTGCGCCGCCGAGTTCGTTCCTGAGTTGCGTGAGCGCGGTGGCAATCTCGCCGGCGACCGTCTCGGCCTGGCGCGCGACCCATCCGCCGAGAGCTTCGTCCGCCGCCTGCTGGCGCTCGGCGCGGGACCGTCGACCCGCCGCGGCGGCCGTGGCGGCCGCCGCG
>PKYI01000156.1 GCA_003133645.1 Acidobacteriota bacterium | reverse complement strand
CCGCCTCGCCCAGGCGCGAGGCGAGGTCCGGACCGCCGCTCAGGCGCGCCGCCGCCTCGCCCCCGGGCCCGCTCGTTGACCCCCGTCCGTACCCGATGCTAGATTTGGTCCATGGACGCGCCGCTCGGGCTCGACGACCTTCTCAAGTTCATGACCAAGAAGGGCGCGTCGGACCTCCACCTCAAGCCAACCCGCCCCCCGCTGCTCCGGCTCCAGGGCAGGCTCGTGCCGATCAAATCGGTGGCCCTCAAGCCGAAGGACATCGAGGAGATGGTGCTGCCGCTCCTCAACTCCTGGCAGCACCGGAAGTTCGAAGAGCACCAGTCGGTCGACATCGGGTACGGCGTCGCCGGTGTGGCGCGCTTCCGCTGCAACATCTTCCAGCAGCGCGGCTCGATCGCCGCTGTGTTCCGCCGCATCCCGTTCGACATCAAGAACTACGACGACCTGCTCCTGCCCGAGATCGTAGCGACGTTCTCGAGCCTGCCGCCCGGCCTGGTGCTGGTCACCGGGCCCACCGGCTCCGGCAAATCGACCACCCTTGCGGCGATCATTCAGGACATCGCCCGCACCCGGCCGTGCCACGTCGTCACGATCGAGGACCCGATCGAGTTCCTGTTCACCGACCACATGGCGACCGTCTCCCAGCGCGAGGTGGGCACCGACACGCCGGCGTTCCGCGAGGCGCTGCGCAACACGATGCGGCAGGACCCCGACGTCATCATGGTCGGGGAGATGCGCGACCTCGACACCGTGTCCACCGTCATCACGGCGGCGGAGACGGGACACCTGGTGTTCTCCACGCTGCACACCGGCAGCGCCAGCCAGACGATCGACCGCATCATCGACCTGTTCCCGGCCGACCAGCAGGGGCAGGTCCGCTCCCAGCTCGCGCAGGTGCTGCGGGCGGTCGTGTCGATGCAGCTCGTCAACCGCGCCGACGGCCAGGGACTGGTGCCGGCCGTCGAGGTCCTCGTCAACTCCCCCAGGATCTCGAGGAGCATTGAGCACGGCGAGATCAAGGAGATCCACGACGAGATCGAGAACTCCGTCGCGTACTTCCGCATGCAGACCATGAATCAGAGCCTCATCGCGCTGCTCGCGAACGGGGTCATCACGTACGAGATGGCACGGGAGAAGTCGAACGACCCGGACGATCTTTCATTGAAGCTGCGCAAGCTGTTCCCACAGATCGAGGAAGCGCAGCGGGAGGGCACGGTGGCACCATCCCCCGCCGACTTTGCGAGCATCATCGAGTTGATGGAGATCAAGCGGCTCTACGAGGAGCAGGAGGAGCGGTGGAAGCAGCGCACGCTCGAGAAGGACGAACTCCTCGCTCAGATCGAGACCCAGCTCGCCGCGGCACGGCAGGACCTTGCCTCCACCGGCACCACAGCAGCCGAACTGCGCAACCAGCTCGAGTCCGTGCGCGCCGAGAAGGACCGGGTCCTCCGTGATGCCGAAGGGCGTATCGAAAAGCTCAACGAGCGCATCCGCGAGCTGAACCAGCAGATGGGCGGCGCCGGCAAGGCCGCACCGGAGAAGCCGCAGAGCGGGTTCTTCAAGCGCTGACCCTCGCTGCGTCCGCCGGTCGGGTCCTGATGGCGGACGCGTTCCGTCAGATCGGCGGTTCCGACCACGCGACATCGGCGTCGCGCGCGTCGCCCTCGTAGTCGAGGCGAACGCGGCAGACCCGCCGCGCCAGCCCGCCCAGCCAACTCCACGACTCCGGCCACTCCACGGCGCTGACCGCCGCCGGGTCGTCGAGCGCGTCGCCCAGACCGACCTCGTCGAGCGGCGCACTGCCCCGCCCCCGCAGGCGATAAAGATCGGCGTGGTGCACGCGCACGATCGCGCCGCCCGAAACCGCATAACTCTCGAGCAGCACGAACGTCGGCGAGCACACCTCGAGCGGATCGCCCCCGAGCGCGGCCACGAGCCCGCGCACCAGCGTCGTCTTCCCGGCACCCAGCGGCCCCTCGAGAAGGACGAGGTCGCCGGGCCGCAGCAACTTGGCCAGGCGCGCGCCCAGCGCCTCCGTCGCGGCGGCGTCGGCGAGGCTCCCGCCCCTGACTCGTCCGACGTCGTTCATTCCGATTGCCTGACCTCGGCCTCCGCGGCCGAGAGGTACTCGACGAGCTCGCCGGCGGGAACCGCGCCGGGAAAACGCTCGGCCGCGATCTCCGCCGCCCGGCCGTGCAGGAACGCGCCGGCCGCGGCGGCCTCCCGCGCCGGCACCCCCTGCGCCAGCAGGGCGCTGACGACCCCGCTGAGGACGTCCCCGGCCCCGCCCGAGGCCAACCCCGGTGTGCCGGTCGGGTTGACGAGGGCAACCCCTCCGCCGCCGACGATCACGGTGCGCGCCCCCTTGGCGAGGACCACGGCGCCGCCGGCATCCGCGGCGCGTCGCGCCGCGCCGAGCCGGTCCGCCGTGACCTCGGCCGTCGGGACGCTGAGCAGGCGGGCCAGCTCGCCCGGGTGCGGCGTCAGCACGGGCGTCGCCGCCCGGGCCCGCAACACGCCCAGGCGGCCCGCGAGCAGCGTGAGGGCGTCGGCGTCGAGAAGCAGCGGCCCTCGCCACGCATCCAGGATCGCGCCAAGGAGGCGGCGCGGACCCTCGCCGGTGCCGAGGCCCGGCCCCACGGCAAGCGCCGTGGCCTTCGCGAGCGAGCCTTCGATCCCGCTTCCGGTGATCTCGCCGCCGGCGCTCGTCGGGAGCACGTCGACCATCGCCTCGGGGACGAGCGCCTGCACCGCCGCCGCGGCGGCGCTGGTCGTCGCAACGGTCACGAGTCCGGCGCCCAACCTCACCGCGGCGCGCGCCGCGAGCGCGGCCGCCCCCGCGCGGCCCTCGCGCCCGGCGACGACGAGGAGGTGCCCGAACGTCCCCTTGTACGCGTCGGGCCCCCGGCGCGGCAGCCATCCCGCGACGTCCTCGGCCTCGACAAAGCCCAGCGATGCGTGGCCGTCCACCACCCAGGGCGGGATTCCTATCGCCGCCACCGCGACCTCGCCGCACCGCCAGCACGCGGGCGGCAACACATGCGCCACCTTCGGCGCCGCGAACGTCACCGTCACGTCGGCCCGGACGCTGGGACCCGCAACGCCCGCCGACGATCCGAACAACCCCGACGGGATGTCCACCGCGACCACCGGCCTGCCCGCCCGGTCGACGAGGTCGACCGCCTCGGCCCACCGGCCGGTCAGGGGGCGGTCAAGGCCGGTGCCGAACAGGGCGTCCACGACCACGTCGGCGCCCGCAAGCAGCTCGGCGAGGCGGGCGGTCCCGCCCCGCGAACAGTCGCTGACCGGCACGCCGAAGCGCCGCGCCAGCTCGAGTTGAGAAGCCGCGTCACCCTTGAGCGCCCGGCGCGCGACCAGCATCCCAACGGCCACGTCGAAGCCGCGGCAGCGCAGCAGACGGGCCATTGCGAGCCCGTCGCCGCCGTTGTTGCCCGGGCCGCACGCCACCACCACCCGGCCCGCGCCGGGGAACCTTTCGGCCACCACGTCGGCCACCGCCGCCGCGGCCGACTCCATCAGCACCAGGCCCGGGACTCCGAGCTCGTCGATGGTCACGCGATCGGCCTCGCGCATCGCCGCGCTGTCGAGGACTGGAATCATGGCTCCTCCTGACCCACCATCCTAGCGCCGGAAAGCGGGAATCCAGTCTGCGCGGCCGGTGTGTTAGCCTCGCCCGCGTACGGCCCGGCACCGGCGTGCGGGCAAGGAGGAGGCGGCACGCATGCGAGTCCTCGCTGGTCTGGCCTCTGCGGCTGCGGCGTTCACGGCGGCCAGCGCCGCCGAGGCCGCGGGCTCGGCCGGCGAGGTACTCGGGAGGACGCTTCCCGCATGGAGCGCGCTGCCGTTCGTCGGAATCCTGCTCTCGATCGCGCTCTTTCCCCTCCTCGCCCCGCGTTTCTGGCATCACCACTACCCCAAGGTCGCGGCGGCGTGGGGTCTGGCCCTGGTGGTCCCGTTCGTCGCCTCCTACGGAAGGGCCGCGGCCGCCGAGATGCTCCACATCGCGCTCCTCGACTACGTTCCGTTCATCATCCTAATCGGCACGTTGTTCGTGATCGGGGGCGGGATCCTGGTGCGGGGCACGCTGCGCGGCTCGCCCTGGGTCAACGCCGCGATCATGGCCACGGGCGCGGCGCTCGCCTCGTGGATCGGGACGACCGGCGCCGCGGTGCTGCTCATCCGCCCACTGCTGCGCGCCAACCGGCAGCGGCGGCGAAAGGCTCACACCATCGTCTTCTTCATCTTCCTCGTCGCCAACATCGGCGGCGTGCTGACCCCACTCGGCGACCCGCCGCTGTTCCTCGGCTTCCTGCACGGGGTGCCGTTCTTCTGGAGCCTGACCCTGTGGCGTGAACTCCTCCTGGTGGCGGGGCTCGTCCTCGCGGCCTACGTGGTGCTCGACGTCTACCACTGGAAGCGCGAGGACGCCGCGGTGCGGGCGCCCTCGCAGGTGCCGCACGAGCCCCTCCGCGTGGAGGGATGGCACAACTTCATCTTCCTCGGGGGGGTGCTCGCCGCCGTCGTCGTGTCCGCCGTGTGGCACCCGGGCGCCGTCTCGGTTCTGGGCGTCAGCCTCCAGGCCCAGAACCTCCTGCGCGACGCGGTCCTGGTTCTCCTGGCGGCCGGCTCGCTGGCGACCACGAGCCGCCACACCCGGCAGGAAAACGGGTACACCTGGGGACCGGTGCGCGAGGTCGCCATCCTCTTCGCCGGCATCTTCGCCACCATCGTCCCCGTGCTGCTGGTGCTCCGGGCCGGCGAGCACGGGGCTCTCGGGCCGCTCATCCACGGGGTCAAGACCCCGGCGCAGTTCTTCTGGGGGACCGGCCTGCTCTCGTCGTTCCTCGACAACGCGCCGACCTACCTGACGTTCCTCTCCACCACGGTCGGCCGGATCTACCCGGGGATGCCGGAGCGGGAGGCGATCCTGAGGCTGGTCGCGGAGAACCACGCCTATCTGCAGGCCATCGCGACCGGCGCCGTATTCATGGGCGCCAACACTTACATTGGCAACGCGCCGAATTTCATGGTGAAGTCGATCGCCGAGGAAGCCGGCATCGAGATGCCCGGGTTCTTCGGGTACATTTTCCGCTACGCACTCCCGTTCCTTGTGCCGATTTTCCTGCTGGCAACGTGGGTGTTCTTCGGTTGAGGAGCTGACAGCCATGAGCGTTTGGTACGAGATCACCGTGACCGGCATCGAGAGCGCTGTGCGGGGGTTCGTCGCGGCGCGCGAGGCGGGCCTCGGAGGCCGGGAGATGGCCGTGTTCGGCCGCGACCTCGACCTCGAGGAGGCGCGCTTCTCCCAGCGGGTGCGCGAGCTCCTTTCCAGAGGGTCGCATCATCTGGTGTTTGCGCCGGCGGAGCTCGCGCTGGACCTCGCCGCGGCCCTGCGCAGGCGAGGCCGCGATGCCGGCCTCGAGCTCGACGGCCTGAGCGAGGTCGTGCGCGCGAGAGTGCGCTTCTCCGCCGTGGTGTTCTCGCGGGAGCTGGCCGGCCGGATCAGGACGGAACTGCTGGCAGGGTTGCCCCCGGGCGTCGAGGGCGAGGATGTCCAGGAGCGCGAGGAGCAGGACCCCGAGGCGCGGGAAGCCGAGCTCTACACGCCGGAGCACGAGTACGTCTACCGCGCCAGCGGTGCGTTCTCCGGCCCGTTCCCCGGCGTGATCGAGCTGCGCCGCAGGGCGTCGGAACTCCCGTTCGTCAAGATCAGGGCGATCGAACTCGAGACGCGGCCAGCCCCGCTGCCGGTTTAGGGCTGCGGCAGGCGGGCGGAGCGCTGCGCCTGGCGGCGCATCCTCGGGTCCTTCTCCTCGATCTCCCGCACCAGGCGTACGGTCTCGCGGATCCGGCGCTCCTGCTCCCGCTTCTCCTTCTGCTGCCGCTTGCGCTGGCTGGCCGTCAAGATCGCGGTGATCACCCGGCCGATCCGCCAGTGGATCGCCGACGCCGGGAGCTGTGCGCCGCCGATCAGCGCGCCCCAGAAGTTCGCCTTTCCGACGTTGGCCTTGTTGAAGTCGGCCTTGCGACAGTCGGCGAAACGAAACGAGGCGCGGCGGCAGTTGGCGCCTACCAGGCGCGTGAACCTCAGGTCGGCGCGGGTGAAGTCGGCATTGGTCAGATCGGCGAGGATCAGGTCGCAGCCGGAGAAGTCGGCGTCGATCGCCACCGTCCCGACGAGGGACGCCTGCCGCAACCGGCTGCCGCGCAGGTTCGCGCCCGTGAGGATCGCCCCGTCGAGCTTCGCCCCCTCCAGGTTGACCTCGCGCATGTCGGCCCCCTCCATCCGCGCCTGCTCGAAGCGGAAGCTCCGCAGGTTGCAGCCGATGAACGTGGCCCCGGTGAGGTTCGCGCGCACCAGCGACAACCGCCCCAGTTTCGGCGAGCGGAAGTCCACGCCGGCCAGCTGGGCGGCCGCCATCTGGACGCCGACGAGCTCGGTGTGGAGGAGCATCGCGTCGCGAAAGTCAGCCGCCTGCGCGTCGCAGTTGATGAACCGCGCGTCCTCGAGGTTGGCGTAGCGGAAGGTGCAGTGGCTGATATCGGCCCCGTCGAAGTCGGCGCCCTGGAGGTCGGCGCGCAGGAAGTTCCCCTCCCGCATCCTGGCCTTCCAGAGTTTGGTCCCGACCAGCGTCGCGCCGGGGAGCTGGACGCGGGTCGCCTCCGCTTCCCGCAGGTCCGCGCCGCTGAGGTCGTTCCCCGCCAGGTTGACCCCTTCGATGATCGCCCCGACGAGCGTCGCGCCGACCAGGCTCGCCCGGTCCATCCGCGCGCCGCGCAGCGAGGCCCCCGTCAGGTCGGCACCGGCGAAGTTGACCCCGTCCAGTACGGCGGCCTCGAGATTGACCTGTGCGAGGTTGGCCCCGGCGAGATTGGAGCCGGAGAAATCCGCGCCGCGGAACGTCGCGCCGGTGAGCACGGCGCCCCTGAGCGAGCAGTTCCGGACCTCCAGGAGGTCGAACCGGACGCCGCTGCAGTTGGCGCCGTCGAGCACGGCACCGGACAGGAACGCCCCTTCCACCTCGGCGTTCGAGAGGTTGGCGCCGGTCAGGTCGGCGCCGACGAGGTTGGCCCGCGTCAGGATCGCCCGCGACAGGTCGGCGCCGCGCAGCTTCTGGCCGCCGAACTCCGCCTCGACGAGGTCCGGAATGATGCGGGGGTTCTCGGCACGCCAGCGCGACCACTCCGGCAACAGAACCAATCGCGCGTGTTCGGCGTTTGCCATGGCCAAGATTCTAGCGTGATTCGAGGCGAGCGCCGCAACAACCCGTTCGACTCAACCGCGCCAGTCAGCCGGCTTGGATGTCCGGACCGACGCCGCCGGGGCAGCGCACCCTCTTGGCCAGCGCCGCAAGCTCCCCCCGCCGCCCGGCCGCCGCGGCGAGCGCTCGCGCCGCCTCGAGTTCGCGCCGGTGCGCCCACAAGCTCGCCACCAGGAACTCCGGCCGCCCCCACTGCCGCAGCCCCGTCAGTTCGCCGGGGCCGCGCTGCCGGAAGTCCTCCTCGGCGATGCGGAATCCGTCGCCGGTCGCGACAACCGCCTCGAGGCGACGCCTCGCCTCGTCCGAACACTCGGGCCCGGTGAGCAGCACGCAGAACGAGCGCCGGCGGCCGCGCCCCACCCGCCCGCGCAACTGGTGGAGCTGCGCCAGGCCGAAGCGCTCCGCGTTCTCGATCACCATCACCGAGGCGTTGGGCACGTCCACCCCGACCTCGATCACCGTCGTGGCGCACAGCACGCCCACCTCGCCCGCGGCGAACGCCGCCATCACGGACTCGCGTTCGCCGGCCGGGGTCCGCCCGTGGACCGCCTCCACCCTCACGCCGGCGAGCGCCTGGCGGACCGCCCGCACGTGCGTCGCGACGGCGCGCGCCGAGACCTTCTCCGATTCCTCGATGAGCGGGAACACCCAGTACGCCTGCCCTCCGGCCGCCACCTCCTTGCGCAGGAACTCCGCCAACCGCCCGCGCGCGGCGTCGTCGCGCAGCACGGTCCGCACCGGGATGCGGCCAGGCGGCATCTCGTCGATCACGGAAACGTCCAGGTCGCCGTACAGCGAGAGCGCGAGCGAGCGCGGGATCGGCGTCGCGGTCATCACCAGCAAGTGCGGGGCCTCGCCCTTGGCGAGCATCGCCTGCCGCTGCGCGACGCCGAACCGGTGTTGCTCGTCGATGATCGCGAGGCCGAGACGCCCGAAGACCACGGCGTCCTCGAGCAGGGCGTGGGTCCCGACGACGAGGTGCCCGCTGCCGTCCTCGAGTCCCTGCCGCACGCGCCGCTTCTCGGCGGCCGGCAGCGAGCCGATCAGCAGCTCGGGCCGGTACGGCGTCGGCGCCAGCAGGCGGGTCAGCGTCGCGTGGTGCTGCTGCGCCAGCAGCTCGGTCGGGGCGAGGAGTGCGACCTGGTGCCCCGCGGCGAGCGCCACCAGCGCCGCCAGGGCCGCCACGATCGTCTTGCCGGACCCGACGTCGCCCTGGAGGAGGCGGGCCATGGGGAACTCGCGCTGCAGGTCAGCGACGATCTCGGCGAGCACCCGCCGCTGCGCCTCCGTGAGGTGGAACGGGAGCACGCGGCGCGCGCTCTCGCGGATCCCGTCGGTGATCGAGCACGCCGGCGCGCGTTGCCGCCGCCGCCGGCCGCGCTCCCGCTCGAGCACCACGGCGAGGGCGAGCAGCTCCTCGAACGCCAGGCGCCGGTGCGCCGGGGTGCGGCGCCGCGCCAGGTCCTCGAACAGGCCGCCGAGCGCGGCATCGCTCGCGGGCGGGCGGGGGAAGTGCGCCCAGCGGAGGGCGTCGCCGAGCGGGGGCAGTGCGAGCTCGGCCGGTAGGAGCGCCGCGAGCGGGTCCTCGACCTCCCCCAGGTCCTCGAGGGCCCGCGCCACGAGCGTGCGCACCCGCCGCCCGCCCCAGTTGCCCAGCTTCCCGTACATCGGCACGATCCGGCCGAGGTGGATCGGCTCGCCGTCCTCGTCCTCCACCTCCCATTCGGGCGCTACGAGCTGCAGCCCCCACCCGCTGCGCGCGACCTTGACGGCGCCGTGTAGCCAGACCCGGGCGCCGGCGGGCAGCGCCTTCGCCAGGTACGGCTGGTTGAACCAGACGACCGGGAGCGAACCCGTGCCGTCGTCGATGACCGCCTCGACGATGCGCATCCGCCGGTTGCGGGCGCCGCGCTCGACGAGCTGGACCAGCCGCCCGCTCACCGTCACGGTTACGTCCGGCGTCGTCAGCGAGCCGATCCGAAGCGGGTTGGAGCGGTCCTCGTACCGGTGCGGCAGGCGCCAGAGCAGGTCGCCGACGGTGGCCAGGCCCTCGGCCCGCAACGTCCGCTCGCCCGCGGCGCCCACGCCCCTAACCGCCGACAGCGGGCTCTCGAGCGCGAGCGTCATCCGCTGCCGAGGATCACGCGGAGCCGCATCGCCACCAGGGCCAGC
Source organism: Acidobacteriota bacterium (assembly GCA_003133645.1). Taxonomy (GTDB): domain Bacteria; phylum Acidobacteriota; class Thermoanaerobaculia; order Thermoanaerobaculales; family Thermoanaerobaculaceae; genus RBG-13-68-16. The sequence continues at coordinate 9,752 of PKYI01000156.1, read as the reverse complement.
TGCACGCCGTCGCCGTCGGCGAGCGGGCACGGCTTGAGCGGCTCGAGCTTGACGCCGTTGACGAACGTCCCGTTCGTCGACGCGCTCGTCTCCGTGATCGTGAGCGCCCCATCACCGTCGTGAATCGTGGCGTGGCGCCGCGACACCGTTCGCTCCGGGTCGAGTCGGCTCAGGTCCACGTCCGGGGTCACGCCGGTTACCGGGTCGTGACGGCCGAGCGTCGTGTCCCCGCCCGGCACCAGCGGGAACAGACGCCCCGATGTCTCGTGCGCGAGCACGGCCCGCGCCTCGAGCCCCTGGCCGGCTGGGGCGGGGGCGAGCGCCGCCAACTCGGTGCGGGCGCCCAGCTCCTCGAAGCGCCGGTTCGTCTCGCGCAGACGCTCCGAGAGCTTCGTCATCATCCGGACCGCAATGTCCGGTTTGCGCCGCAGGAGCAGGTCGAGGTCCGTGCTGCGCAGCTGCAGCGCCTCCACCTCGTCCACCGCGACGGCGGTCGCCGAGCGCGCGGGCAGCTGGTCGAGTAGCGCCATCTCGCCGAAGAAGTCGCCCTTGTCCAGGACCGCCACCTCCTGCTCGTGGCCTCCGATTGAGAGCGAGATGCGGACGTGGCCCTTCTGGATGATGAACATCTCCCGGCCAAGGTCGCCCTCGCGGAAGATCACGGACCCTGCCGGGAACCGCGCGAGCAACTCCCGCAGACCGTGCGTCTGTCCGCCGATCCGGACCTTCACCACCTACCCTCCTCCCCAGCTGATCTCGCCTCTGGCGGTGTCGACCTCGACCTCGACCCCGAGTGGGAAAGGAACGTTGCCGCCCCCGTGGCCGAACGAAACCCCTTCCACCACGACCGCATCCGCGGGCACCGATCCGAGGAGAAGCTCCCGGAAGCGGTCGCGCCAACCCGTCTCGCCCCGCCCGCACCGCGCCAGGCGTCCGACCACCACCGCTTTGACGCGCAAAAGTCTAGAGGAGAGCCGGAGTTGGGTCAACAAACGGTCGAGGCGGTAGAGCGGCTCCGCGACGTCCTCGATGAACAGCACCGCATCCTCGTAGTCGGGCTCGAACGGCGTGCCGGCCAGCGCCGCGAGGATCGAGAGCGTCCCACCCACCGCGACGCCGCGCGCGACGCCCGGCCGCAGCACGAGCGTGCGACGCAGCTCGAACAGGCGGCGCGGCGCCCGGCCGCTCAACCAGGCCAGGAGCATCTCCGCCCCGCGCGCGTCCCGCCCGAGCGAGGCCGCCATCGGCCCGTGCAGCGTGGCGCGCGGGAACCGGGTCGCGAGCGCCGCGTGCAGCGCGGTGATATCCGAAAATCCGACGACCCACCCCGCCCAGGAGGCGAGGCGTTCCCACGGCAGGTCGGGCAGCAGCCGCATCGTGCCGTACCCGCCGCGCGCCGCCATCAGACATTCGACGCCATCGTCGAGCAGACCGACGATTCCCGCGAGCCGGTCGCGGTCGGCGCCTGCGAGGTGCCCGGTGCGGGTGGCCACGTTGGGCGCGCAGATCACCTCGTACCCCGCCCCCCGCAGCATATCGACGCCGGCGGCGAGCGCTCGGGGGTCGCACGGCCCGGCGGGCGCCATCACGCCGATCCGCGCCCCTGGTGCGAGCGGCCTCGGCAGTGGACGTGGGGTGGCGCTCATCGTTTGATTTTAGGCCACAAAGAACGCAGGGGCCCTTGCGGACCCCCACGCCGGCACCAGAGGCGGCGATAAGCCGAGTTCTGTGTCCCGCCAGAGGCGGGGTGGCGCTCATTCCTCTGACCGGGCCGTCGCCGGCCGGTTCGAGCGGCCTACCCGGGGATCGCCCGCCTTGCGACGGATCCGGTGATGGGCCCCGTCGATCCCCCTATTTGGCCTTGCTCCGCACGGGGTTTGCCGTGCCCCGGCCGTCGCCGGCCGGGCGGTGGGCTCTTACCCCACCTTTTCACCCTTACCCGGCGACGACCGCCGGGCGGTGTATTTTCTGTGGCACTTTCCCTCGCGTTGCCGCGGCTGGGCGTTACCCAGCGTGCTCCCATCAGGAGTTCGGACTTTCCTCGGTCCCGCCCGAGGCGGGATCGCGAGCGCCTGCCGCCTCCAGTGCCGTCGATGATTGTATCCCCTATCCGCGGCCCGGGCGCCGCCGGGGGCGCGGCACGCGTTTGGGCGCATCCGGCAGCCTGTGGCCCGGGTCCCGGAAATAGGCGATCTCGTCCGCGGCCCCAGGTCCCGCTCCGGCCCCGCCAGTCGTCTCCGCGAGGGCGGCCGCCGCCTTCCGCCAGAACGCCGCGGCGGAAACCGCCTCGGCGCCGGCGTCGCGCGCCAGACGCGCCAGCTCGCGGTCGTCGGTCGCCACGCGCCACCCCCGCCCACGCGGGCGGAGGAACGCCACGATGGCGCTGTCCGCGTGCCCCACGTAGCGCACCTCCACCGCGCCCAGCATCTCCGAGTCGCCGGAACCGGGGGGCGGTGCGCCGTCGAAGAAAATCAGGATCCGGACCCGCTCACGCCTGGCCACCGCCAGCGCGGCGCGGCGGACCTTCTCGCGCGACCCGCCGTGCGCCAGGTTGTTGCCGTCCAGCAGCCAGGGCACCCCGAGGCCTCCCCGTCAGGAGCGCCGGCGCAGCACCTTCGGCCGCTTGAGGCTGGACAGCGCGGCCCGCACGTCCTCGTTGCCGGGCTCGAAGTCGAGGATCCGCTCGAGGCACTGCCTCTGCCGGTCCTCCTGCTTGCGCGTCGCCCAGAAGTTCGCGAGTTCGAGCCACGCCTCGGTAAACTCCGGCGCGAGCGCGACCGCATGCTTGAGGTGGTCGAGCGCCCGCTGGCTCCACATCGGGTTCTTGAACTCGGCGCGGGCGAGCAGGAGCAGCGTCTCGGCGGTCGGGTTCAGGCGCGCCGCCTGGTCCAGCAACTGGACGGCCATCCCGACGTCCCCGGCGCGCAACAGCTCCTTGGCGCGTTTCACATTGGCGTCCACGACCTCACCGCGGGCGGAGCGGCGCCGCTCCTCCGCCTGGAAGGTGTCGACGTTGTGGGACGCCGCGAGCGTCTTCTCGTAACGCGTCCGCCGCTCGCTGTGCCCTAGCGTCTCGTACGCCTCCTGGAGCGCCGAATAGATCTCGGCCAGCTCGTTCCTGAGCGAGGTGAGGTGCTTCTCGCGGGCGCGGTCGGGGTGGTAGAGCTTCACGAACTCGAGGTAGCGCGAGTGGAGCTGGTCCTGCGTCGCACCGGGGGAGAGGCCGAACCGCTTGTAGTAGTCGTGGTGCCGGATCTCGGCCGCGAGCTTGATCACCTCCGCATACTCGCGCTGCTCCTGCGGGCTGTACTGCAACGCCTCCTCGGCCTCCGGTTCGGGTTCGCCCCGCCCCTCGACCTCGGCGGGCGCCAGCGGCCTGACTGCCGAGGTCGGGCGGATCTCGAGAAGCCCCGTCACCGAGAGGGCCGCCAGGGCGCGGGTGTACTCGCCGGGGGGCATCGGCGCAAGCCGCCGCAGCTGAGTCACGGTGCTCGTGCCGTCCACCCGCGAGAGGACGTACCCCTCCTGCGGCGTGAGGCGGAGCTGCTGGTAGAGCAGGAGCGCGTCCTGCGCAGTCCAGACGAAGCCGTCGCCGCCGACCAGCTTGTGCAGGTGCGCCTCGTCGGGCACCTCGCGCACGGCCGCCGCCAGCAGGGAGGCGGTGGTCATGTCCAAAGACACCGCGTCGACGGGCAGCTTCTCCCCGTCGAAGTACTTCCATTCGCCCGGCTCCATCAGCATGTGCGAGACGATACCGACCGAGAGCGCCTCGAGTTCCTTCGTGAGCGCCTCGGGGCCGAGGAGCCCTTCCTGCACGAGGAACGCACCGAAACGGACCCCGTCCGGCTGGCGAAGCAGCGCGATCGCCATACGGCTCGCGTCGAGCACGCCGCGGCTTACCAGCCACTTCCCGAGCTTCTCGTCCTCGGCGTCGGACGCCACCGCCCGCGCTTGGCCGGTCTCGAACCAGATGTGGCGCGTCTCGCCCCCGCCCACGATGTCCAGGCGTCCGACGGCCAGCCGGCGCACGACATCGCGAAGAAGCGGCGGCAACCCACCGGCGTCGAAACGCCCTTTTGGAATCAGGCCATGGGTCATCTCAGTGGAGTTTAGCCGCTTTTCAGGACACGCTCAAGGCGTGGTGCCCTCGACCCGGACAACGTGCGGCGGAAACCCCCGCGCGACGACCCCGGCCGGCAGGTGCGCCATCGTGTCGTCCGCCGCTTCCTTCGTCGGGAAATGGCCCCAGATCAGGCGATAGCACTGTCCGTCCCCATGCCCGAACGGGACCACGCGCAGGTTCGCCTTGTCCTGTTCCTGGCGGCGGTAGAGGCGCTCGAGCTCGGCCGGCTGACACCCGCCGTCCACAGCCACGGCCCATGGCCCGCCGCCTCCGACCACGGCGGCAGTTTCCCACGGACGGAAGTACAGCAGCAGCGCAGCGCCCACGACGAGCGCCAGGACGAGCGCCACCCGGGGCCAGATCCGGCGCCGCGGCGCGAGGCCGAACCGAGGCGCCTGCGTCGTGGACAGCGGCGTCTCGGCGACCCTCGACACGGCCTCGACGAGACCGGCGCCGGCGGCCGCGGCGAGCAGGCGCAGGGCCAGGTCCCTGCCGTGCGGCGACGGGTCCGAGATCTCCTGCGCGGTCCGCTGGTCGTTGACCTTGGCCAGGATCGCCATCCCCTCCTCGGTCAGCCCGAGCGCGCCCACCCGCTTGGGGAAGTCCGGGAGCCGGCGGAGGATCAACGCCGGATCGGGGAGGAACACGCCGACCAACTCCTCGCCGCCGGGGCCCAGCCCCAACTCCATCACGAGGTGCGGGTATGAGATCGTGAGGCCCTTGGGCTCGAACGGGAGAGCGCTGTCGAAGGTCGCCTCCGCGTCGGGCGCCATGAGGAACTCCCGCAGCCGCTCGGACACCGCCCGCTTGACGACCGCGTTCGCCTCGGCCTGCGAGACCTGGCCGCCCGCCACCGCCGCTGCCGCCTCGGCGAACCACTCGCCACCGTCGGTGAGGCCGAACGCGGCGGCGAGGCGCTCGTGGTCGTCGCCCTCGACCGCCACGATCTGCAGCCCCGACACGTGGAGCACCAGCTCGGTGTCGGCCCAGCGCAGGCGCGCCGCGCCCTTCCCTTTTCGCCCGACCCAAAGGGCCAGCTGGCCAGCCGCGGATGTGCGTCCCATACCTGCAACAGTAGCGAAACTCGGTCTGGTCGTCAAAGGGTGGCGCCGTGGAGGTTCTGCCACAGCGCCGCCGCGGCCTTCGCCCCGACGGCCGCCGCCAGCGCCTCGGGCGTCGCCGCGCGGACGCCGTCGACCGAGCCGAACTCCCGCAGCAAGCGGCGCGACCGCTGCGGCCCGATCCCGGGCACCGCCAGGAGCTGCGTCGCGAGCCTGCGGGCGCTGCGCCGCCTCCGGTGACGGGTGATGGCGAAGCGGTGCGCCTCGTCGCGCACGCGCTGCAGGAGCAGCCGCACCGAGTCGTGGGCCTCGAGCAGCAACGGCCGCGCCGCGCCGGGGAGCACGATCTCCTCCAGCCGCTTCGCGAGCCCCGCAGCGGGACGCTCGCACCCGACGGAGGCCAACGCGCGCAGCGCCGCGTCGAGTTGAGTGCGACCGCCGTCGATCAGGACCAGGTCGGGGAGCGCGGCCCCTTCCGCGAGGCGCCTGCGGTATCGCCGCTCCACGGCCTCCGCGATCGCGCCCGGATCGTCGGCGCCGAGGCTCGCGCGCACGTTGAACGAGCGATACTCGCCCTTTCTGAGCTTGCCCCGCTCCCACACCACCAGCGACGCGACCTGCGCCTCCCCCTGGAGGTGCGAGATGTCGAAACACTCGATGCGCCAGACGGGCCCGGCAAGCCCGAGCGCCGCCGCGACCGCGGCGGCCACCCTGTCCGCCTCGCACCGCGGGTGGCGGAAGCGCAGCCGGAACGCCTCCCGCGCGTTTTCCCGCGCCAGTTCGAGGACCCGGGCGCGCCGCCCCCGCTTCGGGACCGCGAGCCGGACAGGTGCGCCGCGCCGCTGCCGCAGGAACCCCGCGATCGCCTCGGCCCCCTCCGGCACGGCCGGGACCTCGACGCGCTCCGGGACGGCCGGATTGGCCTCGTAGAACTGGCCGAGGAACGCCGCCAGGAATTCGCCATCGGCGGGTCCGTCCAGCCCCTCCCAGTGGAACTCGCGCTTGTCCACGAGGTTGCCGTCGCGGTAGATGAGGACGACCGCCGACGCATCCCTGCCATCGCCCTCGACGCCCACGACGTCCGCCGATCCGGAACCGGCGATCTCCACGTTCTGCGCGCGCGCCAGCTCCTCGAGGGCGCGCACGAGGTCGCGGTAGCGGGCCGCCCGCTCGAACTCGTGCGCCTCGGCCGCGCGCCACATCTGCGCCTCCAGGCGAGGCCGCAGCTCCTGGTGCCGCCCTTCCAGCAGGAGCGTGACCTCCTCGACGGCGCGCGCGTACTCCTCGGGGGTCGTGAGGGCCCGGACGCACGGACCCAGGCACGCGCCCATCCCGTGGTAGAGGCACGGCCGCGGCAGCGAGCCGTCGATTTCGATCGTGCAGGTCCGCACCTGGGTGCGGGTCCGGATCAGGTCCATGACCCGCGCCGCCATCCCGTGCCCGAGGAACGGCCCGAAGTAGCTGTGGCCGTCGTCGAGCACCCGCCGGGTGAGGTACGCCCGCGGCCACGCCTCACCCGTGGTCAACTTGACGTATGCGTAGGTCTTGTCGTCGCGCAACAGGACGTTGAAACGGGGCCGGTGGCGCTTGATCAGACGGTTTTCGAGGATGAGGGCCTCGACCTCGGTGCCGGTGACCACGAACTCGAGGCCCCTGGCACGGGCGAGCATCCCGACGAGGCGCGGTTCGAGCCGGCGCGAGAAATACGAGAGCACGCGGCGGCGGAGGTGCTTGGCCTTGCCGACGTACAGCACCTTCCCCTTCGCGTCCTGGAACTGGTAGACGCCTGGCGCCTCGGGGGCTTGGCGGGCCCGATCGAGCAGCGGGTGCGCGCTCTCCATCGTTCTATTCAACCACGAACCGGCGCCGGACATGTCCCCGGCGCTCCGGCGCGCAACGTCCCTGTCGGCGCGGCCCGGCTCAGTGCGGCGCCGGGGCCTTGGCGACCGGGACCGGCGGTTTGACGATGCCTAGGTTGAACGCCACGAACGCGTCGATGTCGGCCGTCTGGGCGATGCGCTTGTCGGTCGGCATGTAGCCGTGGCTCGTCTTCGTCTCGACGCGGATCAACACCGGGTTGGCGCACCCCTGGGCATGCTGCAGCGCGGCCGCGAACTGGTACGAGTGGCTCGGCACCACGCGATCGTCGTGGTCCGCGGTCGTGATGATGGTCGGCGGGTAGCACGTCCCGTTCTTGATGTTCGCCAGGGGCGAGTACGTATCAAGCCAGTGGAACGCCTTCGCGTCGCCCGACGTGCCGTACTCCGGAGCCCACAGGGCGCCGCCCGAGAACTTCTGGTAGCGCAGCATGTCCATGACCCCCGCGCCCGCGTACGCCGCCCCGAACAGCGCCGGGTTCTGCGTGATGCTCGCGCCGACGAGAAGACCGCCGTTCGAGTACCCCATGATGCCGAGCCGCTGGGACGTCGTGTACTTCTCCGCAATCAGGTACTTTGCGCCCCAGGCGAAGTCGTCGAAGACGTTCTGCTTGTGGCTCAGCATGCCGGCCTGGTGCCACATCTCGCCGTACTCGCCGCCGCCGCGCAGGTTGGCGACCGCGTAGACGCCGCCGAGCTCGAGCCATGCCGGTAGCCATGGGCTGAACGCCGGCGTGATCGTGATGTCGAAGCCGCCGTACGCGTAGAGGATCGTCGGGTTGCTTCCGTCGAGCTTCACGCCCTTCTTCGCCACGATGAACATCGGGATTTGCGTGCCGTCCTTGGACGGGTAGAAAACCTGCGTCTCCTCGTATGGCGTCGGATCGAACTCCACGTCGGGCTTGAAGAACGTCTCGGTCTTCCCGCTCCCGACCTCGTAGCGGTAGACCGACGCGGGGATCAGGAACGATGTGAAGCCGTAGTAGACGGTGTTCGAATCGCCGCGGGCGGAAAGCCCGGCGACCGAGCCCAACCCCGGCAGCGCCACCGTGCCCTCCGGCTTGCCGCCGGTGGAGTAAAGAGCGAGCCGGCTCGTGGCCGCCACCTGGAGGTTGACCAGGATGCGGCCGCTCGCCATCGCCGCGCCCCGGATCACGCCCTCCCCCTCGGGAACCACCACGCGCCAGTGCGCGGGATCGGCGTCGTCGAACGTGGCCGCGACGATCCGCCCCTTCGGCGCTCCGAGTGTCGTACGGATGAACAACGTCTTCTCGTCGTGACCTACGACCGCGTACGTGGCGTCGTTCTTCGTGTAGAGCGGCTTGACCGCTCCGCCGACCGCAGGCTCCAGCGGGTTGCCGAGATCGACGTAGAACAGCTCGTTCTGCGACGCCGTGCCGTTCCGGAGGTAGACGAAGAGGTAGCGGCCGTCCTGACTCACCGCGCCGTCGATGACCCATTCCGGAAGGTCGGGACGGGCGTAGGTGAGCGCGTCCGCGCTCTGATCAGTCCCCAGGCGGTGGTAGTACAGCGTCTGGTCGATGACGCGCTGGCTGATCGCGTTGCCTTCCGGCGCGGCCGGGTAACGCGAGTAGAAGAAGCCCTTGCCGTCTTCGGTCCATGCGGCGCCGGAGAACTTCACCCACCGGATGGTGTCCGGTAGGTCCTTGCCCGTGGCGACGTCGCGGACGTGGATCGTCACCCAGTCCGAGCCGCCCTGCGACAGCTCGTAGGCGAGGTACGCGCCGCGCGGGGACGCCCGGTAGCCGAGCAGCGCGACCGAGCCGTCCGGCGAGAGCGTGTTGGGGTCGAGCAGCTCGCGTGGCGCGGCCGTGGCCGAGTCCGCGACGTAGACCACCGACTGGTTCTGGAGGCCCGAGTTCCTACCGAAGAAGATCCGGCCGCCGGCGACCTGCTCCGGCGTGCTCTCCTTGGCGTAGTTCCAGAGCTGCGTCAGCCGCTGCTGGATCCAGCTCCGGACCGGCACCGTCTCGAGATAGGAGGACGTCAGCGTGTTCTCGGCTTCGACCCACTGCTTCAAAGCGGGGCTGCCGAGGTTCTCCATCCACTGGTACGGCACCGGCACCTTCGTGCCGAAGTAGGTGTCCACCGTCGAGTCGCGGTGCGCAGCAGGGTACGAGAGCTTGGGTTGCACGGCGGCGGCGGTGGTCTGCGCCCGAGCGGCAGCGGCAACCCCCGCCAACGCCAGTAGCGCGATGGAGACCGTTCGTAATTTCCTCATGCGTGCCTCCCATTTCGGAATGGCGGAAGGGGACTCCGTCTCACGGCCGGCGAGGATACCACGGCGCCAGGCCATGTGGGCCACGGCCCGAAAACCGACGGGCGGCCCGGAGGCCGCCCGTGGATACAGCGTGTTCGGGTCGGCCCCCCCGGCTACCGGCGAGTCTTGCCTCTACCCTTCGCCTTCGCGGACGCCTTCGTCTTCGTCTTCGGCTTCACCGCCGGCCGTGCCGCCGCCTTGGCCCGCGGCTTGGGCTTCGCCGCCGTCTTCGACTTGGGCTTCGCGGCGGGCTTCGCCTTGGGCTTCGCCGCGACCTTCGCCTTCGGCTTCGAGGTCTTGGCCGCCGTCTTCGGCTTGGAGGCGGTCTTCGTCTTGGCGACCGGCTTCGCCGTCGCCTTCCCTGCGGCGTGTCTTGCCTTTGCCTTTGCGGACCCCGGACCCCGGACCCC
>PKYI01000173.1 GCA_003133645.1 Acidobacteriota bacterium | reverse complement strand
GTGGACGACTCGATCGTGCGCGGCACGACCTCGCGCAAGATCGTGATGATGCTCAAGGCCGCCGGCGCCAAGGAGGTGCACCTGCGCATCTCGTCGCCCCCGACGACCGGGCCGTGCTTCTACGGCATCGACACCCCCGAGCGCCGCGAGCTGATCGCCGCGAGGCTGAGCGTCGAGGAGATCCGGGCGTTCGTGGGCGCCGACTCCCTCGGGTACCTTTCGGAGGCGGGGATGCTCTCGTGTCTTGCAACGCCGGCGCCGAACTTCTGCACCGCCTGCTTCTCCGGCAACTACCGCGTGCTGGACGAGGAGGACCGCGCCGGCGTCGTCGCCAAGGAAGAGCGCTGATAAAGGCAGTTCTGATACCCTTCCCCCATGGCTGAACCGACCGGAGGGGCCCCGCTCACGTACGAGGGGGCGGGGGTCTCAATCGCCGCGCAGGACCGGGCGCTCGCCAAGGTGAAGAGGCTGGCGAAGGCCACCTTTACCCGCGGGGTCCTCTCGGAGATCGGCGGTTTCGGCGGGCTCTTCACCCTGGAGCCGGACGACCCCGCAGGCGTGGTGCTCGTCGCCTCGGCCGACGGGGTCGGCACCAAGCTCAAGGTCGCGCAGATGGCCGGGGCGCACGGCACCGTCGGCGAGGACCTGGTCAACCACTGCGTCAACGACATCCTGGTGCAGGGGGCGCGCCCGCTTTTCTTCCTCGACTACTTCGCCTCCGGTCACCTGGAGCCCGGCGTCGCGGTCGAGGTGATCGAGGGGCTGGCCCGCGGCTGCAGCGCCAACGGCTGCGCCCTGCTCGGCGGCGAGACGGCGGAGATGCCTGGGTTCTACCAGCCGGGGGAGTACGACGTCGCCGGTTTCATCGTCGGCTCGTGCCGGCGTGACCGGCTGCTGCGCCGCGAGAACGCCGCCACCGGCGACCTCCTCGTGGCCCTCCCCTCGAGCGGTCTGCACACAAACGGCTACTCGCTCGCGCGCAAGGTGTTCTTCGAGGTCCTCGGGCTCGGCGTCGGCAGCGAGGTGCCGGGCCTCGGAGAGACCGTTGCCGATGCGCTCCTCGCCGTGCACCGCTCGTACCTGGCGGCCGTGGCGCCACTCCTCGACGAGGGGCTTGTCACGAGCGCCGCGCACATTACCGGCGGCGGCATCCCCGACAACCTGCCGCGGGCGCTGCCGGACGGCGTGGGCGCCGAGATCCGCCTCGACTCGTGGGACGAACCGGCGCTCTTCCGGGTCATTCGCGACGCCGGCCGCGTGCCGGAGGACGACATGCGGCGGACGTTCAACCTCGGCGTCGGGATGATCCTCGTCGTCGCACCGGACCGCCTCGGCGCGGTGCTGGCGCGGCTCGTCCCTCACGGCCCTGGCTGGGTCATCGGCTGCTGTGTCGCGGGCCGGGGCGTGCGGTTCGTGAAAGGGTGAGGCGCGAGGCATGACGAGGGAGCGGGTGGCGGTGCTGCTGTCGGGGCGGGGTTCGAACCTCGTCGCACTCGCCGAGGCATGCGCCCGCGGCGAGGTGCCGGCCGAGATCGTGCTCGTGGTCTCCAACCGGCCCGGCGCGCCCGGCCTGGACCGCGCCCGCGAGCGTGGGATCCCAATCGCCGCCATCCCCGGCAAGGGCGTGCCAAAGGAGGAGCACGAGCGTCTGGTGGCCGAGGCGATCGAGGAGGCGCAGGCGCGGTGGGTCTGCCTCGCCGGCTACATGCGCCTGCTCTCGCCGACGTTCGTCGCACACTTTCCGCAGCGCATCGTCAACATCCACCCGGCGCTGCTGCCGAGCTTTCCGGGCCTCGACGCCCAGCGCCAGGCGTGGGCGTACGGCGTCAAGGTCTCGGGGTGCACGGTGCACCTGGTGGACTCCGGGTGCGACTCCGGGCCGGTCGTGCTGCAGCGCACCGTACCGGTCCTCGACGACGACACGCCCGAGACGCTCGCGGCCCGGATCCTCGAGCAGGAGCACATCGCCTACCCTGCCGCCCTGCGGATGCTGCTCACGCGCACGTGGCGCCTTGAGGGCCGCCGGGTGATTTTCGACTAGAGCCTGGAGTCTCGGCCGGTCCCCGGAGTCCGGCCCCCGGACCCCTGGTCTCTCAGCAGGCTCTCGAGTTCCTCCGGGTGGTTCGCCCGGATCTGGGCCTCCTCGAGCGTGATCGTGCCGGCCCGCACGAGGCGCGCGAGCGATTCCTCGAGCGCGATCATTCCGGCGCGCTTGCCGAGCGTGATCTCGTTGCGAAGGCTCTCCACCCGGTCCTTGCGGATGTGCTGCCGGATGGCCGCGTTGACGAGGAGCAACTCGACGGCGGGGACGCGGCCGCGCCCGTCCGCGGTGGGGACGAGTTGCTGGCTGACGACGGCGGTGAGCGCGAGCGCGAGCTGCTGCCGGATCTGCGCCTGCTGCGCCGCCGGGAAGACGTCGACGACGCGGTGGATCGCCTGCGCCGCGTCGGCGGTGTGCAGCGTCGAGAGCACGAGGTGCCCGGTTTCGGCCGCGGTGAGCGCGATCGCGATCGTCTCCAGGTCGCGCATCTCGCCGACGAGGAGCACGTCGGGGTCCTGCCGCAGCGCCGCCTTGAGCGCCGCCGCGAACGAAGGCGCGTCGGCGCCGACCTCGACCTGCTCGACGATCGCGCGCACGTTGGGGTGCTCGTACTCGACCGGTTCCTCGATGGTGACGACGTGGCAGCTCCTGGTGCGGTTGATCTCGCCGACGAGCGCGGCGAGCGTGGAGGTCTTGCCCGCGCCCGTCGGGCCGCACACCAGCACGAGGCCGCGGGCGGGCTTGACGAGGTCGGCGAGCAAGGCGGGAAGGCCGAGCGCGGCCAGCGTTGGGATCGCGCGCGGCAGGATGCGGATCGCGGCGGCGAGCCGGCCGCGCTGGCGGTGCAGGTTGACCCGGAAGCGGAACGCGTTGTGCGGCGCGCCCTCGCCGTGCCAGCCCACCCGCAGCGAGAAGTCCGCCGAGCCTTCCTCCTGCAGCGCTCGCCACGCCGGCGCAGCGACGTGAGGCGCGAGGATCGCGCGGATCTCGTCCTCGTCCAGGGGCGGGGCATCGACGGGCGTGAGCCGTCCGGCCACGCGGAGGACCGGCGGCGCGCCGGGGACGAGCAGCACGTCGCTGGCGTCGCGCTGCACGACGAGCGTCAGCACCCGCTCGAGGGCGTCACCGGCCGCCACGTCGGAGCGTGCGGGCGCGGGCGGCGCGCCGGCCGTGGAGTCCGCGCCTGCGGGGCGGGAGGCCGCCGGGTCCGGGTTGCCGCGGTTGAGCTCGCGCACCAGCGCGTCGAGCTCCTCATCGCGCATGAAGTCGCTCATGCCACCATCCTACCCTCAGCTGCGGCCTGCGGCCGCAGCTGTTAGGGAAGGCATTGAGACAGAGAAGGATCCAAGTCGGCTGAAGGCCGGCGAGGCGAGGGGAGGGGCGACCGGGCGGTGCGTGGCGGAGGCGCGGAGCGCGCGGGGGGTTGACAGGCGGCCGCGGGTCGTCTATAAAGTTTGTCCCCCGCCTAGGGCGGGGTTGCTCTTTGAAGGACGGACAAAACAGGCGGTGGCACTTCGGAGCGGGGGTTGACAGACCAACGAACCTGAAGTACCCTACCAGTCCGCCTTTCGAGGCGAGCCGGGGTTCTTTGAAAACTAAATCGAGCGTGCGTTATTCGTTGATGCAAAGAAACTACGTTTGCACCGCACGCTCGATTTAGTTTTCAA
>PKYI01000099.1 GCA_003133645.1 Acidobacteriota bacterium | reverse complement strand
TTGTCGTGCACGAGAAGCGCACGGCCATGACATGGATCCTCAGGATCCGTAAAGGATACGACATGAAACAGCAAGAAGTGCGCGGCAAGGCGAAGAAGGTACAAGGGCGGGTGAAGGAAGCTGTGGGTAAGGTCACGGGCAACAGTGCGCTCGAGCGGAAGGGCGCTCGGCAGCGAGCCGAGGGTGCGGTCCAGGAGAGCGTTGGCAAGGCGCGTCGAAAGGTCGGCGAGTTCGTCGGCAGGATTGCCAAGGCGATCAAGAAGTAGGGTGGACCGATCCCTCTCGACCGCCTCCCCCGCTCGGCGAGAGGAGGGTTCAAGAGGACGGTGTCAAAGGAACGTCCTTTTCTCTTTCCTTGATGCCCACGCGAAAGGAATGTGCCATGACAATGTCACTAATGGTTCACTTGCGTTCCCCGCCCAGGTCTGCCGTCTCCTCCATGGCGATCGCCGCTGAGCCGGGGCCCTGGCCCATGGCAACATCAAGGGCGGCCTGGCGGCCGCCCGTTTCTGGTGCTTTCCGTATTAAAGAAAGGAAATGAGAAAGATGACTCAACAACAACGTCCTACGTCCAATCCGACGTCGCCGACCACACCACCAGTCAAACCGACGCCGCCGACTACACCACCAGTCAAACCGACGCCGCCGACCACGCCACCAGTCAAACCGACGACACCGCCAGCCAAACCGTAGGGACATGATTTATAGGGCGGCAATCGCGAGGTTGCCGCCCTGCATGTCGCGAAGGGCCGCTGATATGGAATAAGCGGACTTGCTACATCCAGCGTGGGTACGCAGCTGGGACTGCCCCCTCGACACAAGGGATCCGTCAGCGTAAAGACGAAACGCCGGCTTGGAGCCACTCCGGCGGCCCTGCCTTCACCGCCTGCAGCCCACCTCGTGCACGTGACTGCCGGCGTGGCCACTATTTGAGGCCGCGGCTCGACGCGTTCGCGACGTCGGACCCAGTCAGGTGTTTCGTAATCAATAGGTCCGCGGTTCGATCACGCGCGTTGGCTCCAATAACCTCAATAACTTACAACAAAACGGCGCCGGCGGGCGACCTCACCGTCGCAGCTCCGTCGCAGCCGCGAGCGGAGAAAGAAAGCGCATTACGGCGCCCGATCCGTCCGGTTTCGTCGGCGAGCAGGCAGCATGGTTGGCGGCCCTTCGCACGAAGACAGCTGCCAGCCGCTAGACGTTGGAGGCCGCTGCCGCCGCGTCCAGCGCGCCAACAGATGCGCCCATCGTGGCACGAGGCTTGCCCACCCCGTTCTTGTTGGTGGTTTGGCCTACTGTCGTCCAGCTAACCAGACCCGCAACGGAGCTTCTCCGGGGTCCCGGCTCTCAACCTACCGCTGGCATAGTTTTCCGGGGCGGGTCAACCATGGAAGGACTAACATAACGGGTGGTACAAGAAACGGGGGCAGGTCACCCGGAGGCGCCCAAACTTTCTGCACTCGGCGTGTGATCGCCCGCCGGGCTCACTCGGAGACAAAGCGAGCCTTGTACTCCCCATAGAGTTGGAGCAGCTTCTCCTCGTGCTCTGCCTCTTCGCGCTGAAGGCCCTCGAATAGCCCGCGGCTCTCCGGGTCCTCCGCCATCGCGGCCATCTTCTCATAGTGGCCCTGCGCGCCGCGCTCGTTCTCGATCGCGAGCTTGAAGGCATTGAAGAACTGCTTCTCCTTGTCCGTCATCGGTCTGCGTGCACTCATGGCGCCCCCTTCTCAGAACTACTGCACCCTTTCGATGCCTGACCCCGTTCTGTCCGTCGAGCTGAATGAGTTTACACCCAATCGACGCACCAACAGCGGGGCCAATCGCTCCCCGCCGCTCGGCATGAACCGGGAGGGCCGGAA
Source organism: Acidobacteriota bacterium (assembly GCA_003133645.1). GTDB lineage: Bacteria > Acidobacteriota > Thermoanaerobaculia > Thermoanaerobaculales > Thermoanaerobaculaceae > RBG-13-68-16. Next base: position 14,714 of record PKYI01000099.1, on the reverse strand, counting down.
CCGTCTGGCGGCACGACGCGGGCGAGACGACGGTAACACGTCGTCCTGGCCCGTGGTGAGGTCCTGCGTTCTCGCGTCGGCATCTCATCCCCTTCTGCGCTCCCCGGGAGACCATCGATTGGCTCTGGGCTCAACTTTGACCTGGACCAGTTTCCGGTCTTTGCGCCAAGTTCTTCGTCGCAGCGGCCGTGCGCGCGGGCGGTGCTCAGGCTACCTAGTCGCTGTCCAGGGCGGCGCGGATCTCGCGGGCGAGCGTCGCCATGTCGAATGGCTTTTGCAGGAAGCGGAGGCGACCGGCCAGGGCTCCGCGCCGCACCGCCTCGTCCTCCGTGTAGCCGGACATCAGGATCACCTTCAGCGTGGGCCAACGCTCCAACAGCCCGCGCGCGAGGTCGCTTCCCGCGCACCCCGGCAACATCATGTCGGTGAGCAGAACGTCGAATCCCGGATCGTGCGGAAGAAGCCCCGCCTCCTCGCCGCTCCCGACCGCCACCACGTCGTAGCCGAGCATCTGGAGGATCTCGGCCAACCCCTGCCTCGCCCCCTCCTCGTCCTCGACCACCAACACACGCTCGCCATGGCCAGCCGGCGACGACGACGTGTCCACCGTCGGGAGGATCACTTCGGGGTGTTCGCCCGAGCCCGCTCGCGGGAGCGCGACTCGGAACGAGGTGCCACCGCCAGGGACGTCCTGGATCTCGACCACACCCCGATGCTGGGTCACGATGCCGTGCACGACCGAAAGTCCGAGTCCCGTTCCCTTTCCCGTGCTCTTGGTGGTGAAGAAAGGCTCGAAGATCCGCTCGCGGATCTCGACCGGGATGCCGCCCCCGATGTCCTCCGCGGCAAACCACACCCACTCCTCCCCCTGGCGACCGGAGCGGATGGTCAGACGACCCCCATCCGGCATGGCGTCCGCGGCGTTGACCGCCAGATTCATGAGCACCTGATCGATCTGCCCGCGGTCGGCGATCACGGGCAGCGGCTCATCGGCAAGCTCGACAGTGAAGGTGACGTTCGCGCGGACGAGGCGGCGGAGGAACCTTGCCGCGCTACGGATGACCTCGTTGAGATCGAGCGGCTCGGGCTTCGCGGTCTCGCGCCGGGCGAACAGCAGGAGTTGGCGGGTGAGGGCGGATCCGCGCCGGATCTCCGCCTCCAGTTCGGCCATCGTCGCCGCCATCTGCGCGGCATCGCCGTGCCGACCGCGAACGATTTCGACGTTGTTGAGCATCGCCTGCAGCAGGTTGTTGAAGTCGTGCGCCACGCCGCCCGCAAGGATGCCGACTGCTTCCATTTTCTGTGCCTGGCGGAGTTGCATCTGGAGCGCCATCTCCTGAGTGACATCGCGCTTGACCTCGACGAAGTTCACGATCGTGCCGCGGCTGTCCCGGATCGGCGAGATCGTGGCCTCCTCCTCGTAGAGGCTGCCATCCTTGCGCCGGTTGACAAAGTGTCCCTGCCACATCTCACTCTGGGTGATGGTCTGCCACAACGTCGCGTAGTACGCGTCGTCGTGCTCACCGCTATCGAGCATGCTGAGCTTTTGGCCGTTCGCCTCGTCGCGCGTATAACCGCTAGTGCGCTCGAATGCCGGGTTGACGTACTCGATCCGGCCCTCGGTGTCCGTGATTACGATCGTCTCGGAGGCTTGCTCGATAGCCGCAACCAGGTGCCGCCGCTCCTCCTCGCCACGCCGCTGCGCCGTGACGTCCTCGATGGTGCCCTCGTAGTAGAGCGTCTTACCGTCCTGGCCGCGCACCACCCGCGCGCTCTCGCGAACGCCGAGCACCTGCCCATCCTTCTTCAACCACGCCGACTCGAAGCCAATCACCTCGCCGTCGCGCTCAATCCGCTCCTTGAACTCCTGTCGAGGATAGGTTGGTTCGTACCCGTCGAGGTCGAGATTGCGAGCGGTCAGCTCCTCCAGCGAGGCGTAGCCGAGCGCCCATAGGAGGGCAGCGTTGGCCGCCAGGATCCTGCCGTCGGGCGTGGTGCGGTAGATGCCGATCGGTGACTGGTCAAACAGGCTGCGATACCGCGCCTCGCTTTCCCGCAACGCCGCTTCGGCACGCTTCCGTTCGGTAATATCGCGTGTGACACCGAGAACGCTGGTCACCCGGCCGCTCGCATCGGTCAGTGCAGTGGCCACGACCTCGGTCCGCACAACGCCGCCATCCTTGGTCGGCATGTCGGCTTCTACCGTGCCGGTCCTGGCCGACTGGTTCCCGGCGGCGATCGCTGCAAGGGCTGCGGCGAGGTGCGCGTCGACGCGACGCAGCGAATCCGGCGTCAGGCTGGCCCCGAACGGCTGCGTCAGCACCTCTGCGACGCTGAAGCCGCGCAGCCTCTCGACGGAAGGGCTCACGTAGGTGAAACGGCGCGTCGCGAGATCGAGCGTCCAGATGACGTCGGCCGTGTTCTCCGCGATCAGGCGATAGCGCTCCTCGCTCTCGCGCAGCGCCTCCTCCGCCCGCTTGCGCTCGGTGATGTCGCGATAGACGGAAAGGAAGACCTCTTCGCCGTGGAACGTCACCACCTGCGAGAACACCTCGGCCGGGAAGACAGAGCCGTCGCGCCGCACGTGCTGGGTCTCGAACACGAGGCCCTTGGTCCGGCCGACCATATCCAGCAGACTAGGGACCGTGTCCGGTTCCTTGGGAGGCCGGAACTCGCGCAGGTTACGGCCGACGACCTCCTCGCGCGCGCATCCGAGCATCGCCGCGGCGCTCTCGTTGGCATCGAGAATGACCCCGTCCCGGCTCATGAACCAGATGCCGTCGCGGGCGTGGTCGCGGAGCAGCGCGAAGCGGGCCTCGCTCTCGCCGAGCTCCCGGCGACTCCGAGCGGTCATTGCACGCCGGGCGCCAAAACCGAGCCCCGTCACTGCCAAGAGCAGCCCTGCGATGGCCCACGCGCCCTGCCAGACACTGCGGCTGAAGCCGGCCAGCGCCTCGCCGCGGTCAACCTTCACCACCAGTCCCCAGCCGGTGCCTGGGATGCGGCGAGCGGCGCCCAGCACCGGCACGCCACGGTAGTCCTGATATTCCTTGAAGCCCTCCTCGCCCCGAATGGCGGCAACCGCGGCCAACAACTCCGCGCTAGCTGGCAGGCGGAACGACAACGGGCGCGCCGACCGATGGCGCAGGGGACTCAAGAACTCGATCTGGTCGCCCACCTGCCGGGCAAGCAGCGACTCGCCGGTCGCCGATGGGATTGGCGCGGAGCGAAGCAGCGGGTAGAGCCAGCGTTCCGGGTCGACGGACAGTAGGACAGTTCCGGCGGTCCGCCCCCTCAGCCGCACCGGGGCGACGACGACCAGCATCGGCGAACCGTCCGTGTCGGCATGGAAGTCGAGCTTCGCAACGCCGGACTGGAGCACCTCGCTGTTCATCCGCTGGTACGTCACGTCGAGTGGAGGGCTGCCGGTACCGCTGGCGACGACCTGGCCGGTCGAGCCGATCACATACGTGCCGCTGTAGCCGTACGCGGCTCGCTCGGAATCGAGAAGCCCCTCGATGCGACGCTGCGACAGCTCCCGCGGCCGCAGCGGGTCGGGCACAGCTTGTTCGCCGGCGAGCAGAATGGCGACGGTGGGGTACTCGGCCACAACGTGTGCGTCGCCGCGCCGTTCGTCCAGCCACGCGGTGATGGCCGCCTTGCGATCGTCCGCCATGGTCGAAAGACGCTCGCGCCACAGTTCGATCGTCTCGGCCCGTTCCTGCGGAACGAAAACCGCGGCGAAGGACCAGATTGCCGCGCCACAGATGACCGCGTACAGAAGCCACGCGACCACCCACCACCGCCGAGCGGCACCTGACCGATCTCGTCGAGCGATCGTCACATTCCGTACATTCTTTGCACCCATATTCCCATCCGCAGCTTTAATCGCACGGCCTCGGCGGCGAGCCATGGCTCTATTCCTGTTAGATTACTAGTCGCAATATAGGCTGTTCGTCGACAAAATGCAACAAGAAACGTACGTCCATAACCGAGCCCAAGGGGTGTGTCTGAAGTGAAGGACCGGAAATCTGAGCGGGGGTGCAATCAGGTGATGCCGTGGGGAAGCGTGGCGGCGCCGGGCGAGGCGATCGCGCGGCGGCTGGTCTCGAGCACGGTCGAGAAGACGCTCCTCGCGGCGCTCGCCGCGCTCGACTCGGGCGGCCGGACGGTGCAGTTCGCAGGGCGGAGACCCCCCGCTGATGTGCGAATATGTGCGAACAGGGTCCCTGAGACAACCTGGAAAAGCATTGGCGGGGCTGAGAGGACTTGAACCTCCGACACGCGGTTTAGGAAACCGCTGCTCTATCCAGCTGAGCTACAGCCCCGCGCCAACCGGATGCTAATCGGGCAGCGCCGAAATCACAACCCCGCCCGCGCGCTCGGTCCACTCACCACGGCGTCGGAAGCACCCGGAACTCCGCCACTGCCGGGGGCTCGCCTTGCTTCCCCTCGATCTCACTGACTCGCGCGTGCGGCGGGCCGTGCCACAGCCGGCCCTCGAGCGCATCGATCAAGCCCGGCTCGCCCGCGGCGAGCACCTCGACGCGGCCATCCGGGAGGTTGCGCACCCAGCCCGCGAGCCCGAGCGCCTGCGCCTCGCGCATCACGAAGTAGCGGAAGCCGACGCCCTGGACCCGGCCCCCGACGATGAAGCTCTTCGCGGTCATCTGTCTTGTCTCTAGAACCCGTCGCGCCCGACGAGCGGGACGAACGTCGCCGGGCCGTGCCGCGAGTCCTCGAAGCGGTCGCCGCGACGGATGACGCGCACGAGCTCCTGCCGGCGCAGCTCGCCGATCGGGATGACCAGGCGGCCGCCATCGGTGAGCTGCTCGACGAGCGCCTTCGGGATCGCCGGGGCGGCGGCGCTCACCACGATCACCTCGAACGGCGCCTGGGCGCGCCACCCCAGGGTGCCGTCCATGACCTGCACCGACACGTTCCGATACCCGAGCTCGGCGAGCCGGCCGCGCGCCGCCTCGGCGAGCCGCGGCAGACGCTCGACGGTGAACACGAAGCGCGCGAGTTGCGCGAGCACCGCCGCCTGGTAGCCCGAGCCGGCCCCGATCTCGAGCACGCGGTCGCGCGGCGTCACCTCGGCGAGCTCCGTGATCCGAGCCACCACCGAGGGCTGCGAGATCGTCTGCCCCTCGCCGATCTCGAGCGGGTAGTCCTCGTAGGCTTGATGGCGGAGCGCCGCCGGCACGAAGTGTTCGCGCGGCACGGCCGCCATCGCGGCCAGGACGCGTTCGTCCGCGATGCCGCTCTCGCGCAGGTAGTCGATCAGTACCTTGCGGCGCACGGGAACCGCGACGCTCACCTCAGGAGCCCTCGAGGTCCCATGCGGCGACCTCGCTCTCGAGCAGCAGGAGCTGTTCCCGGTCCGTCATGTCGAGGTGCAGCGGCGTGATCGAGGTGTAGCCCGCGCCGACGGCCGCGAAGTCCGTCCCCGGAATGTCCTCCCACACCGGGTCCCCGCCGCCGATCCAGTAGCACTTCCTCCCGCGCGGGTCGGTGTCCTCGACGACGCCCTCGCCATACGTGCGCTTCCCGAGCCGAGTGAAACGCACGCCCTTCGGGCGGCTCGGCGGGATGTTGACGTTGAGCAGCACCCCGGGAGGGAGGCCGCGCCCGAGCACGCGGGTCGCGATCAGCCGCGCGAACCGGCCGGCGAAGGCGTACGAGAATTCGCTCCAGATCACCTGCGAGACCGCGATCGCCGGGACCCCGAGGATGACCGCCTCGAATGCGGCCGAGACCGTGCCCGAGTAGTGCACGTCGTCGCCCATGTTGGCGCCGAAGTTGATGCCGGAGACCACGAGGTCCGGCGTCCGTCCCCTGAGCACCTGGCCCACGCCGAGCGTCACGCAGTCGGTCGGCGTGCCGTCCACCGCGAACCCCCGCTCGGCGAGCTGCGTGAGGCGGAGCGGACGCGACAGCGTGAGGGCGTGCGACACCGCCGAGTTCTCGCGGTCCGGCGCGACCACCCACACCTCGCCCAGGCTCTCCAGGGCGTCGGCGAGCACTCTGATCCCCTCCGAGTGGTAGCCGTCGTCGTTGCTCACGAGGATCAGGGGAAGCTTCACGCGGGCAGTATAGCGGGGCCGTGAAGCGCGGTCCGTGGTCCGTGAAAAGATTCGCCCAGCGCCTCCCCATATTTCTGCGCCCTGGCCCTGCCTCACTCTCGCGACCAGGCGAAGCCCTGGCGTTCGAGGGCGCGGCGCAGCGCCGGCTCGCGTTCCTCCATCGTCCCGCCGGCGGCGAAGTAGCGCCCCAGCACCGCGGGCCAATTGCTGCTCCGGGTGATCGGCGCCATCGCCGTGACGTCGGCCGCGGCCGCCGCCGGCGTCAGCTCGTGGTACGTGTCGGCGTGCAACACGGAAGTCAGTGCCACGCGCGGCCGCGCGACCGGCGCTTCTCCCGGCCACCCGAGGCAGAGGCCGAACAGCGGCAGCACGCCGCGGGGGAGCGCCAGGAGTTCGATGAGTTCCTCGACGCCATTGAGGATGCCGCCGATGCACACGGTGCCCAGTCCGATCGCCTCCGCGGCGTCGATGAGCCGCTGCGTCGCGAGCGTGGCGTCGATGACGGCGAAGTGCAGCCCGGTCGCCGGGTACTCTCCCGGCACGCGGCCGTGCAGCTCGAGCACCCGCACGAGACGGTGCACGTCGGCGCACGTGACGAGGAACTCCGCCGCGTCGAGCACGTGCTGCTGGTCGCCGGAGAGTTCGGCGATGCGCCGCCGCCGAGCGCGGTCGAGGACTCGCACGAACGAGTACATCTGCCCGGTGGCGTCGGTAGGCGCCCGCTGCGCCTCGGCCACAAGCCTCTGGATCGTGCCCTCGGGCAGCGGGTCGGCGCGGAACAGTCGGATCGATCGGTGCGGCGCGAGGATGGGGTTGGTGCTCATGTCCCCACAATAGCCCACACGCAAGGCCCGGACACAGCCGTCGTTCGGGTGCCGTCCAGGCCGCGCGCGACGCGACGCATCCCTTCCGTCGCCGCGGGCCGGCTCAGCTCGTGGGGATCAGCAGGGCGAGGACCACGTAGAGGATCACGCCAGGGACGATGCCGGTGACGAACGCCGCCACGGCGAACACGACCCGGACAACGGTGACGTCGAGGTCGAAGTACTCCGCGAGACCGGCGCACACACCTGCAAGCTTCTCCTTGTCCCGGCGTCGGCGCAGCGGCCGCGGCTCGCCCGCGACTCGGGCGCCGCAGACCGGACAGAAGCGCGCGTCCGCCGGCACGTCCCTCAAGCACCGCTGGCACTTCTGGACAACCGCTGCCATCGTGCACCTCCCGACCCACTCTACGCGCGCCACCCCGCGAAGGTTCTCGGTGAGCAGGCTTGACAGAGGCGCTGCCGTCGCCGACATTGACCTCAGGACAAGCGGGACGGAGGAGCGAGTTGTCAGAGACGGTGAAGAGCGAGATTGTGGTCGCGGCAACGACTCCAGCCAGCGGCTCCCTCGTCGCCTCGCCACCTGCCGTCTCCACACGATCACAACGAGAGCGGCGCCTCACGGCTCACCGCGACGCGCGGACCGTCGCACGCATCGCCTTCGCCGACGAACCGAGTTCGGCGCTCCACAACGCACGCGCGACTTGCGACGCCTCGCCCCTGCGTGCTTCGACGTCAGTGAACTTTCCATTGGACCCGCGGCGACACTTTCACACCGTCGCCGCTCTGGACGAGCATCTCCGCGCGAAGCACCCGGAGCACGACGTGGTCGGACTCGCGGCATCGTGCCGTGGGCTTGACAAACGCGTTCCGTGTGTATAATCGAAATAAGGAGGAGCACAATGCCAACGAAGAAAGCTGCACCGAAGAAGGCCGTCAAGAAGGCTGTAAAGAAGGCCGCACCGAAGAAGGCCGTCAAGAAGGCCGTCAAGAGGGCCGCTCCGAAGAAGGCCGTCAAGAAGGCCGTCAAGAAGACCGTCAAGAAGACCGCTCCGAAGAAGGCGGCGAAGTAAGCCTTCTGCTCGCGGGCCCGCGAGCGCCGTCCGCTTCGTTGTCTGGCCGGCGCACGCGGTGTCTCGTTCGGGGTGGAGTCTTCCGGTGGCGGGGGTGCTCTCCCGAGAGACACCGGAAGCGTCCATAGATTTTCAGTTTCGGCATCACAGGCGGCCACAGGCCGCCTTCGCCGTCTTCGATGGCGCCGCTCGCATCCGCATCCCAACAGATCGACCCTCACCTGCCGGGGCGACACCCGCGCCTTTGATCGCAGGCGCAATTCCTTCCTCCTTGACGCTGCACCGGCGGTGAAGTAACGTGCACGCGGATGGGACTTGGTCGCAGCTTCTTCGGGCGGACGCTGAGCGCGCCGGTTGCGGTGTTGGTCGTGGCGCTGCTCGCGCCGCCGCCCACCCATAACCACGGCGCGCAACGCGCCAGCCTTGTGTCGTACCTCGCCCATCGGTGTACGGCCGGCAGCGACGCGCCTCACCTGCACCCCGGCCGGACCTTGCCGGCGCCCCAGTGCCCGGCGTGCGCGGCCGGCCCCGCTGCGGCCGGCACGCTGGCGCACGTTTCCCTCGAGGTGGCTGCTTGCGGCGGCGCCCGCGTGACGGCGCCTGCGAGCCGGATGTCCGCGTCGTGGGTCGCGCCCGGCTGCGCGGCGCGCGCCCCGCCTTGCGTCCCTCTCGACATCTGAGACACCGCGCCCGGTACCGGTGTTGAGGTTCGCCCTCGAGATGAGAGAAGGAGGCGTCGTGATTCAAACCCGTTTTGTTCCGGTTCTCGCCATGACCGTTGCCTGCGCTGCCTGGGCGGCGAAATTCGCGCCGGCCGGCGTTGGGCCCGCGGAGCCGCTGCGCGTGTCGCGGGCGCAGGCCGTGGAGATTGCGACCTCCGCCAACCCGGCGATCGCCGCCGCCGTCGAGCAGGTGGCGCAGGCCCGCGCCCGCGTTGCCGAGGCGACGGCGCTTCCCGATGCCGCGATCGCCACGACGCTCGAGCAGGAGCAAGGCTTCCTCCAGCCGCGCTCCGCAACCACCCAGGACATCGGTTTGGCGCTGACCCTCCCCTTCCCCGACAAGTTGCGCCTCTCCGGCAAGGTGGCGAGCGCGGCGCTGCGATCGGCCGAGCTCTCGCTCACGCAGCTGCGCCAGCAGATCGCGTTCGCGACTGCGCAGGTGTACAACGCCGTTCTCGTCGCGGCGCGCCACCGCGAGGACTTTCGTGAGGCGAAGGAGCTGGCGCAGGACTTCCTCGCCAAGACCGAGACCCGCTTCCAGGGCGGGACGGTAGCCAAGCTCGACGTGCTCAAAGCCAAGGTCGATCTCGCTCAGGCCGAGAACGACCTCATCGCGAACGATCGAGCCGTCGCCACGGCGAACGCAGGGCTGAACCGGCTGCTCGCCCGACCGCTGGGCGCGCCGATCGAGGCCACCGACGAACTCACCGTGCCGACGCGCGTGCCCGACCTGGACGCCATCGAGCGTCTCGCGCTCGCCTCGCGCCCCGAGATCCGGAGCCTCGCCGCCGGACGCGCGGGCGCCCACGACGCCACGACGCTCGCGCGGCGCTACTGGCTCCCCGACCTCAGCGTGACCCTCTCGCGCAACTTCACCGCCGGCAGTCCGGCCGCCTTCACCACCGCGGCATCGGTCAACATCCCGCTGTTCTTCTGGCAGCACGAGAAGGGCTTCATCGCCGAGGCCCGCCACCGCGAGGCCGAGCTTGCGGCCACTGCGGACGATCTGACCGCCGGGGTCACCCTCGATGTCCGGACCGCCTACGCCGCGGCCACCACCGCCTTGCGCCAGGCCGTCTTCCTGCGCGACGAACTGCTCCCGGAAGCCGCCGAGGCCTACCGGATCGCCTCGGTGAGCTACGGCCTCGGCGGCTCGTCCGCGCTCGACCTGCTGGACGCCAAACGCACGATGCTCGAAGCCAAGAGCGAGTACACCGACGCGCTCGGCGCCGCCAACGACGCGCTCGCCGACCTCGAGCGCGCCGCCGGGGCGCCGCTGCCCGCGCCGTCAGGAGACTCCCATGACCAGTAGCGTTCGCATCCCGCTCGCCACGCTCGGCGCCGCCGCCGCAGTTTGCCTGCTGACCGCATGCCCACACGGCCGGACGGCCCCACCAGACCCCGCGCCGCAGCCGTCGGCGTTCACCCTCCTGGCCGGGCAGCGCGAGAAGATCCACGTCGAGGAAGCGAGGCTCGCGCCGTTCCGCCGGACCGTCGAGGCCACCGGGACGGTCGAGTTCAACAGCGACCGCGCGACGCAGGTGCTTGCGCCGTTCTCCGGTCCGGTGTCGCGCATCCTCGTTCCACTCGGCGCGCTCGTCAGGCGCGGGCAACCCCTGGCCACCACCGTATCGCCCGACTTCGCCGCCGCGGTGAGCACCTACCGCAAGGCCGCGGCGACGGCGCGCAACAACCGCCGCATCGCCGACCTCGACGTACAGCTCTTCGCCAACGACGCAATCGCGCGGCGCGAGATGGAACAGGCCGAGACCGACGCGGTATCCGCCGAGGCGGACCGCGACGCCACGCTGCAGCAGCTGCGCTCCCTCGGCGTCGGCGACAAGGCGATCGAGGCTCTGCGGCAAGAGCGCGCCACGACCGCGCCCCAGGGCGTGATCCGCTCGCCGCTGGCGGGAGCGGTCGTGGAGCGCCTGATCACGCCGGGCCAGCTGCTCCAGGGGGGAGTGACGCCCTGCTTCACGGTCGCGGACATGTCCACCGTGTGGGTGATGGCAAACATCTTCGCGAGCGACCTGGCGTTCGTCGCCGTCGGCGACCCCGCCGACGTCACGGGCACCACGTCCCAGGAGACGCTCCCCGGCACGGTGGGGAACATCTCCGCTCTGGTCGACCCCAACACGCGGGCGATCGCCGTCCGCATCGTGACGCCGAACCCGGAGCAAACGCTCAAGAAGGACATGTACGTCCGGGTCGCGATCCACTCGCGGCAGGACAGCGCCGGCATCATGCTCCCGGTCTCGGCGGTGCTGCGCGACGACGTCGATCTGCCGTTCGTCTTCGTGGAGAACCCGGACGGCGGTTTCGGCCGGCGCCGGGTCACCATCGGGTACCGCACCGGCGACCGTCAGGAGATCGCCTCCGGTCTTTCCGCCGGGGATCGCGTCGTCGTGGAGGGCGGGCTGTTCATGCAGTTCGCGCAGAGCCAATGAGTGAGAACCTCCCGGTCCAGCCCGACGGCGACCCCCCCGCCGGCTCTTTCGTCCACCGCGTCGTGGCGGCGGCGCTGCGGCAGCGGTTCCTCACCGTGCTCCTCGCGGCCCTCCTCGCCGGCGCCGGCATCTGGTCGTTCTCGCGCCTGCCGGTGGACGCATACCCCGACCTTTCCCCGCCGATGGTGGAGTTCATCTCCCAATGGCCCGGCCACGCGGCCGAGGAGGTGGAGCGCCTCATCACCGTGCCGCTCGAAGTGGAGATGAACGGCATTCCGCACATGGCGACGCTCCGCTCCATCTCGCTCTACGGGTTGTCCGACGTGCGCATGACGTTCGACTACGGCAGCGACAACTACCTCGCGCGCCAGCTCGCCTTCGAACGCATCGCGGGCGTGTCGCTGCCCGCCGGCGTGACGCCTTCACTCGCGCCGCTCTTCTCCCCCTCGGGCCTGATCTACCGCTACGTCATCGACAGTCCGGACCGCTCCCCGATGGAGCTGAAGACGATTGAGGACTGGATCGTCGAACGGCAGTTCAAGCGCGTTCCGGGCGTGGCCGACGACTCCGGCTTCGGCGGCGAGACGATGCAGTACCAGGTCCTTCTCGACCCAACCAAGCTCGCCGGCGCCGGCCTCTCCGTGCCGGCGGTGGGGGCGGCGCTGGCCGCGAACAACGGCAACTCCGGCGGCGGCTTCTACTCGCAGGGCGGGCAGTTCTACTACGTACGTGGGCTGGGCCGCGTCCACACGCCCGAGGAGATCGGCGATGTCGTGGTCGCGGTCCACAACGGCACGCCCGTGTTGGTGAAGGACGTCGGCCGCGTCGTGATCGGCCACGCCCCCCGCCTCGGGCAGTTCGGCTTCGACGGCCGCGACGACGCGGTCGAGGGCGTGATCCTGATGCGCAAGGGGGAGCAGGCCCAGGTCGTGCTCAAGCGCGTCGAGCAGAAGACCGACGAACTCAACCGGTCGATCCTCCCCAGGGACGTCAAGATCCACCCGTTTTACGACCGCCGGGACCTCATCGCGCTGACCACCCGCACGGTGGAGGACAACCTGCTGCGCGGCATGGTGCTGGTCGTCGTGGTGCTCATCTTCTTCCTCTACAACATCCGCTCCGGTCTCGTTGTCGCGGTGACGATCCCGCTCTCGCTGTTCTTCGCCTTCGTCTGCCTCGACCTCAAGCACATCCCGGCGAACCTGCTGTCGATCGGCGCCATCGACTTCGGCATCTTGGTGGATGGCGCCGTCGTCATGGTGGAAAACATCTTCCGTCAGCTCGCGGCCCGCGCGGGCCAGGAGTTCAAGGTGCGCGAGGTGATCGTCGCCGCGGCGGCCGAGGTCGACCGCCCGATCTTCTTCGCGGTCGCGGTGATCGTCGCCGGCTTCCTGCCGATCTACGTCCTCTCCGGGCCTTCCGGTGAGCTCTTCAAGCCGATGGCCGACACCATGATCTTCGCCCTGGTCGGCTCCCTCATCGTGACGCTCTCGCTGCTGCCCGTGCTGTGCTCGTGGGCGCTGCGCAAGGGGGTACGGGAGAGGCGCAACGTGGCGTTCGAGGCGGTGAAGACCGCCTATGCGAAAGGCCTGGACGTCTGCCTCGCGCGCCCCTGGGCCACCGTGCTGGCCTCGGTCGTGCTGCTCGGCGGCTCGCTGCTGCTCATCCCCGGGATCGGCGCCGAGTTCATGCCGCACCTGGACGAGGGCGCGCTGTGGATCAGGGGCACGATGCCGTACACGATCTCGTTCGAGGAGTCGCGGAAGATCGCGCCGCAGGTGCGGGCGATCCTGCAGTCGTTCCCGGAGGTCACGGTGGTCGCCTCCGAACACGGCCGTCCCGACGACGGCACCGACCCCACCGGGTTCTTCAACGTCGAGTTCTACGTCGGCCTCAAACCGTACCGCGAGTGGAAGGGACCGTACAAGACCAAGGACGGGCTGACCCACGCCATCATGGACAAGTTGAAGGCGTTTCCGGGGATCGTCTTCAACCACACCCAGCCGGCCGAGGACGCCGTGGACGAGGCGGAAACCGGCCTCAAGAGCGCGCTGGCGGTCAAGGTCTTCGGTCCCGACCTCGCGGTGCTCGAGGAAAAGGGCAAGGAGATCAAGCGCGTGATCGAGGGCGTCCGCGGCATGGCCCACATCACGCTGGTGCAGGAACTCGGCCAGCCCAGCCTCACCGTCACGGCCGACCGCGCCAGGCTCGCGCGCTACGGCCTCAACGTCGCCGATATCAACGGCCTCATCGAGGCGGCCGTCGGCGGCACCGCCGCAACCCAGGTGGTGCAGGGCGAGAAGCTCTTCGACCTGGTCGTGCGCCTCGAGCCGCAGTTCCGGCGCACGCCGGAGGAGATCGGGAACATCCTGGTCGCCACGCCAGGCGGCCAGCAGGTCCCCCTGAAGGAGCTCGCCGACATCAAGGTGGTGAGCGGCGCGTCGTTCATCTACCGCGAGAACAACTCGCGCTACATCGGCGTCCAGTACTCGGTGGAGGGGCGCGACCTGGCCGGCGCGGTGGAGGACGCCGAGCGCCAGGTGGCGGCGAGGGTCACCCTGCCCGAGGGGTACCGGATCGCGTGGGGCGGCGAATACAGGGAGTACACGGCGGCGCGGCGGCAACTGGCCATCGTCCTGCCGCTGACCCTGTTCGTCATCTTCCTGCTCCTCTTCGCCCTGTACAGCAACTTCAAGTTCCCCGTCATCACCGTTCTTGGCGTGCTGCTCTCCGCACCGATCGGCGGTCTGGTCGCGCTTTGGCTGACCGGGACGCCGTTCTCCGTGTCGAGCGGGATCGGGTTCATCGCCCTGTTCGGGGTCTCCGTGCAGACCGCGGTGGTCTACATCTCGTACGCCAACGAGCTGCGCCTCGCCGGTATGGGGATCGCCGGAGCGGCCCGGGAAGCCGCGCTTCTGCGGCTGCGGCCGATCATGATGACCGCCTTGGTCGCGGCGCTGGGCCTCCTCCCCGCGGCCATGGCGACCGGCGTCGGCACCGACTCGCAACGTCCGTTCGCGCTGGTGATCGTCTCGGGCCTGTTCTCCCGCCTCCTCGTCAGCGTCTTCCTCATGCCGGTCCTCTACGCCCTCGTCGCCAGGCAAGGCGACCGCCTGGAGGTCTGATACCGCATTCACATCAACCGATGAGCGCAGGCCGGCACTTTGTCATCCACTGCGTGGAGGCCTCTTGCTTGCCCCTCGGGTGAAGCGGCGTTCGGGCCTTGCTCGCCCCCGCTCGCTGCGGCCCGAAGCTCCTCCGGCCGCGACCCAGCCGCGCGCCTCGCCGCCGGGTCCCTCGCTGTCTCCCTCCCTCGCACAAGACGCTCGGTCGGGATCAGCGTCTCCCGGCGGCGATGCGCGCGCTGGGGGCCCCGCGGCCTCCGGAGCAATAGCCGCTTCACCCGAGGGGCGGATGGAATGCCCCCCGCCCACCAGTCGGAGGTCCTGCTGCAGGCTGAGGGTCTTGCCGATGCCTAGAGTCAACGGCAGGATCTTCGCCTGGCGGGGGTGTGGGTGGCCAAAACCGCCCAGCGGGCAGAGGCCGATGGCGCCGGAGCGTG
>PKYI01000214.1 GCA_003133645.1 Acidobacteriota bacterium | reverse complement strand
AGGGACCCGGCGGCGAGGCGCGCTGCTGGGTCGCGGCCGGAGGAGCCTCGGGCCGCAGCGAGCGGGGGCGAGCAAGGCCCGAATGCCGCTTCACCCGAGGGGCAAAGCAAGACGCTCCACGCAGTGGAAGGAAGAGTTGGAAATGGTCGGGGCGAGAGGATTTGAACCTCCGACCACACGGTCCCGAACCGTGTGCTCTACCAGGCTGAGCTACGCCCCGACCTGACGAGCGCGGAGCTTACACCATGCCCGGGCGGCCCGCAACCGGCCCGCGGGCTCACTGCGCGAACGAATTGAGGGCGCCCTTGATGTCGAGGAACGTGCCGAGGCCCGTGAGATCGATCGAGATGCGGTAGTCGCGGGTCTTGTACGGCTGGATCCGGTAGTCGTGCAGCTCGAACATCGCGTTCCAGCAGCTGCCGCGCCAGCGGAACACGTAGCGCTGCTCGAGGAGCTGGTGCTGGTGGACGTCGTAGGAGATCTGGCTCTCGAGGCGCCAATGCGAGTTGCCGGGAGCAAGGCCGAAGAAGAGGCGGGTCTGGGACGATGTCACCTGGCCGGTCGGATCGTAACTCGAGTACCAGGTCAGATTGAGCGCGTTCGCCCCCTTGCTGTAGCCACCGGAGAGCGAGGTGCTCTGCAGGTTGTGAGTCACCGGGTCGAAGTCGACGCGGGTGTCCAGGGTCGCGGTCGGGACCGGGAGCACCCGCAGCCAGAGGTCGAGCGGGCCCTTCAGGCTCGCGGGGAGCAGTTGGCCGGGTTGGCTGGTCGCGGAGTCGAACGTGGTCCGGGCGGGAGTCAGGGGGTCGGACAGCGAGTAAGGCTGCGAGATCTCGAAGCTCGCAACCTCGCGACTTCCGGCCGGGCCGGTCTTGACGAGGAGGTAGTTGCCGAGCGTCCACTTCACCTGGTTGGTGACCAGCACGGAATCGCGCTGGTCGAACACCGGAATCGGCGAGCTGGTTGGATTGTCGAGGCTGCCGCCCGGGTTCGAGATGTAGGTATAGTCGATGCGAGGCTCGAAGAGGTGTTTGAATTTCGTTCCGTCGTGCCTCGTCCAGATGCGGGAGAGCGACGGCCCCACGATCGAGACCCCCGCGGTACCGTAGTGGCGCGAGATCGGCTCCTTGACCAACGATTGGTCGTTGGCCGAATACTGCGAGGTGTAGTACGTCTCCCGCGCACCGATCGTCGGCGTGACGTTGAGCCAGGCGAAGCCGGGGGTGAGCAGGGACAGGGTGGGGAAGATATCGAGGCGTCCGTACCGCCCGCGCAACGACGCCGAGCGGTTGACTTGGAGTGCGTCGAGGAGACCGTCGGCGGACACGTACAGCGGGGTCTTCCCGATGCGGGTCGAGCGCAGGAGGTACTCCACCTCCCCGAGGCGGTCGAGCGAGACCTGGGACGTGGTGGCGCCGGTGGGGTCGGTGAAGAACGTCGTGAGGTGATCGATCCGGAAGGTGAGCGCCTGCGGACCCCACGTCCGCGCGAGGTTCACGTAGGAGTACAGGGTGCGCGAGCCGGTCGGGTTCGTGGTGCCTTCGAAACGCTGGAAGAAATCAACGTCGGAGATCTGCTGCAGCTCGGCGTGCAGCGCCCAGCCGCCCGGGAAGAGTTGGTTGTGCTTGCCGTTGGCCTTCCACTTCCAGCTCTTGCTTACCGGGTCCCAGACGAACTCGTCCGCGATCTCGCCGAACGCGTTTTCGGCCGGGGCCCAGCGCGCCTCCTGGCCGATGCCGAGGTAGTTCTTGGTGAACAGGTCGACGAAGAACGTGGTGTCGAACGAGCGCGAGACCGGCCAGAAGAACGAGTTGCCGAGATACGCGCCGCGCTGGCTGGAGTACCCGAACGTCGGGACGAGGAACCCGGCCGCGCGGTCGCGCTTGACCGGCCAGAGCAGCCTTGGCGTGTAGAAGATCGGGACGCCGCGGACCTTGATCGTGGCATCGCGGAAGTGCCCGTACCCCTCGAGCTGCACCACCGCGTCGCGCACCTCGATGCTCCACGGCGGCGCCTTGTCGGTGAGGTCGCAGCTCGTGAACACGCCGCGGGTGAAGTGGTACTTGTCCTCGCTCAACTTCTCCAGCTTCTCCCCCCGGAAGTGGTAGGTCGGGGGAAAGAACGCATCCACCTTGTACAGCGTTCCGAGCTTCGTGCGCAGGTCGAAATCCATCCGGTCGCAGGCAATGCGCGTCTGGCCCTGGTCGAGGATGACGTTTCCCTCGGCGTGGAGGTGCATCGTCTTGAGGTCGACCTCGACCTCATCGCAACGCAGCGAGATGTCCTGGTAGTGGAGCTGCACGTCGCCCTGGGCGCACCAGAGCTGGTCCTGAACCCACTGCTGCTGCGCGGCATCGATCGTGACTTGCTCGCCGAACGTCGGCGGCGCGCCGGCGGCCGCGGCCGGCAACCGGCCCATCGGGACGGAGGCCAAGCCGGCCAGCACAATAAGGCCGCCGCGGGACCAGCGCACCGCCGCGCTCCCCAGACGTTTCCACAGCCGTCGCGCCAACCGCCCTCCTCGCCAGCGGCCGCATTCTAGCTTGGAGTCTACGCTTGCAGGGGTATCCTCGTCGCCATGCGGTGGCTGGCGCTCGACGTGGGATCCCGGCGTGTCGGGGTGGCGGTGTGCGACGCGGACGAGCGTGTCGCCTCCGCCCTGCGCGCGCTCGACTACACCGGCCCGGAGGGGCTGGCGGGCGCCGTGGCCGCCCTGGTCCGGACCTGGGAGGCCGAGGGGGTCGTGGTCGGTGTGCCGGTGACCCGCTCCGGCCAGGGGCGCGGGGAGCGCCGGGTGGCGGGGTTGGTGACCGCGCTGCGGCGCGCGCTCGCGGTTCCGATCGAAACCGCCGACGAAAGCGGGACGACCAGGGCGGCCGGGGAACTCCTGGCCGCGGCCGGCGTACCGCGGCGGCGATGGCCCGAACTGGTGGACGGCATCGCCGCCCGTCTCATTCTCGAGCGTCACCTCGCAACCCGCGCGGGCTCCTTGTCGCAGCGTTGACCTCGCCGGGGACGGGTGTTAGCGTGACCCCAGTCCGGGAGGGCCTGAGATGGCCGATACCTATTCGAGCTTCGGAAAGTTCCTCCTCCTCAAGCAACGAAGCCAGGACGGCCTCGGCACGCTCTGGCGCGCGGGGGAGATGGAACGCGACAGCTTCCGCAGGATCATCTGGCTGCGGCGCTTCGATCAGGCGGGGTTGAACCGGACCGCGTTGGCCGCGGAGACCGCGGTGGCCAACCAGGTGTCGCAGGTCCTGAAGGCGACCAACGTGGTCCGTAACACCGTCTGCGGCAGCGAGGACGGCGTGCCGTACGCGGCGTGGGACTACGTACCGGCGCAACCCCTCGACCAGCTGATGGTCCGCGCGGCTTCCGAGCAGTTCCCGATCGCGATCGACAACGCTCTGCTGATCGTCGAGAAGCTAGCGGCCGCGCTGGCCGCGGCGGCGGCGGTCGAACTCCAGGGGGAGGCGCTCGTGCACGGCTTCCTCGTGCCGCACCTCGTCATGGTCGGAAACGACGGCGAGGCGATGGTGGCCGGCTTCGGCCTCGCGCGCGGCCTGCGCGCCAACCTCGACCGCGTCGCCGTGAAGCGGACCGCCGCGCCGTACCTCGCGCCCGAGGTGCTGGCAAACGCGCCCGCAACCCGCCGGTCCGACGTCTACTCGCTGGGAGCCATTCTGTTCCAGCTGCTCAGCGGCCAGCCGCTCCCCGCGGACCCGGCCGGCCGCGCCGCCGCCCTCGAGCACCCGGCCCTCGCCTTCGACGAGGGGCCGGTTCCCGCCGATGTGCTCGCGATCCTGGCGAAGACGCTGTCGCCCAGGCCGGACGACCGCTTCGCGTCGGCCGCCGACTTCAAGCGCGAGCTGGAGAAGCTCCTGTACGGCGGCGCCTACTCGCCCACCACGTTCAACCTCGCGCTGTTCATGGACCGCCTGTACCGCAACGAGATCGAGCAGGAGGACCGCGAGGTCCAGCGCGAGCGTGCCCTCGACGTCGCGGCGCACTACCAGCCTCCGAAGGCCGATGAGCCCGAGGCTCCCCTGCCGGCCCCGAGCCGCACCGGGATGCTCGCCGCGGTCATCGGCGGCGCCGTGGTTTTACTCGGCGTGATCGGGTATCTCGTCCTGAGCCGGCCGGCATCGCCGCCCCCCCTCGACCAGGACGCGCAGAAGAAGATGCTGCAGGAGTTGGTGAACACGCAGGTGGCGCGAGCACTCAAGGAGAAGGAAGACCAGCTGAACCAAGAGCTCCAATCCGAGAAGGCCAAGACCGAAGAGCTGCGCAAGCAGCTCGCCACGCAAAAGCAGGGCCCGGCGGCCAAACAGATCTCGCCCGAGGAGCAGCAGAAGCTGCAGCGGGAGCTGACCGCGCGCGAGGCGGAGCAGAAGCGGAAAGAGGACGAGCTGGCGAAGTTGAAGCAGCAACAGGAGGCCGAGGCGGTGAAGGCCCGCCAGCAGCAGGCGCAGGCGAGCGCGAAGCTCACGCTGCAGCCAACCGCGATTCCGACCGCGATGCCCCCCGCACCGGTCGCGGTGCCTCCGGCCGCTCCAGCGCAGGCGCCCGCCGCGCCGCCGCACGCGCCCACGGCGCCCCCGGCTGCGGCGCCTCCGGCGCCCGCGACCGCCGAGGTGCCGGTCACGACCGGCCTCGGTTCCGGCGTGCGCGAGGGCGACCTGGTGGACTTCACCCAGGTCGACGTGCAGCCGCAAAACCTCGTCGAGACGAAGGTGATACTGCCGCGCACCGTGATGCTCGCGAGGTCGCCGATTAGCGGCTACGTGATCCTCAGGGCGCTCGTCAACGAGAAGGGCGGCGTGGACCAAGCCCAGGTCCTGCGAGGGCTTCAGCCGCCGCGGCCCGAGATCGACAACGCCTGCATCGAGGCCGCCAAGCAGAACCGCTACCGGCCGGCGACGAAGGACGGCACGCGGGTCAAGACCTGGATCACGGTCACGTACCACATCGTGATCCAGCCGCCCCGGTAGGTGTTTCGATCCCGCGGATTTCCGGCCCGCCTTCGCGGCGGGCCCTTCCGTTTGCAGCCTGCGCGCGCCGCACGCCCCGCGCGCCGTGCCGGGGCGGCCGGGAAGCCGCTACCGCGCGCTGGTCTGGATGTTCGCGAGGAACTCCTCGTTGGTGCGGTACTGCTTGAGCTTGGTGAGCATGACCTGCATCGCCTCATGGGGAGGTAGCGCGGCGAGCGCGCGCCGCAACAGGTAGATCCGCTCCACCTGATCCTTCGAGTAGAGCTTCTCCTCCTTGCGTGTGCCGGACTGAGGGATATTCATGCACGGGAAGATCCGGCGCTCGAAGAGGTCGCGCGTGAGGACGATCTCCATGTTGCCGGTGCCCTTGAACTCCTGAAAGATCACCTCGTCCATGCGCGAGCCGGTGTCCACGAGGCAGGTGGCGATGATCGTCAGCGAGCCGCCGTGCTCGATGTTGCGCGCCGAGCCGAAGAACCGCCGCGGCTTCTCCATGGTGCGGGCGTCGATGCCGCCCGAAAGGATGCGCCCCGAACTCTTCTGGTTGTTGTTGTACGCGCGCGACATGCGGGTGAGGGAGTCCATCAGCACCACGACGTCGCCGCCGAGTTCGACCAGGCGGCGTGAGCGCTCGAGAACCATCTCGGAGATCTCGATGTGGCTCTGGATCGATTCGTCGGATGACGATGCATAGACGTCGCCCTTGATGATGTTGCGCTTCCAGTCGGTGACCTCTTCCGGGCGCTCGTCCACCAGCAGCACGAAGATTTGGACCTCGGGGTGGTTGACTCCGATCGCGTGGGCGAGTTGCTGCAGCAGCGTGGTCTTGCCCGCCTTCGGCGGCGCGACGATCAGGCAGCGCTGGCCCTTGCCGATCGGCGCCATGAGCTCGATCACGCGGGGTTCGAGGACGCTGGGGTCGGTCTCGAGTTTGAAGCGCGGTGTGGGGTCGATCGAGGTGAGGTCGGAGAACGGCATCGCGCGCTGGCGGTACTCGTCGGGCGGAAGCCCCTCGATCGCGGTGATCTCGACGACCGCCGGGCGCTGGTGCCCGTTGGGCGGTTGCACCGACGCGGTCAGGTGCAACCCGCTCTCGAGGTGCCAGCGGGACAGCAGCGCGCCGTCGAGTGCCGGGTCCTCGCCGGTCGGGTGAAACCTCGTGGTCGCCGGGAGCAGAAACGCCTTGCCGTCGTCACGGCGCCAGAGGTAACCCTCGAACGGCGCGGCCGGCGCTGCGGGCGAGGTGGGGTGACGGCGGCCGCGCCGCCGGCGCGGCCGGCGGCGCCGGCCCGAGCCGGCAGCCTCGTTGGACTCCTGGGCAGGGGACACGGGGGCGTCGTTGAACTCTTCGACCATACTTGTCAGGCTCCTTGGCTCACCCAGGCGCCGCCTGCACAGCCACGGCGCAGCGGTGACGGGGGCAAGCCAGCACGCGACGCGCGGGAACCGGCGGGAGTGAACACCGCATCCGCACCTTCGCGTCCCCGATAGTGTAGCGCACAACCCGGGGCCTGCCAACCCGTCAAGCCCTTTGTGTCAACGCCTTTGTCAACTCCCCGGCTGTCCGATCATGACCGCGAACGCCTCGAGGACCTCGCGGTCCCACCAGCCGCGCGCCGTCTCCTCCCGCTGTACCGCCAGCGCGTCTCTGGCGGAGAGCGCCTTGCGGTACGGGCGGTCGTTGGTGACCGCGTCGAACACGTCCACGACCTGGAAGACGCGGGCGAGCAGCGGGATGTCGTCGCCGGACAGCCCGTCCGGGTAGCCACTGCCGTCGCGCCGCTCGTGGTGGTGGCGGATGACCGGCAGCACCGGCCGCAACGTGCGCAGCGGCGCGCAGATCTGCACCCCGATCTCGACGTGCGAGCGCATGACCAGCCATTCCGCCTCGTCGAGCTTACCGGGCTTGAGGAGGACCGCGTCGGGGATGCCGATCTTTCCGATGTCGTGCAGGTAACCGGCGCGCCGCAGCGTCTTGATCGCCTCGGGGTCGAGGCCCATGTGCTGGCCGAGCCTGGCCCCGAGCAGCGACAGTCGGTCGCAGTGGTCGCCGGTGCCCTCGTCGCGCGCCTCGACCGCGCGCGCGACGGCGAACAGCATCTTCTCCGCGTCGTCGAGGTCCTGCGTGAGGCGCCGGAAGCTCACCAGGTTGCGGACGCGGACCTCGAGCTCGACGAGGTCGAACGGCTTGGTGAGGAAATCGGTCGCGCCGGCTTCCAGGCCTTTCAGGCGGGCGTCCCTGGAGTCGAGGCCGGTGAGGAACACGACCGGCAGCAGCCGCGTCTCCTCGTCGGCCTTGAGCCTGCGGCAGACCTCGAAGCCGTCGATGCCGGGCATCATGACGTCGAGGAGGATCACGTCGGGCTGCCGCTCGCGCGCGAGCAGCAGGCCGCTTGCCCCTTCGAGCGCCTGCCAGACCTCGAAGCCGAGCGGCAGGAGAGCGTCCCGCATCGCCTCGAGGTTCTGGGGTTGGTCATCGACGATCAGCACCGTGCCGGCTGCGGACATGACTGCCAATGATTTTACACGATGGCGCGGCCGCGCAAGCCCCGCAGACAACAAAAGGGCCGCCCAGCCGGGCGGCCCTCTGAGTCAGGAAGGAGGAGTCCTACGGCAGGCGTAGGAACACGAAGCTCTTCTGCTCGGTCTGCGGCCGGTAGACGTAGAGGCGCACCATGGCGCCGGAGCGCAACGCCGAGAGCGCGTCCGTGAACTCCTGCTGCGAGGTCAAGTCGTGCGAGTCGATGCGCATGACGATGTCGCCGGGGCGCAGCCCCGCCTCGTCGGCCGGCGAGGAGTCGGAGACGTCGGTCACCACCACGCCCTCGATCTCTGTGGGCACCTCGAACTGCCGCCGGGCGCGGGTCGAGAGGTCATCGACCTTGAGGCCCAGCTTGGAGCTCGGGGTGTTGTCCGTCGGAGTCGAAGCCGTCTGGTCGCCCTCTGCATCCGGCCGCTCGCCGAGCACAACCGAGATCGTCTGGCGCTTGCCGTCGCGGATCACCTCGAGCTCGGTCGTGCTCCCCGGGGCGATCGCCGACACGTGGTCGATGAGCTGGCGGGTTTCCTTCACCGGCATGCCGTCCACCGCGATGATCACGTCGCCGGCCTTGATGCCGGCCTTGTCCGCCGGACCGGGCCGGCTGACGCTCTGGACCAGCGCGCCGTTGCGGGATGGCAGCTTGAACGCTTCCTGGGCCTTCTGGTCGAGGTTCGAGATGCTCACGCCGAGGTAGCCGCGGATGACCTTGCCCTTTTCCTTGAGCTGCGGGAGCACCGACTTGATGGTGTTGACCGGGATCGCGAACCCGAGGTTCTGGCCGGCCGCGTTGATCGCCGTGTTCATTCCGACCACCTGGCCGCATAGGTTCACGAGCGGACCGCCCGAGTTGCCCAGGTTGATCGCGGCGTCGGTCTGGATGAAGTCCTCGAACGAGCGCGTGGCCTCCGAGAGACCGAGCGTGCGGTTCTTCGCCGACACCACGCCGACGGTCACGGTGTGCTCCATGGCCAGCGGGTTCCCCACCGCCATGACCCAGTCGCCCACTCGCAGCGTGCTGGAATCGCCCAGCGGCAGCGGCGCGTACGGTTTCTTCGCATCGATCTTGATGAGAGCCACGTCCGTCGCGGAGTCGCGGCCGACGATCTTGGCTTCGACGCGGTCGCTGCCCTCCGCGATCCGGACCCACACCTTGTTGGCGCCCTCGACGACGTGGTTGTTGGTGACGATCAGACCGTCGCTCGAGATGAAGAACCCGCTGCCGGCCCCGGCCCGCTTCTGCGGCCGTCCCGTGTTCGGGCCGGGAGAGCCCGGGCCGAAGAAGAACTCGAACGGATCCATGTCGCCGTGGAAGCGGCGCATCTCCTGGGGCTTGACCACTTCCTCGGTGTAGACGGACACGACCGAGGGGTTGACCTTTTCGGCGAGGGTGGCGAAGTCGGGATAGCCGGTCTGCGGCGTGCACGGGGCGGCCGCGGCGGCTGCCGGCGCGGCCTCACGGGCCACGGTGTGCGGCGTCAGGCCCAACCCTCCCGCCAGCACCAGACCCAAGACAGTTGCGCCGACCGCAACCGCGCTCATCGAGAGAACTCGTTGACGTTTGTTGGATGTGTTCATTCCAGGCTCCTCTCGGGGTCGGGCGCGCCCGCCCCGTCGGTGGTGGCAGCAAGTTCCGTGCCACTCCTTGCGCGACTGTGGCCGTTACGCCGTCGGCGATGGCGTCATTTTGACGTGGCCAGCTCCGGCGTGCTCAGCACGACCCGGTCCTTGCCGGCGGCCTTCGCCGCGTACATCGCCTGGTCGGAGGCGCGCAGGAGCTGGTTGCGGCGGTGATCGGAGCTGCCGAGGCGGGGCACGTGGTCCGGGTAGACCGCCACCCCCACCGAGCAGGTGAGCGGCCCACGGAAGTCCACCGGGCCGCTCGCCCAGGAGAACCTCCCACGCAGGAACGCCTGCGAGCGGATCGCCTGCCGGATCTCCTCGGCCACCTGGACCGCCGCCGGCGTGTCGAACCCGGGCAGGATGATCACGAACTCGTCGCCGCCGTAGCGGGCGAGCGTGACGCGCGGCGAACGGACGACCCGCCGCAGGACGTACCCGACCTCCTTGAGAACCTGGGAGCCTGCGAGGTGTCCGTGGTGGTCGTTGACGCTCTTGAAGTTGTCGAGGTCCGTGAACAGCAGCGCCACCCGCCCGGAGGCGGCGTCAGCGATTGCTGGAGTAGGTTCANNGGTCGTTGGCCAGACCGGTAAGATCGTCGCTGAGCGCCGCGGCGCCCGCGCGCCGCGCGTCGAGGAGGTTCTGGATCGACACCGACGTGTACGACGCGAAGATCTCTAGGAGCGCGCGGTCGCGTTCGTCGAACGGCTTTCCGTCGAGGCGGTTCACCATCTCGAGCACGCCGCAGACGCTGTTCTCGATCCGGATCGGGACCGCAAGCAGGCTCGCGGTCCGAAACGCGTGCGTCTCGTCGAAGCGCGAGTAGAAGAACCGGTCGCTGCCGGATTCGGCGACGAGGTGCGACTCGCCGTTGCGATAGACGTGGCCGACCACGCCTTCGGTCGTGGGGATGCTGGCGCCCAGCAGGGCGTCGGCCGAAGGGCCGAAAGTGGCGATGAAGTAGAGCTGTGTCCCGACGGCGTCGCCGGCGCGCTCGAACGGGTGGTCGAGCAGCACCGAGCCCGCCTCGGAAGGGACGAACGCGTTGGCGCGCTGCAGCACTTCCTCGATGAAGCTCCCCGGGTCCATCGTCTCGGGGACGCCGGTGTCGTGCCGGTAGCGTTCCAGAAAGGTCTCGAGTTCCGCCGCCGGCAGCACGCAAATCCTTGGCGGGGTGGTCGTCACCCTTCAAGTCTAGCAGCGGCCCGGGCGGCTGTCGCGGTCAGACGGCCGACGCGCAGGCGCAGGTCCGGAATGGTATCGGCCGGATCGCCGAGGCCCGGGGCGATCCGGAGCCGCTCG
>PKYI01000080.1 GCA_003133645.1 Acidobacteriota bacterium | reverse complement strand
TACGCTCCGGTGCGGCGGGGATCGCGCGCCTTGCAGCTGGCCCAGCGGCGGCGGCGCGGCTACACGCCCCAAGCTCGGAGGCCCTGCCTATCGTTGAGCTTCTCGTCTTCGAGGGTGGCGCTCGAGGCTGCGCGGCCTGCGGCCGGCGCAGCCGGGTAATGCGTGGGGCGCGGCCCTTTCTGATGTGGGGTGCGCCCGCCGGGCGCGCTGTCGTTGATCTCCACGGACCACGGACCACGGACCACGCCTCTCCGGTGCCCGGGCCCCGGACCCCGGTCTCTACGCCATCGAGCGGAGCGCGCGGCCGAGGCGGTCGAGAGCCGATGCCGCATCCTCGCGGGTGATGTCGAGGTACGGCCGGAAGCGAACCGATCGCGCCCCGCACGGCAGCACGAGCAACCCCTGCGTGCGGCAGGCGACGATCGCGTTGCCGCGGGCCTCCGCGTCGGGGAAGTCGAACGCGATCATGAGGCCGCGCCCGCGCGCCTGCGACAGAAGGTGCGGGAACTCGCGCTGGAGCGCCATCAGGCCATCGACGAGGAACGCGCCCTGGAGGCGCGCGTTGTCCACCAGGTTCTCCTGCGCCACCAGCTCCAGCACCCGGGTGGCGCGCACCATGTCGGTGAGGTTGCCGCCCCAGGTCGAGTTGATCCGCGAGGAGACCTTGAAGACGTTGTCGGCGACGTTGTCGATGCGGGTGTTGCACGCGATGCCGCAGGCCTGGACCTTCTTGCCGAAGACGAGGATGTCGGGCTCGACGCCGAGCCCCTGCCACGCCCACATGCTCCCGGTGATCCCGAGGCCGGTCTGCACCTCGTCGAAAATGAGGAGGAAGTCGTGGCGGTCGGCGAGCTCGCGCAGCGCGCGCAGGAACTCGGACCGGAAGTGGTTGTCGCCCCCCTCGGCCTGGATCGGCTCGATGATCAGGCAGGCGACTTCGGCGCCGTAGCGGGCCACGGCCTCCTCGATCTCGGCCACGGCGTGGGCTTCCGCGCGCTCGACCTCGGCACGGTGCGCGTCGAGAGGGAAGACGATCTTCGGGCTGGAGATCCGCGGCCAGTCGAACTTGGGGAAGAGCGCCGTCTTGCGCGGGTCGAAGGTGTTGGTGAGCGAGAGCGTGTAGCCCGAGCGGCCGTGGAAGGCCTGCCGGAAGTGGATCACCTGCAGGCCGGACTCGCCGCCGAGGCCGGCCGCCCGGTTCCTCTTGGCCTTCCAGTCGAACGCGGTCTTGAGGGCGTTCTCGACCGCGAGGGAACCGCCGTCCACGACGAAGACGTGGCTCGTGTGGCTGTCGGGGAGCGCGACGTGCGAGAACGTCTCGATGAACTCCGCGAAGAAGCGGGTGTACAAGTCGGAGTTCGCCGGCTTGTGGATCGCCGCGAGCAGCAGGCGCTCGCGGAACTCGGGGTCGGCGAGCCCGGGATGGTTCCACCCCAGGGCCTGGGAGGCGAAGTTCGAGAAGAAGTCGAGGTACGCCTTGCCGTCCCGCTCGTCGATGAGGAACGAGCCGTGCGAGCGTTGGAGGTCGGGGACGATGTGAAAGCCGTCCACCAGCATGTGGTCCCCGAGCACCTCGTGGACCTCGTTGGCGCCGACACGGAAACCGCCCACCGTCGCCTTCATCGCGGGACTCCTTTCCTCCTCGGAGGACGGGACAGCCGAACGGGTTACGCGGACTTGCGGCCGGGGGCGAGAACCATCGTGAGGTCGCGCCCTTCCAGCGGGCCGGCATCGCGCTCGAGGCGGATGATCTCGGAGAGTTCCTCCTTGATCCGCTCGAGCACCTCGTAGCCGTTTTCCGGCCGCCGCATCTCGCGGCGCCGGAACATGATCGTGACCTTGACGTGTTTCCCCTGTTCGAGAAACCGCTTCACCATGGAGAGCTTGGTGTGGAAGTCGTGGTCCGCCACCCCGGGCCGGAACTTGACCTCCTTGACCTCGATCTGGTGTTCCTTGCGGCGCGCCTGCCGAGCCTTCTTCTCCTGCTCGTAGCGGTACTTCCCCCAGTCCATGATCTTGCAGACGATGGGGCGGGCGGTAGGGGCGACCTCCACCAGGTCGAGGCCGCGCGTGCGGGCAAGCGCAAGGGCCTCTTCCACGGGAACGATGCCGACCTGGGAGCCGTCGGCATCGACGAGACGCACCGGCGAGAGCCGGATCATCTCGTTGACGCGTGTGCGATCGCGTTCGTCGGCGATGACATCCTCCTCTTTAACGGGCGGACCTCTGGCCCGCCGTTGTCCAAGCGCTGATGCCGGACGGTGGGAGTATAGCAAAGGACGCCGGGCCGGACGCCTGGGTCACGTTGCGTGAGGCACGGGACGCGTGGCGGGGCCTCACGGCCGGCCGTGGGGATGCGCGGCGGTCCAGCGGGCGTGCTCGACCTTGAGGCAGCGGTCCATCACGACGGCGAGGCCTGCCGCGCGCGCCTTCTCGGCGGCGGCGTTGTGCGCGAGGCCGAGCTGCATCCACACCGCCCGGGCGCCGCGGGCGATGGCGTCGTCGACAATCGCCGGGATGAACTCGGGCTTGCGAAAGACGTCCACGATGCCGATCGCGACCTCCGGCGGGATCGCGGCGAGGTCCGGATAGCTGCGCTCGCCGAGCACTTCACGCACCGCCGGGTTCACCGGGACGATGCGGTAGCCGTGCCGTTGCAGGTATGCCGCGACAAGGTGCGACTCGCGGTCGGGCCGGTCGGAGAGCCCGACCACTGCGATCGTGCGCATCGTCGCGAGGATGCCGTCGATCTCGGCGTCGCTCGCGTTGGAGAGCGGAAATTCGCAGCTCTGTTCGCCCACAGCATCCTCCCGCGTTCATTATGCCCGAGTTCGGGGCGCGCCCCCGGCTACGCCTTGCCTCGCGGCCGGCCCGAGCGCCACACCAGGCCGACATGGAAACCGGCATCCGGGCTGTTGTCGAAGATGAAGAGGTTCTCGAGCAGCGAGGCTTCGAGGAGCAGGTGTGGGTTGAGGACGCGTTTCAACCCCAACGTGATCTCGTAGGTGTTCTTGGAGAAGCCGCCGAAGTTCTCCGCCCCCGGGGAGGTGACGAGCGCTTGCAGCAGCCACGACATGCGCGGCGAGCGGCGGTACTCGAGACCGGTGAAGAGCGAGAGCTGGTTCGGCTTCAACCTGACCCCGACCATGTCGGTCGTGGTGTAGTGCATCGCCACCAGGGATCCGTACACGTTGAAACGGCCGAGGCGCTGCCCGGCCGAGAGCCCGGCGGCGACGTCGGTGCCGCCGCTGGAGGACAGCGACGACGGGCGGCCGGTGGGGAGCTTGACCGTGAACAACGCCATCAGCGCCGGCGTGGTCGCAGTGCCAGCGGCGAGCTGGTAGCGGACGTCGGCGGTCGCGTCCTCGATCCCCCAGCCGGCGTCCTTCCCGGTGAGTTCGAAGGTGCGGCCGTTGGTGCCGTGGATCAGCACCAGGTAGCGGTTGCGGGGGGCCAGCTTGCGGTCCTTGTTGGCGACGTGGAGCAGCCCCTCGAAGTTCTCGATGAAGCGGTCCATGATCCCGCCGCCGCGGTACGACAGCGGCACGGCGACGGCGACCTCGAGGCGGGGGGTCACGCCGTACGCCGCGCTCGTCGTGAACCGCAGCGTCTCCGCGTCGATCGTGTAGAGCCCGGGTTCGTAGTCGAAGTAGTTGTTCCAGCTCGTCAGCATCTCGAACTGCCACTGGCCCTCTGCCAGCGTCCTCGGCGTCTTCGGGGTGGGCGTCAACCGCAGGATGGAAAGCGGCGACTGGGAGCGAAGCTCCAGCGGCCCGAGCCCGACCGCCGGGCTCGTCGCCCAGCTGGACACATCCTGGCCCACGGCGAGCCGAGCGACGAGCAACGCCGCTGCGGCCACAAACCGTGCTCGTGTCATGTGGTCCTCCGGTGCGATTCTAGCCGAGCGCTTCCGGGTTCGGGGAGACCGGGCCGGGGCGGCGCCGGAGCAGCAGCGAGCCTCCCACCGCCGCCGCCATGGCCAATACCGCCGCGCCCAACTGGGGCGCCGCGACGCCCCACGCGCCGAGCGCCAGTTCGGCGCTGAATGGTCCGACGACCCGGGCCAGCGACCCGAGCCCCTGGAACGCCCCGAGCGCCGCGCCCTGCTCGTCGGCGCGGGCGCTCTTGGACACCAGCGACGACAGCGACGGCATCACGAACCCGGAGCCGAGCGCGACCAGGGGCAGGACGGCGAGGACGGCGCCGAGCCGGTGGGCGGTCGCGAGCAGCACGAGCCCCGCTGCGGTGGCCGCCAACCCCACGAGCAGCAGCGTGCGCTCCCCGAACCGGCGCGACGCCCGCCCCACCAGGCCGCCCTGGACGGCGACGGCCAGCACGCCGATGTAGACGAACAGGAAGCTCACGCCGGAGTGGGGGAGGGCGAGGCGGTCATGGAGGAACTGGGCGAACGTGACCTCGAACGCGGCGAAGCCGGTGACGACGACGAAGCCGATCGCCAGCAGCGGGGCGAGTTCGCGATGGTCGAGGGCGAACGCCAGGCGCGAGAAGCCG
The DNA here is from genome assembly GCA_003133645.1 of Acidobacteriota bacterium. GTDB lineage: Bacteria > Acidobacteriota > Thermoanaerobaculia > Thermoanaerobaculales > Thermoanaerobaculaceae > RBG-13-68-16. The sequence goes on along the minus strand of PKYI01000080.1, from coordinate 7,684 downwards.
GAAGCGGGGGCCGCAGGCGCAGTGGCCGCACTCCTCGGGCGCGTCTCGGGCAGGAAGAACAGCGTCATCACCCAGGCGGCCGCCGAACAGGCGGCGGCGGCCCACCCGGGCGCGCCCATGCCGATCGGGGCGAGAAGGCCGGCCAGGGCCGGCCCGGCGATGAAGCCGAGGCCGAACGCTGCGCCGATCATGCCCATGCCGCGGGCGCGCTTCTCGGGCGGCGTGGTGTCCGCGATCACCGCTTGGGCAGTGGCGATATTGCCGCCGCAGAGGCCGGCCAGCAGCCGCGAGGCGAACAGCCATGCCAGCGAGTTGGAGAGGGCGAACAGCACGAACCCGCCCACCGAGCCGAGCAGCGAGATCAGCAGCACCGGCCGCCGACCGACGCGGTCGGAGAGGCGGCCGAGGATCGGCGAGAAGACGAACTGCATCGCCGAGTACGAGGCCATGAGCAGCCCGAACACCCAGGGCGCCGGGTGGAAGTGCTCCGCGTAGAGCGGCAGCAGCGGGATCACGATCCCGAACCCGACGAGATCGGCGAACACGATCAGGAACAGGGTCGTCAGCGTGCGTCGGGGGGACGGCATGGGACCTCCTCGCGAGGCAACCGCCCGGGTCGCCGCACGCATTCCGCGCAGCCGGCCGGTTGCGGTGGGCAGCGTACAGGAAATGCTTCACGCCTCATGCCCGGGTGGGGGTCCGGGCGACCGTGTACACTCTGGGCGTGCGACTCGTTTTCTTCGGCACGCCGGAGTTCGCGGTCCCCTCGCTCGACGCGGTCGTCGCGGCGCGTCACGACGTACTGCTCGTGGTCACGCGCCCCGACCAGCCCGTCGGCCGCCACCTGCGCATGACCTCGCCGGCAGCGGTTGCCGCCGCGCGCCGGCTCGGCCTCCCGCTCGCCCAGCCCGAGAAGCTCGGCGTGGACGACTTCCTCGCCCGCCTGCGCGTGCTCTCGCCCGAGGTCGCGGTGGTCGTGGCGTTCGGCCGGTTGATCTCGCCGCGGGTGTTGCGCGTCCCCCGACGCGGCTTCATCAACCTCCACCCTTCGCTGCTGCCGCGCTACCGCGGGCCGTCGCCGATCGAGTCGGCGATTGGCGCCGGCGACGAGAAAACCGGCGTGACGACGATGCTCCTCGACGAGGGGATGGACACCGGCCCGATCCTGCTGCAGCGCGAAGTCGCGATCGAGCCGCGGGAGCGCACCCCGGAACTCGAGGCCCGCCTGGCGAAGCTGGGCGCGGACCTGGTCGTGGAGACGCTTGCGAGGCTCGCGGACGGGACCCTGACCCCGACGCTGCAGGACCCGAGCCTCGCGACGGTCACGGGCAAGCTCGACCGGAAACTGGGGCGCATCGACTGGCAGGTGGGGGCCCGGGAGCTGGCGTGCCGGTGCCGGGCCTTCGACCCCTGGCCCGGCCTGTTCACGAACTTCCGCGGCGCCCGCTTGAAGGTGCACGGTCTCGAGGCCGGCGAGGCGGCGGCGGGGGACGAGGCGCCGGGCACGGTGCTGGTGGTCTCGACGGCCGGGATCGGCGTGCGCTGCGGCGGGGGGACGGTCGCGCTTCTGACCGAGGTGCAGCGCGAAGGCAAGAGGCGCATTCCGGCCGATGCCTTCATCATCGGAGAGCGGGTTGCACCCGGAGAACGGTTCCGCTGATCCCCGCCTGCGCGCGGCGACCGCACTGGCGCGAGTCGACGCGGACCGTGCGCACGCCGCCCGCCTGCTCGGCGGCGCCGTTCCCGCCGAGCGCGAGCTGGTGCTCGGGGTGCTGCGCTGGCAGCTTACCCTCGACCACCTCCTCCTCCGTCACCTGAAGCAACCCGTCGCAGGCCACGACCCCGCCGTCAGAGCCGTGTTGCGCGTCGGCCTGTACGAGGCCCTGCGCATGCGCACGCCGGTGCCGGTGGCGGTCGCGGAGGCGGTGCGGGTCGCGAAGCGGCTGGCGCCGCGGGCCGCGGGGCTGGTCAACGCGGTGCTTCGGCGCGCATCCGGCGAGCGCTGGCCCGACCCCGCCGATCCCGGAACGCCCGCCAGCGTCCGCTTCTCGCACCCCGAGTGGCTGGTGGAACGCTGGCGGCGCCTGCTCGGCGAGGGCGACCTCCTGGCTGCCCTGGCGTCGGACCAGGAGCCGGCGCCGCTGTACCTGCTGGCGGCGGCGAGCCACTGCGAGGAACTCGCGGCGGCGGGGTGCCGGCTTGCTCCCCACGCCGCGGTGCCCGGCGTCGTCGCCGTGACGGCGGGGACCGAGGCGGCAGTGGCGGCGCTGCAGGCAGGGCGCGCGTACGCCATCGACCCGACCGCGGTCGCCGTGGCGCGCCTGCTGCCGCCCGCCGCGGGCCTGACGGTGGACCTCGCCGCCGCCCCCGGCGGGAAGAGCCTCGTGCTCGCGTGCGAGCGGCGGCACCCCCGCCTGCTCTCGGCCGACCGCAACCTCGGGCGCACCGTGATGATGAGGCGGAACCTTGCGGCGGTCGCCTCGGCGCCGGCGGTGGCGGTGGCCGACGCGACGGCGCCCCCGCTGCGGCCGGGGAGCTGTGCGGCCGTGCTGGTGGATGCGCCGTGCTCGGGGACCGGCACGTTGCGGCGGCACCCTGAGATCCGCTGGCGGCTGCGGGAGTCGGACCTCGGCGCGCTCGCCGCCGCCCAGCGGCGGATCGTCGAGTCGGCGGCGGCGCTGCTGGCCCCAGGAGGTTTCCTGCTCTACGCCACGTGTTCGCTCGAGCCGGAAGAGAACGCCGGCGTGCTCGACGGCGTGGCCCTCGAGGTCGTTCCGGTCGGCCCCCTGCTTCCCCGGGGGCTCCCCCGCCGCGAGCTTCCGAGCGGCGGTGCGGTGATCCCGCCGGACGCCCTGGGCGACGGTTTCACCGTGCACCTGCTGCGAAGGCTGGCATGAGGCGGGCGCCGCCCCGCGTGGCGTACACTCGTGTGGGGCGGCTCGGGGGCGTTTCCGAGGGGCTCTCGCCAATAGGCCGCGGTGCTGCCACCGACCGCGGTAGAAGCCGGCGGCAGGGAGGATGAGCATGGCGGGGAAGACGGAGTTGGTCGAGCGGATCGCCTTCGAGACCGGATTGCCCAAGGCGCACGCGGCGCGCGCCATCGAGGTGATGATCGACGCGATGGCGGAGTGGCTGGAGACCGGGGAGCGGGTGGCGATCCCGGGGCTCGGCAGCTTCTACACCTCGGAGCGCCCGGCGCGCGAGGTCCGCAACCCCCGCACCGGCGCGGCCGTGCAGGTGAGCGCGTCGCGCACCGTGCGCTTCCGCCCCGGCAAGGAGATCAAGGGCGCCGTGAACCGGACGAGGTAGCTGCCGTGGAAGACCGGGCGCTGATCGTCGTCGACGTGCAGTACGACTTCTGCCCGGCGGGCGCCCTGGCGGTCCCCGGGGGCGACGAGGTGGTGCCGCTCATCAACGCGCTGCTGCCGCTGTTCCCGATCGTGGTCGCGACGCAGGACTGGCACCCGCCGGGGCACGCGTCGTTCGCCTCCTCGCACCCGGGCCGGAAGCCGCTCGAAATCATTGAGCTGGAAGGCGTGCAGCAGGTCCTCTGGCCGGACCACTGCGTGGCGGGGACGCCCGGCGCCGAGTTCCACGCCGGCCTCGACCTCCGCCCGGTCCGGGCGATCGTCCGCAAGGGGACGGACCCCCACGTGGACAGCTACTCCGCGTTTCGCGACAACCACCGCGAGCACCCCACCGGCCTCGCGGGCCTGCTGCGCGAGCTCGGCGTCGGGCGCGTCGTGATCGTCGGCCTCGCCACCGACTACTGCGCCGCGGCCTCGGCGCGCGACGCGGTTGAGATGGGTTTCGCCGCCGAGATCTGGCTCGCCGCCACCCGTGCCGTCGGCGCTCCCCCCGGCCACCTGGAGCACACCTTGGCTGCGCTCCGCCCCCTCGGCGTGGTGCTTCGCGAAGATCTCCCGTAAGCACCGGGGTCCGGGCACCGAAAAGGCGTGGTCAGTGGTCCGTGGTCCGAGCCGGCCGCGCCGGCCGCAGGCCGCGCAGCCTCGAGCGCCCCCTCGAAGACGTGAAGCTCAACGAAGGCAGGGCCTCGCCACTTGGGGCGTGTAGCCGCGCCGCCGCCGTTGGGCCTATCGCAAGGCGCGCGAACCCCGCCGCACCGGAGCGTAGCCGGAGGCTACGTGAGGATGCGAGCGGGGCGAGCGCAACGCAGCGAGAGGTCCGACGCCGGCGGCGCCTTACTCCTGGAAGGCGGAACCGCCGATGAACTCCCGCAGGAGCGATATCTGCGGCACGCCCTTCTCGCTCACCGGCACGAACCAGGAGAGGAACTTGAGCAGGCGGTAGGCCTCGGTGTAGGCGGGATGCTCGCGCGGCACCTCGAGCAGGAAGCGCTCGGCCCAGACCCGCAGCACGGCCGGCTCATACACCAGCGCCGAGTTGAAGATGACGTCGGCCTCTTCCTGAAAGGGGAAGATGCCGCGCGCCTCGCCGCGCCGCACGTTGTCCCACATCTCGAGCGTGCGCGTCGCCGGGTGGCCGCGGAAGAGGCGGTCGCGCACGATGCGGCGCAGCAGGCGCGCGTCGGAGGTGAAGATGCGGTTGTGGTCGTCGAGCGTGAGCTGGGTGAGCGTCGAGATGAACACGCGGTACTTCGCCGGTTCGGGCACGGCGGCGGTGAGGCGGTGGTTGAGGGCGTGGATCCCCTCCACGAGCAGGACCTGGCTCGGGAGGAGTTGCTGGTGCGTCCAGCGGTCGGGCTCGGCGCGGCGGCCGTGCACGAAGTCGTAGCGCGGCATCTCGACCACCTCGCCGCGCAGCAGCGCCGCCAGGTGGGTGTTGAAGAGTTCGAGGTCGAGCGCCTCCAGCGCCTCGTAGTCCGGCTTGCCGTCGTCGCCCAGGGGCGTCTGGTCGCGATCGACGAAGTAGTTGTCGAGGGAGAGACCCACCGGCTCGATGCCGTTGACGCGGAGCTGGATGCCGAGCCGGCGGATGAACGTGGTCTTGCCCGAGGACGAGGGCCCGGCGACCAGCACCAGCCCCACGCGCCCGGCCTGGGACGCGACGGCGTCGGCGATCGCCGCGATCTTCTTCTCCTGGAACCCCTCGGCAATGCGGATCAGGTCCAAGATCTCCCCCGACAGGCACATCCGGTTCAGCGAGCCGACGTTGGCCACGCCGAGCACCTCGTTCCACCGCCGGGTTTCGCGGTAGGCGGCGAAGAGCTTCGGTTGGGGTTGCAGCGGCGGCAGATGCTCCGGGTCGTCGTTGTGCCCGAACCGCAGCAGCATGCCGCTCTCGTACGGCACGAGCGCGAACCCCCGGACCCGCCCGGTGGAGGGGGCGACCGTGCCGTGCGCGATGTCCAGGAACGACCCGCAGCTCACCAACGCCACGGTGGAGGAGCGCTGGGCGGCGAGCAGCGCCAGCTTGGACTGCTCGCCGCTGGCGCGGAAGATCGCCTCCGCTTCCTCGATCGTCGCGCTCCGGCGCTCGAAGCGCCGGTCCTCGGCGCAGATCTCGAACATCCGGCGCTCGAGCGACGCCACCGTCTGCGGGGTGAGCGGTGTGCTCGCCTGCCAGGTGAAGAAGTAGCCGCCGCCGAGCGATTGGCCGACGGCCAGCCGGGCCTCGGGGTAGAGATCGCGCGCCGCTTCGAGCAGGACGAGGCTGGCGCTCTGGCGGTCCACCGCCTCGCCCTGGCGAGACGAGCGGCGGACCGCCTCGAGCGCGACCTGGAAGCCGCGGAGCGGGAAATCGAGCGCCACCAGGCGCCGGTTCACCAGGCAGGCGAGGATGTCGTCGGGGACGCTGCCGTAGAACTGCGCCAGGAAATGTTCCACCGTCGTGCCGCTGACCACCTGGCGCCGCTCGCCGGCGAAGCTCACCACAACGGTTTCGTGAGACACGCGCGCCTCCGTCTCCAGATTGTATGCCAGCCCGGCGTGCAGCGGTGCCGCAGGTAGAATCGGAGTGAGAGCGGCCGGCCCTCGGGTCCGGCAGCAAGGAGCGAACGTGGCGAGGAACGAGTACACGGCAAGGATCGTCAGCGCCATCGGGGCCATCACCAGGCGCGTCGAGGAGCGCGGCGAGCCGCTCTTCCACGGCGGCGAGGCGCCGCTGCCGCAGAAGCGCGAGGTCATCACGATCCTGCGCGGCCTGCAGGAGGTGATCTACCCCGGCTACTTCGGCGACCAGGCGCTGTACCGGGAGTACCTGCACGGGCACCTGGGCGACCAGCTCTACGCGCTCTCCCGCCAACTCGAGGGCGAGGTGTGCCGCGCGCTCGCGGCCGACTGCGGCCGGCGGCGGGAGGGCGCGGCGCCGCAACCGGGGCTGCACGCCGGCGAGGTGGTGACGGCGTTCCTCGAGCGCCTGCCGGACGTCATGGACCTGATCGCGGCCGACGTCGGGGCGGCGTACGAGGGGGACCCGGCCGCCACCTGCCTCGAGGAGGTGATCCTCGCCTACCCGGGGGTCAAAGCCGTGTTCACCTACCGCATCGCCAACCTGCTGTGCCGGCTCGGCGTGCCGCTCGTCCCCCGGATCATGACCGAGTTCGCGCACAACGAGACCGGCGTGGACATCCACCCGGGCGCGACGATCGGGCGGGAGTTCTTCATCGACCACGGCACCGGCGTGGTGGTCGGCGAGACCACACTGATCGGCGACCGGGTCAAGCTCTACCAGGGCGTCACGCTCGGGGCCCTCTCTTTTCCCCGCGACGCGCGCGGCGGCTTGGTGCGGGGCACCAAGCGCCACCCGACCCTCGAGGACGACGTCATCGTGTACGCCGGGGCCACGATCCTCGGCGGCGACACCGTCGTCGGGCGCGGTTCGGTGATCGGCGGCAACGTGTGGCTCACCGCGTCCGTGCCCGCCGGTTCCAAGGTGACGCTCTCGCGCGACCAGATCGCGTACGAGATCTCATCCCGCGAACCCGAGGGCGCTCGTTGACCGGCCGCGAGGTCGTTTGCTACGGTGTGCTCCCATGACCCGACGTGCCCTCGCCATCCTTGCCATGCTCGCGTGCTCGCCGGCGCTGGCCCAGGAGCCGTTGCCCCCCGGGCTCCATGGCGCCGACAAGCTGGAGGCGCTCGTGCAGCGGGTCAGTCAGGTGCAGGCGAGCCTGAAGACGCTCTCCGCGGACTTCAAGCAGCGCCGCACCAGCCGGCTGCTGGCCNNGCGGCAAGTTCTACTTCGAGGCGCCGGACAGCGTGCGCTGGGATTACACCTCGCCCCGGCCGATGACCGTCCTCCTCACGGGCGGCGTCGCGATCACCTACCGCCCGCTGGAGAAGCGGGCGGAGCGCATCGAGGTCGGGCGCGCCCAGCGGCACGTGTTCCGCTTCCTCTCCGCCGCGGAGCCGCTCGACAAGTTGATGGGGTACTTCTCGTTCACCTTCCGGGACCCGGGCCCGAGCGGGAACTACACCCTCCTGCTCAAGCCCACTGCGCACCAGATCAAGAAACGCCTGCAGTCCGTCGAGATCGAAATCGACCGCCACTCGTTGCTGCCGATCCGCGTCGCCTACGCCGAGCCCGACGGCGACAGCACGGAGTACTCGTTCTCGGCGATCGAGATGAACAAGCCGCAGAGTGCTGGCCTGTTCGACCTGGCGCTGCCGCCCGACGTTCACATCGTCCAGCTCAAGCTGGGAAGCGGCGAGTGAGAGAGGCAGGGGACCGGGCTCCGGGAGACCGGGGTTCGGGGCTCGGG
>PKYI01000112.1:403-4377 GCA_003133645.1 Acidobacteriota bacterium | reverse complement strand
CGCAGAAGATGGAGGCGATCGGACAGCTCGCGGGCGGGATCGCGCACGACTTCAACAACATCCTGCAGGCGATGCTCAGCCACATCCAGCTGCTGCGCTCGCAGATTTCCGATCCTGCGAAGGTTGCAGCCGCGGCGGCCGAGCTCGAGCAGCAGGTCAAGCGCGGCGCTGCGCTCACGCGCCAGCTCTTGCTATTCTCGCGGCAGGAGACGAGCAAACCCGAGCCGCTTGACCTCAACGAGGCGGTCCGCACCTCGGCGCAGCTCCTGCAGCGGCTGGTACGCGCAAACATCTCGTTCAGGCTCGAACTGGCCGAGGGCGCGCTCGCCATCCGCGCCGACCGTGGCCAGCTCGACCAGGTGCTCATGAACCTCGTCGTGAACGCCGCCGACGCGATGCCGGATGGCGGCGTCCTGCGGGTGGGCACCGGGCGGTCGGACGACGGGTCGCCGTGGGTGTCGGTCTCAGACACCGGCTGCGGGATCCCCGAGGCGATCCGCGACCGGGTCTTCGAGCCGTTCTTCACAACCAAACCCGCCGGCAAGGGCACCGGGATCGGCCTGGCGGTGGTGCGCGGCATCGTCGACCAGCACGGGGGCGCGATCGTCCTTGAGAGCGGCGTGGGCCGGGGCACCACGGTCCGCATCACGCTCCCCGCCATCGACACCGCGACCGTGCCGGCCGACGGCCCTCCCTCGGGCGACAAGCTCCTCCCCCGCGGCCGCGGCGAGCGGGTGCTGATCGTCGAGGACGAACAGGGGGCGCGCGAGGGGCTCGCCGAGATCCTGACCTCCCTCGGGTACATGGTGTTCGCCGCCGCGAGCGGCGAGGACGCTCAAGTGGTGCCGGCCGAGCCCCCGTTCGACCTGCTGCTCACCGACCTCATGCTCCCCGGCGTGGCCGGTCCTGCGCTCGCGGCCGAGATGGCCGGCCGCTGGCCGCGCCTGCGGGTGATCCTGATGTCGGGGTACACCGAGGACGAGGCGGTCAAGGGGCGGATCGCCGCGGAGCTGGTCCGTTTCTTGCAAAAACCGTTTGGCATGGCGAGGCTGGCGCGCGAGGTGCGGGCGGCGCTCGACGAGGGCGGCGATGGCTGCTGAGCCCGGGCCGGCCGGCGGCGAGCGTCGGCGGGCGCAGCTCTATGCGGGGGCGGTCGCGACGATCGCCACTGCAGCGATCGTCGGGTGGTGGTTCGACATCCCAGTGATCACCAGGGTCAGCTCGGAGTACGTGCCGATCGCGCCCAGCACCGCGGTGAGCTTCCTCGCACTCGCCGCCGCCGTGGTCGCGCTCGCGCGCTGGCCCGAGCGCCGGCGGACGGCCACGTTCGTGTTCGGCGCGATCACGGTTGTCGTCGTGCTGGCGGCGCACGTCCTGCTGCAGGCGGTGCGCGGCGTGGACCTCGGCCTCGAGAGGGCGCTGTGCGTGGCGCTCGGGGCGCCGCAGACGTTCCCCCTCGGGCGGATGTCCCCGGTGGCGGCCGCGCTCTTCCTCGTCGCCGCCGGCGCCCTGGCTGGCAGGGCCGGCCGCGTCGCGCGGCGGCGGTTCGCGGTGGATGTTTCGACCGCGCTCGCGGCGCTCGTGCTCGCCGGCGGGCTGATCTTCGTCTTCGGCTACTGGCTGAAGGCGCCCGTGATGTACGGCGGCACGACGATCCCGCTGGCGCTGCCGACCGCGGTGGCGTTCGTCCTCACGGGCCTCGCGCTGCTGGCGCTGGTCGGCCTCCGGATCTGGGCGGCCGGTGGCCGGCTCCCCACGCTGCTGGTCGTGAGCCTCGGGATCCCTGTCTCGTTTGCGGTGTTCGCGATCGTTGAGGCGACCGAGAAGGGAGGTGGGGCGGCGCACGTCCCCTGGCACGGGCGCGCCGTCCTGGCGGCCGGTTTGCTGTTCACCGGACTGCTGGGCGCCTACCTGCTCGCGCTCGCGCGCCAGCACCGCGAGAGCGAGAACGCCAACCGGGCGCTGCGGGCCGCCGAGGAGCGCCTGCGCGCTGTGCTGCAGACCGCCGGCGACGCGATCGTGACCGCCGACAGGAACGGGAGGATCGTCTTCTGGAACGCGGCCGCCGAGCGGATCTTCGGCTACACGGCCGCGGAAGCCGTCGGGAAGACGGTCGCGGATCTGATGCCCGAGCGATTCCGCGAGGACCACCTGCGCGGGCTCGCGCGGATGGCCGGGGGTGGTGAAGCCAGGCTTGCCGGCGTGACGCTCGAGATGCCGGGCGTACGAAGAAGCGGGGCGGAGGTCCCGCTGGAACTGTCGGTCGCCCGCTGGAACGTCGGCCCCGACGTCTTCTTCACCGCGATGATGCGCGACATCACGGAGCGCACGCAGGCGGAGGAGCTGGAAGCCGCGGTGCTGCAGATCTCCCAGGCCGCCGGCGAGGCGACGGACCTCAGCCAGCTCCTGCGCGCGGTCCACGACGCCGTTTCCCGCCTCATGGATGCGCGCAACTTCTACGTCGCGCTCCTCGACCCCGAGACGGAGGTGGTGTCGTTTCCCTATTTCGTGGACGAGGCCGACCAGACGCCCGCCCCGCGCCGGACTGGGCGCGGGCTGACCGAATACGTCCTGCGCACCGGCGTGCCGAAGTTCGTGGACAACAAGGTGTTCGAGGACCTTCTGCAGCGCAGCGAAATCGCATTGGTGGGGGTGCCATCGATCGACTGGCTCGGCGTGCCGCTGCTCGCGGGCGGACGGGCGATCGGCGTCATCGTTGCGCAAAGCTACGGCGAGGGCACGCACTACAGCAAGCGGGAGCTGGACATCCTCACCTTCGTCTCGCGGCAGGTGGCGGCGGCGGTCGAGCGCCGGCGCGCCCTGGACGCGCTCGCCCGCAGCGAGGCGCAGTACCGCGCCGTGGTGGAGGACCAGACCGAGCTGATCTGCCGCTTCCGCCCCGACGGTGTCGTGACGTTCGCCAACGCCGCCTCCTGCCGCTTTTTCGGGCAGGCGTGTGCGGCGGCGATGGGATCCACCTTCTTCGCGATCCTGGGGGATGAGAACGCTGCGCCGCTAGGGGAGGTTCTAGCTTCACTCGGCCCGGACCACCCGGTGGCGTCGGTCCGGTTGAGCCACATCTCGCCCGACCGCGGCGGGCGCGTCGTCGCCTGGACGTTCCGGGCCCTCGCCGATGTCGCCGGGGAGACGGTCGAATTCCAGGCTGTCGGCCGCGACGTCACCGACCGGATCAAGCTGGCGGCGCAGCTGCAGGAAGCGCAGCGCCTCGAATCGGTGGCGGCGCTCGCCGGCGGGGTGGCGCACGAGTTCAACAACGACCTGCAGGCGATGCTGGCGACGACACGGTTGCTGGCGGCACAGCGGACGAACGAGACGGCGTTCGGGGTCACCCTCGGCAAGATCGAGGACGCAATCAAGCGTAGCGCACGCCACACCCGCCAGCTCCTCGTCTTCGCGCGCCAGGACGTGAGCCGGCGCGAGGCGCTCGATCTCAACGAGTTGGTTGCCTCCTCGGCGGACCTCCTCGTCAGCCTGGCGCCGGCGACGGTCCGCCTGGAGGTCGAGGAAGTGGCCGGCGCCCTCGCGGTCGAGGGCGACCGCGGCCAGCTCGAGCAGGTGCTCGCCAACCTCGCCGTCAACGCCGTGGACGCGATGCGGGACGGGGGCATGCTCACGGTGCGCACCGGCCGCGACGGCGCGTTCGCCTGGCTCGAGGTCGGAGATACCGGCGTCGGCATCCCGGAGGAGGTCAGGCGGCGGCTGTTCGAGCCGTTCTTCACCACCAAGGGACAGGGCGAGGGCACCGGCCTCGGGCTGGCGACGGTGCACGGCATTGTGGAGCAGTCGAACGGCTCGATTCGAGTCGTCAGCGCGATCGGGAAAGGAAGCGTATTCCGCGTATACCTTCCGGTCGCCGAGCAAAGCGCCGAAGAGAAGAGAGCTGTTGCCCCGCTCGCAGAGACGCGCGGCACGGAGACCATTCTTCTGGTCGAGGACGAAGAGATGGTGCGGCA
>PKYI01000112.1:0-317 GCA_003133645.1 Acidobacteriota bacterium | reverse complement strand
ATACACCGACGAGGCGATCGTTCGGCACGGAGTTCTAGACGGCGTGGCCGAATTCATCGGCAAGCCCTTCACACCGCAGGAGCTGGCCCGCAAGATCCGCGGTGTGCTCGCGGCAAGCGAGAGCGGCGAATTGCGCAAGTAACCGGCGCGCGGATAGCGATCCTCGTTCGTAAAAGTGCGTTCCTACAGTCTCGGTTGGCGGCTCCGCGCCGGCTTTCTGGTTGAATCGCAGCTATGGCTAACTCCTTCGGAGCGCGCAGCGAGCTGGAGGTCGACGGCAGTAAGTACTCGATCTACCGTCTCGAAGTGCTGGCGGG
>PKYI01000103.1 GCA_003133645.1 Acidobacteriota bacterium | reverse complement strand
CAAACCGGATCCCCGGTGCGGTTGTCGATGAGCGAGGCGTATGCGAAGAAGCGCCCTCCGGCCGTCGTCGTGCGCACGATGGCGTAGCCATCAGAGACGACCTGATGCGTGAACGACTCGAAGATCTTGTCGAGCTGCCGGAACTCCAATGCGCGGAGGTTGACGGGCAGCGTCGGCCCGAGCGAGTTCCCGAACTTGTCGTAAAGATCGACTGTGATGGCGATCGGTGCCGCGGTTGCGTTGACCAGGCCGAGGTTCGTACGGAACCCGGTGGCGAGTGACGGGTCGTGCGAGAGCTGAATGATGCGGCCCTGATCGCTCGTCGTGATCGCCTGATCGTCGGTGAGCGCGGGGACGTACTCACCGAAGGTTGACCCGTCGGGAAAGTTCCCCGGATTACCAACAGCGAGCCGGTTGTACGTGACGCTGGTGACGATGAGCGAGCCGGTGGTGATGGTGATCTGGATCGCGGCGGCGCCGTTGAAGCCGAAAACGGAATCGATGACGTCGGTGTAACGCTGGGAGGAGCCGGGGCTGAGCACGAAGCTGACCGTTGTGGGGGAGGAGTTGTCGGTGTCGCGCTTGAGCAGGGCCATGGTGTAGCCCGCCATCGTGGTATTCGGGTTGTGGATCTCGAGATCGCTCCGCCAGTTCGTCCCATTCGCCCCCGCCGAATGCGCCGAGTTCGAGATCATGACCACGGTCGACCCGGCCGCCAGTTCCACGGCACCGAAGGTACTGCCTCCAGAAACTGCGCGGATCGGCTCGTTGGATGGTGGCTGTCGGTCCTCGGCAGGAGAACACCATACGAACAGCCCGAGGCCAACCGCGATCACAATAGCGAGGGGAGCGAGTTTGCCGCGTTGCAGCCCACGGACCACGGGTAGCGTCATAGACCCTCCGCCGCTGCGGTCGGTCGATCCGACACGCCGTGCGGCCCTATCGCCTCAATCTCAGAATTCTTTTCCTAGCCTAGTCTCGACGACATCCCCTGTCAAGGAGACGAGCCCGGTCAACCCCAAGGCGTTCGGGGCGACTCGATCCCACCCCCGAGCGACGCGCGATCACTCCCAGCGGACGCCCGCGACGATCTGAAGATCGCGCGAAAGTGCATCTCCTTCCAACGAATTGACAGACCGCGCCGGTACCGGGCGCGCACGCAGGACCGCGGCCTCGCAACGACACCGGGTGGGCGCGGGGTTCGGAGACGCGAGCGGCTGCCGCGGCTCCGCGCCGATGAGGAGAACCTTTGCGGCGCCGGGCTCGTTGAATGGGGTGTCGGACACGAGGGAGGCGGTCATGCTGCGACGGGCTCTGTTGTTTGCGTGTGTGGGGGTGATGGCCGCCGGGGCGGCGGCGGCCGAGACGACGCGGACGTTGCGCGCCCAGCTTTCGGGCGACCCGGCGGCGCCATTCGTCGTGGAAAACCTAGCGGGCGCGATGACGGTGGTCGCCGGCAACGGCGACGCGGTCGTGGCCGTGGCCACCGTCCACGCGGACGACGCGGCGCTCGCCGACGCGATGCGGTTCGAGCAGGTCCGCGATGAGAACGGCGTCCCCGTGCTGCGGGTGATCTACCCGCTCGACCGCGAGCGGACGATCCGCTACGAGGCGCGCGACGAGGGTCATCACCACGGACGCGGGCACCACGGGCTCGAATGGCTGTTCGGGAGCTGGGACGGGACGGAGGTCAAGTACGACGGCCACCGGGTCCGCGTCAGCTCGAGCAGCGGTGCGCGGCTCTGGGCCGACATCGAGGTCCAGGTGCCGCGGCGCGCGGTCTCGGCGACGTTCAAGAACCACGTGGGCGCTCTTTCCGCCGACGGGATCGAGGGGCGGATCCTCCTCGACACCGGCCGGGGCGGCATCACGGCCCGGCGCCTCAAGGGCGAGATTAAGGCCGACACCGGCTCCGGCGAGGTCCTGGCCGAGGAGATCACCGGCTCGTTCTCGTGCGACACCGGCAGCGGAGAGTGCAACGTCACCGGCTTCGATGGAACGGAACTCTCCTGCGACACCGGCTCCGGCCCGGTCCGCATCAGGCGCGTCAAGGCGGACCTCATTGTCGCGGACACCGGTTCCGGCCGCATCACGGTCGAGCAGGCCGACGCCGGGGAGTTCCGCGGCGACACCGGCTCTGGCGGGATCGACGCCGAGCTGACCGGGGCGAGACTGCGCCGCGTCAAGGCCCACACCGGCAGCGGCCACGTCAGCCTGCGGCTTCCCGCCGACGCCTCGTTCGAGGTGTTCGCCGACCAGGGCAGCGGCAGCCTCTCGTGCGGCTTCGCCGATGCCACGGCGGTCAAGAGCGACCACAAGGTCGTGGGCTACCGCCGCGGCGACGGCAAGGTGCGGATCGCCATCGACACCGGCAGCGGCGGCGCCACCGTCAACCCGGCCCGTTAGAGGAACCTCTCCCCCGGAACCGCCACGGCACCGGACCGGTGGTGCCCCGGCCGGCCGGCGGTGGTACAACGGTCGCCGGCGGCCCCGTGCCGCGGCGGCTGAGGCGCGCGGGCGGGACGGGGCGCCCACAAGGGAGGGCCTGGCGATGATAGGGGCAAGGAGAGCTTGGGCGCCGGTCGTGCTTGCCGGCTTCGTGTTCGCACTCGGACCAGCGTCACACGCGCAGGAGACCCCAAAGGGCGGCGACGAGGCCGCTGCGACTTCTCCCATCAAGGTCCTGCTGGCGATGCAGAAGGTCTACGCCGGTTGCACGAGCTACCGCGACACCGGCAAGGTAGTGACCACGATCGTCACCGACGGCGGGCGCGCCACCAGCGAGCGGCCGTTCGCGACGGCGTTCGTGCGCCCCGGCCGCTTCCGCTTCCAGTTCATCGACACCGGGCTCGGCGACCGGTCCTCCAGGTACATCGTGTGGTCGGACGGCAACGAGGTGCGTTCGTGGTGGGACGCCCAACCCGGGGTGCGGCACCCGGGGTCGCTGCAGGAAGCACTCGTGCCGGCCACGGGGATCTCCGGCGGCTCCTCCGTCCGCGTCCCCGGGCTGCTGCTGCCTGAGGATATCGGCGAGGGGTCGCTGCTGATCGCGCCGGAACGGATCGAGGACGGCGTGGACCGCGGCGTGGCCTGCATCCGGATCAAGGGCAAGGGCCGCAAGACTCCCTACGCCCTGCCGACGGGACCCACCAGGAGCGTGACGGTGCTCGACGAGAGCATCACGCTCTGGATCGACCGCGCGACCTCGTTGCTGCGTAAGGTCGAGGAGAACAGGACGTTCGAGACCTACCACTCGGAGAGCACGACGACGTACACGCCGGAGATCAACGTCGAGGTGCCGGCCGCCGACCTCGCGTTCGGCGCACCCGAGCCCCCGCCCGCGAGGTAGCACGCGTCCCTCGTAGGTTAACGGTCACGGGGACAAGCTCCGGCCCCTACATCATTTTAAATGTGGGGCGTGACCGCAGGGCGCGCGGGGTCAGTGGACGTCCTTGGCTTCGCGGAAATCGGAGAGGAAGTGCTGCAGGCCGATGTCGGTAAGCGGGTGGCGGAAGAGCAACTGCAGGACCTTGAGCGGGACGGTGGCGACGTCCGCGCCGGCCAGCGCGCTCTCGACGACGTGTTGCGGGTGGCGCACCGAGGCGACGAGCACCTGCGTCGGGAACTCGTAGGCGTCGTAGATCTGCACGATCTCGCGCACGAGCTGCATCCCGTCCTGGCCGACGTCGTCGATCCGCCCCACGAACGGGCTGACGTACGTCGCGCCCGCCTTAGCCACGAGCAGCGCCTGCGCCGGCGAGAAGCAGAGCGTCAGGTTGGTCGCGATTCCCTCCTCCGAGAAGTGGGAGCAGACCTTGATCCCGTCCTGGGTGATCGGGAGCTTGACGACGACGTTCTCGGCAATGCCGGCCAGCTCGCGGCCCTCGCGCTCCATCCCCTCGGCGTCGGTGGCGAGCACCTCGGCGGAGACCGGTCCGGGCACGATCCGGCAGATCTCGGCGACCAACTCGTGGTAGCTGCGCCCTTCCTTGGCGACGAGGGAGGGGTTGGTGGTGACACCGTCGAGGATCCCCCACGAGGCGGCCTCGGTGATTTCGGCGACGTTCGCGGTATCGATAAAGAGCTTCATAAGTTCCCCTCCCACTGCCTAGAACAACGTTTCCTGGTCGGTTTCGTCCTCGGCGACCTCGCGCTCGGCGAGGCGGACCACCGCCACGACCTTGTCCTCCGGCTCGATCTCGATAAGCTTGACCCCCTGGGTGGCACGGCCGATGCGGCGGACGCCCGCCGCCGAGGTGCGGATCATCATGCCCTGCGCGGTGACGAGCATGATGTCCTCGTCGCCGCTGACGTGCCGCATCCCGGCCACGCTGCCGGTCCGCGACGTCACCCGCATGAGCATGGTCCCCTTGCCGCCGCGCCCCTGCTCGCGGAAATCCGTGACCGGCGTGCGCTTGCCGAAGCCGCGCTCGGCCACGACCAGGATCTCGCCCTTGTCGTCCGCCGGGAATGCCGCCATCGTCTCGACGAAGTCGTCGCCGCGCAGCGAGATGCCGCGGACGCCGGCGGCCACGCGCCCCATCGGGCGGACGCCGCTCTCCGGGAAGCGGATCCCCATCCCCTTGTGGGTTCCGAGGAAGACGTGGCTGGCGCCGTCGGTGAGGCGGACGTCGAGCAGGTCGTCGCCTTCCTCGAGCGCGATCGCGATGATCCCCGACGAGCGCGGGTTCGCGTAGGCGGCCAGCTCGGTCTTCTTGACCTTGCCCTTCTTCGTCGCGAAGAGGAGGAAGTGCTCGGGGTCGAACTCCTTGACGGCGACGAGCGCGGCCACTTTCTCATCCTGCGCGACCGGGAGGAGGTTGACGATCGCCTTGCCGCGCGCGGCCGGGCTCGCCTCCGGGACCTCGTGCACCTTGATCCCGTACACCTTGCCCACCGAGGTGAACACCAAGAGGAAGTCGTGCGTGGAGGCGACGAACAGGTGCTCCACCGGGTCCTCGTCGCGCACCGCGGCGCCGCGCCGCCCGCGCCCGCCGCGCCGCTGGGCGCGGTAGGTGGAGACCGGCGCGCGCTTGATGTAGCCCGAGCGGGTGACGGTGACGACGACGTCCTCGTCGACGATGAGGTCCTCGATCGAGAACTCGGCCTCCTCGGGGAGCAGTTCCGTGCGCCGCGGGTCGGCGAACCGGCGCTTGGTCTCCTCGAGCTCGCCGATGATGATGTCGAGCACCAGCTGCTCGTCGGCGAGGATCGCCTTGAGCCGCTCGATCAGCGCCGTCACGTCCTTGTACTCGGCGACGATTTTGTCGCGCTCGAGGGCGGTGAGGCGCTGCAGCCGCATGTCGAGGATCGCCTGCGCCTGCAGTTCGGAGAGGCCGAAGTTGCCCATCAGGGCGGTCCTCGCCGACGGCGGGTCGGCCGCGGCGCGGATCGTCTTGATGACAGCGTCGAGGTGGTCGAGGGCGATGACGAGTCCTTCCAAAATGTGGGCCCGCTCCTGGGCGCGCGCCAGTTCGTAGCGGGTCCGCCGCGTGACCACTTCCTTGCGGTGCTCGAGGAAGTAGCCGAGCATCTGCGGCAGCGTCAGCACCCGCGGCTGGTTGTCGACGATGGCGAGGAAGGTGATCCCGAAGCTCGACTGCATCGGGGTCATCTTGAAGAGCTGGTTCAGCACGACCTGCGGCACCGCGTCGCGCTTGAGCTCCACCATGACCCGGATGCCGTCGCGGTCGGACTCGTCGCGCAGGTCCGCGATCCCCTCGATCTCCTTGCCCTGCACCAGCTCGGCGATGCGCTCCACCAACCGCGCCTTGTTCACCTGGTACGGCAGCTCGCTGATGATGATCGCGACGCGCTCGCCCTTCTTCTGGTGCTCGATGCGGGCGCGAGCCTGCATCTGGACCGAGCCGTGGCCGGTCGTGTACGCCTCGCGGATGCCGGCGATACCGCGGATGATGCCGCCGGTGGGGAAATCCGGACCGGGCAGGAGCTTGATCAGCTCGTCGAGGGAGATGCCGGGGTTTCGGGCGAGCGCCACGCAGGCGTCCACCACCTCGCCGAGGTTGTGCGGCGGGATGTTCGTGGCCATGCCGACCGCGATGCCGGTGGACCCGTTGACGAGGAGGTTCGGGAAACGGGCCGGCAGTACGACGGGTTCGTGCTCGCGGTTGTCGTAGTTCGGCCGGAAGTCGACGGTGTCCTCGTCAAGCCCAGCGGTCATCGCTTGGGCCGCGGCGGCCATCCGGCACTCGGTGTAGCGCATCGCGGCGGCGCCTTCGGCGGCACTGGACCCGACGAAGGCGCCGCCGCGATGCGCT
>PKYI01000019.1 GCA_003133645.1 Acidobacteriota bacterium | reverse complement strand
GCGGCCGTCAGCACCGGGGCGGCGCGTACGAGCATGACCGCCGCGCCGGTCAGCGCCAACACCGCGAGCGGACCGAGCGCGGCGAGCGGCGCTCCGCCGCGCCGGGCGCCCAACCACGCCCCGGCCCCGATCCCGGCCAGCCACACCGCGAGCACCGAGCCCCACGCCAGCTCCGAACCCCCGATCGCCGCCATCGCCTCGCGCAGCAGCACCGCCTGCGCGACGGCGGCTGCGAAACCGAGCGCCAGCAGCGTCACGACCGACACGACAGGAGCGGCGGCGGGGCGCATGACCCGATTATCGCGCCGGCGCGGGCCACCGCAACTGCCCGCCGTGACTTGACAAAAACCTGTTCCTGCACGATATGGAACATAGAGTCCGTTCAATGAGCGTGTGCGTTCTGCATTTTCCGAGGACCGTGGAGGGGCGTATCCGGAGCCCCCGGCGTGGCGTGTGATCGGAACGACGGTCTCCCACTACACGATCGTCGAGCGCCTGGGCGGGGGCGGGATGGGCGTCGTGTTCAAGGCCGAGGACACGCGCCTCAAGCGCTTCGTCGCCCTGAAGTTCCTCACGCCCGAGCTGACCAGGGACGATACGGCGAAGGAGCGCTTCATGCTGGAGGCGCAGGCGGCCAGCGCCCTCGACCACCCGCACGTCTGTACCATCCACGAGATCGACGAGACACCGGATGGCCAGGTCTTCATCTGTATGGCGTACGTGGACGGCGAGTCGCTCAAGAGCCGCCTCGCGCGCGGACCGCTCGCCATCGACGAGGCTCTCGTCACCGCGACGCAGATCGCCGAGGGGCTGGACCAGGCGCACCAGCACGGGATCGTCCACCGCGACATCAAGCCCGCGAACGTCATGCTGACCAGCGACGGCACCGTCAAGCTCGTCGACTTCGGCTTGGCGACCCTGGCCGGGCAGGCGCGGGTTACCACCAGGACCGGCCAGGTCGTCGGCACGGCGGCGTACATGTCGCCGGAGCAGGCCCGCGGCGTTGCGGCCGACCAACGCTCGGACCTGTGGTCGCTCGGCGTGGTGATGTACGAGATGCTGGCCGGCCACCTCCCGTTCGCGGGCGGCAACGAGCCGGGCGTCCTGTACGCCGTCCTCAACGAGGAGATCGCGCCCCTGGAGAGCGTCCGGCCTGGCGTGCCCCGCCCGCTCGCCGCGGTCGTCGCCCGCTGCCTGCGCAAGGACCCCTCCGAACGCTACCAAACCGCCGCGGAGCTGCGCACCGACCTCGATTGCGTCCGGCGCACCCTCAGCCTCGCGACCGCGCCGACCTCCCCGGGCATGGCGCCGGCCAAACCACCCAGGCGCCGCCGCCTGGCGATCGGCGTCCTCGGCGGGGCGCTGCTCGTCGCGCTGGCGGCGGCGGTCGCGCTGCGGCCCGACCTGCGCGCCCTCGTCCACCCGGCCGAGGCGTCGGCCCACAAGGTCCTGGCGGTGCTGCCGTTCAGCAACGTCGGCGGCGACCCGTCGGAGCAGGGGTTCTGCGACGGCCTGCCGGAGAGCCTGACGAGCCGGCTTACCCAGCTCGAGCGCTACCAGGTGTGGGTCGTGCCATTCTCCGATGTCAGGGACAAGGGGATCTCGAGCCCGATGAAGGCGCGTGACGCGCTGGGCGTGAACCTGGCCATCACCGGGTTCGTCCAGCGCGACGCGGGCCACGTCCGGGTCACGCTCAACGTCAACCGGGTGGATGGCCCGACGGCCCGCCAGATCAGCTCCAAGACGATCGACGAGAGCGACGCGGAGCTCTACCTGCTCGAGGACAAGGCGGTGTGGGCGCTCGCCGAGATGCTCGATCTCGAGCTGCCGCGCGACGCCCGGAGGAAGCCCTTGCCCGGCGGCACGACCGTCGCCGCGGCGCAGGACTCCTACCTGCGAGCGTTTGGCGCGCTGCACCCGAGCAAGGGGACCCCGGACACCGCGGCGGCCGTCGCCCTGTTCGAGCGGGCGGTGGCGCTGGATCCGAGGTTCGCCCTGGCGTACGCGGGCCTGGGCGAGGCCTACCTCGCCCAGTACCAGACGGTGAAGGACCCCGACCTCGTCGCCAAGGCCGTCGCCGCCGGCAGCAGGGCCGCCGATCTCGATCCCACGCTTCCCCAGGTCCACGCCGCGCTCGGGGTCATCCGGCTCACGAAGGGCGACGCCGAGGACGCGGTGCGCGAGTTCGAACTCGCGCTCGTCCCGAACCCGGCGGACGCGAGCGCGCTAAGCGGCCTGGCGCGGGCGTACGAGACGCTCGGCCGCTTCGGCGAGGCCGAGGCGGCGTACAAACGCGCGATCGCCGCCCAGCCGGGTCTCTGGCCGTCGTACAAGAGCCTCGCGCAATTCTACTTGCACCGCAGCCGCTATCCGGAAGCCGAGGCGCTGTACCGCCAGGCGATGGCGCTCGACCCAAACAACGAGTGGATCGCGAACAACCTCGGCGCCCTCTACTTCAGCGCCGGGCGCTATCCCGATGCACGCGCGATGTTCGAGCGCTCCATCGCGATCCGGCCGACCTACGCGGCCTACTCGAACTTCGGCACCCTGGCGTTCGTGCAAAAGGACTGGAACGAAGCGATCCGACGGTACGAGAAGGCGTGCGCGCTCGACGACCGCGACTACGTCGTGTGGGGCAACACGGGGATCGCCTACCACTGGCTCGGCGGCCACGAACCGCAGGCGCGCGAGGCGCTCCTGACGGCCGTGAAGCTCGCTGAGCGCCAGTTGGGCGTCAACCCCCATGACCCGGTGGTCCTGGCCGACCTGGCGAGCTACTGCGCCACCCTCGGGGAGAAGAACAGGTCGCGAGCTTACCTTGCCCAGATCGAAGCGGCCGGGCGCGAGCAGGCGGACCTCGCGGTCGCAATCGCAGACGTCTGGGCTGACCTCGGGGAGAACGACCGGGCGATCGCCTGGATCGGGACCGGCCTCAAGCTCGGCTTTCCCGCGGCCGACATCGAGCAGAGACCCGCGTTCGAGCGCTTGTTGCAGGACCCGCGCGTCGCCAGGCTGCTCCGGCACGACGGCAGAGGCGCTCCGCGATGAACGACGTGGCGAACCCCTGCGGGTCAGTTGTGCAACGTGGCACAATGTGGCTCACGACACTGGACGTTGCAACCCGGCCGAGGCGGATGGGAGACGGCTCCAGCCTCGCGCCGCGCTTCGAACCGACGCGATGCCGGTCGCACCCGGCCGGGCGTCGAGTACGAAAGGAGAGGAAACATGGAAAGGAACGTCCGTAGGACCAAGGCCCAACCCAAACCCGTCGTCAAGACCAAGAAGGTGGAGAAGGCATGCCCGAAGCGCGTGGTCGTCACCGTGTTCCGCGATGAAAAAGGGGAGTGCCGCGTAGACCCGCGGGAGGCCTGCGTCCGCCCCGGCGGCACGGTGGCCTTCAGGTCGAAGGTCGGTCCCCTGACGGTGTTCGTTCCGACGCCCGGCCGGGCGGCCGACCTCTTCCCGCGCACCCGCGGGCCGTTGTTCGGCGTGCCAGCCAGGGGCAAGACGCTCACCGTCTCGGTCGCGAAGGGCAAGGAGCCGATCGTCTACACCTATTCCGTCTACTGCCGCAAGGACAAGACCTTTGCCAGGGCATCGTTCCCCAGAATCATCGTCGTGTAGCGCCACCGCCCCGCGTCCGGGCTAGAATGAGTCGCCGCCACTCGCGGCTTCGGAGGAAGTTTCGCCATGACTGATGCCGCGCACGACCTCGTGATCATCGGTTCCGGCCCCGGCGGCTACGTCGCCGCGATCCGGGCCGGCCAGCTCGGGCTGAACGTCCTCGTCGTGGAGAAGGACGCGTTCCTCGGCGGCACCTGTCTTCACCGTGGCTGCATCCCCACCAAAGCGCTGCTGCACACGGCGGACCTGCTCCAGCAGGCCCGCGAGGGCGGCAAGTTCGGCGTCGTCTGCAGCGGCGTGGCGCTCGACCTCGCCGCCGCCCACGCGCACAAGCGTCGGGTCGTGGCCAAGAACGCCAAAGGCATCGAGGGCCTGTTCAAGAAGAACAAGGTCGGGTGGGTGCAGGGGACCGGCCGCCTCGCAGGCGGCCGGACGGTCGAGGTCACGAGACCCGACGGCAAGACCGAGAAGTTCTCGGCGAGGAACGTCATCCTGGCGACCGGCTCGCGCTGCGGCGACCTGCCGTTCCTCGCCGCCGACGGCGGCCGCTTTATCAATTCGGACCACGCGCTCGAACTCACCGAGGTGCCGCCGCGCCTGCTCGTGCTCGGCGCCGGCGCGGTCGGGATGGAGTTCGCGTCGATCTTCTCCCGGTTCGGCTCCAAGGTCACGGTGGTCGAGCTGCTCGACCGCGTCCTGCCGCTCGAGGATGCCGACGTCTCCGCCGAGGTCGCCAAGGCGTTCCGCCGCCAGGGGATCGCGGTGCACGTCGCGACCCGGGCCGAGGACGTCAAGGTCGCCGAGGGCGTCGTCCGCTGCAAGGCGGTCACCGCGGGCTTCGAGACGCTCGACCTTGAGGCCGACAAGCTGCTGCTGGCCGTCGGGCGGCAAGCCAACTTCGAGGGGATTGGGCTCGAGAGCACGAAGGTCCAGATCGAGCGCGGCCGGATCGTCGTGGACCAGTTCTGCCGCACGCAGGAGGCGGGAGTCTACGCGATTGGCGATCTGCTGACCACGCCGTGGCTCGCCCACGTCGCCTCGATGCAGGGCGTGATGGCCGCCGAGCACATCGCGGGAAAGAACCCGCCGCCGATCAACTACAACCAGGTGCCGTCGTGCACATACTGTTGGCCCGAGGTCGGCGCCATCGGCCTGTCGGAGGCGCAGGCGCGCGAGAAGGGCTACGACGTTCGCACCGGCACCTTCCCGTTCACCGCCAGCGCCAAGGCGGCGATCCTGGGAGAGACGGCGGGCTTCGTGAAGGTCGTCGCCGAGGCGAAGTACGACGAGGTCCTCGGCCTCCACATCGTCGGCCCTCACGCCACCGAGTTGGTCGCCGAGGGCGAGGCGGCGCTGCGCGGCGAGCTCACCGCCGAGGAACTCATCCGCACGATCCACGCCCACCCGACGTTGCACGAGGCGATTCACGAGGCGGCCGAGGGGGTGCACGGTGCGACGATCAACTTCTAGCCCCGGCGCCGCGCCGGAAGCTCCGGCTGTCCTCGGCTGTTACCCGGTCGCTGTCTGCCGTTCGCCGTTAGCAGTTAGCTTTTCGCTCTTTACTTTTGACTTTCGACTTTTAACTCTTAACCCTTAACTCTTAAACTTTCTTCTCTCAGGGGGCGCACATGCCGGTCAACGTCTTGATGCCGCAAATGGGCGAGTCGATCACGGAGGGGACGATCGTCCGCTGGTTCAAGGGCGAGGGGGACGAGGTCGTCAAGGACGAGCCGCTGCTCGAGATCTCGACCGACAAGGTGGACGCCGAGGTGCCGGCGCCAGCCGGCGGCCGGCTCGCCAAGATCCTGCACGGCCCCGGGACCACCGTCGCGGTGGAGACCGTCATCGGCGTGATCGCACAGGCGGGCGAGGCCGTCGAGATCGCCCCTGCCCCAACTGCCGAGGCGGCGCCCCCGGCCGCCACCGCGAAAGCGCCCGCCGCGAAAGCGGCAACCGCGCCCGAGCCTGCCTCGCCGCCTGTGGCGCCGCCGCCAGCAGCCACGCGCCCGACCGCG
>PKYI01000077.1 GCA_003133645.1 Acidobacteriota bacterium | reverse complement strand
GAACTGGGCGAGGTCGCCGCGCGCTGCGGCCCGGAGGCGCTGCCGGTCGTGGCGGATGCCACCCGGCGCGAGGACGTCAGCCGCGCTCTCGTGTTCGCGCTCGCCCGCTTCGGCCGGATCGACGTCTGGGTCAACAACGCCGGACGCGGCATCACGCGACTGGTGTCAGAGCTGGCCGACGAGGACTTCGACGAGATGATGCTGGTCAACGTCAAGTCGGCGCTGTACGGGATGCAAGCCGTGCTGCCGCACTTCAAGGAGCGCGGCCGCGGGCACGTCATCAACGTGTCCTCGATGCTCGGGCGGATGCCGCTGGCCGTGGCCCGCTCGGCGTACAGCGCCGCGAAGCACGCCCTGAACGCGCTCACCGCGAACCTGCGGATGGAGTTGCGTCCCGCCTACCCCGGCATCTACGTCAGCTCCGTCCACCCGGGGGTCGTGGCGACCTCCTTCGGAGTCAACGCCCGCCACGGCGGCGCCGACTCCCGCAGGATTCCCGGCGCGCAGACGGCCGAGGAGGTGGCGGAAGTCATCGCCGGGGTCATCGAGCACCCGCGCGCCGACGTCTACACGCGTCCCGGCGCGCAGCAGATGGTGGTCGCGTACTACGCCGCCGAAGACATGGGGCTCGCCGAGCAACAGGCGCCGTTCTTCTCGCCGGTCGCGCCGCGTTAGGGTGCCGCCGGGCCACGAGCACCAACCCGGCGGGTCACGGACCCGCCGCCGCGGTGGTGGTGGACCGGCGAAGTGTTTATCAACACGAGACATGTGCTACAATATAGCTGTGGAACTCCCGCTTTCGGTACGCAAACTTCTGCACGATTTCGACATGCCTGCCGACCCTTTCGGCGAGGTCTGGGAGCGAGCGATCATCGGGCGCGTGATGGAACGCGGCACGTGGGTCGACATGCGGTGGTTGCTCGCCTCGTTCGGGCGCGAGCGGCTGGCCGGGTTCCTGGCGGAGCGGGGGCACAAGACGCTGGCTCCGCGCGAGCTTCGCTTCTGGTCCACGGTCTGTCATGCGCCGGAATGTCAGGCCGACCGTTGGGTCGCCGCGGCGATCGCAGGACAGCGCGCGTGGAGAGGTTGACGCTGCAGTGGTCCGCGGTGCCGCCGGAAGTCGCGGCTGCGTTTCGCTCGGTGTCCTCGGCCTTGGCGGGCTCCGATTTCTACCTCGCCGGAGGAACCGCCCTCGCCCTTCGCATCGGGCATCGTCTCTCGGTCGACCTCGATCTCTTCTCACCGACGTTCAACACGGTCGAGCCACTGCTCGAGAGGCTGCGCGCGGCCCTGCCCGGTTTTGTCGTCACCTCCACCGCGTCCCGCACCCTCGAGGGGGCCCTCGATGGCGTCGAGGTCAGCTTCTTCGGATATGCCTACCCATGCCTGCGGCCACCGCAGCGTCCGGCGCCCGACCTGTTGCCCCTGGCCACCGTCGAGGACATCGGCGCGATGAAGCTCGCAGCGATCGCATCGCGGGGAAGTCGCAAGGACTTCGTAGATCTCTGGTTCATGGTCAACGGGGGGCTTTCGCTCGCGGAGACGCTGGACCTCTTCACGCAGAAGTACGCCGCCGTTGACGTCGGCCACGTGGTGCGGAGCCTTGCCTACTTCGATGACGCGGAACAGGAGCCGGAGCTTCGCCTGCTCCGGCCGGCGCCGTGGCCCGAGGTCAAGAGCGATCTGCGCGCGTGGGTCGAGGACCTCCTCGCGGCGCCGTGACGGCTGATTCCCTGCGTGCCCGGCCGGCGCCCTGGCGCCGAGACGGCGTCAGCGCAGGATGAACTCGGCGAAATCGGGGACCGTCGCGAAGTACGCCACGCACGAGTTCGTCATGAACGCGCGGATCGAGGGGATGTCGTGGGCCCAGCCGGCCGCCGCGGCGTCCACGCCGGCATCCTGAGCCATGACGACGCCCGGCTTGAGGTCGTCCACGACGAGGACGTCCCGCGGCTCCAGACCCAGCCGGCGGACCGTCTCGAGCACGGGGTACGGGCTCGGCTTCCGCCGGTCCGCTCCAAGTTCCCATCCGAACACGAGGTCGGGCATCGGGCCGTGACCGCCATTCGCAGCCCGGTAGTGGGCCTCGATCACGTGACTCTCCGAGTGCGAGACGACGGCGACACGGCCGCCCTGCGCCTTGTACGCCGCCAACGCCTCGAGGAACCCGGGGTAGAAATGGGGCGTCTCCCGCGCCGTGAACCCGCGCCAGATGTCGTGCTCCACGGCCAGCTCGTCGGGCGTCAGGCCGAGCTCCTCGACGAGAAAGCCCATGATCCCGGGGTCGCAGTTCTTCGCGAACCAGGTATCGAGATCGATCGGCGACGAGCCCGGCCGCAGCACCTCCATCGATCTGACGTGGGCCGGGTAGTGCACGCGCCTCGTGCTGTCGACGGCCGTGTCGTCGTGGTCGATGATCAGGCAGCGGTAGCGCGTGGGACCGTCCCCTCCCCCAGGACGGCGATCATACCGCGGCCCCGCCCGCTTCGCCCCGGCCCCCGAACCGGCGAGAGTCCGCTGCCGCCGAGGCCGGCTTCCGCGCCCTCTGCCCCAGGTGCTACCCTTCGCGCAGCCGACGCCCCTGTTTCGGGCAACGACGGGAGAGCACGATGAGCACCAAGTTCTTCTACGCGCTGGTCCTGACGATCGCGGCAACCGTCTTCCAGCTGGTTCTCTTCTTCACCGGCCTTCAGACCGAACGCCTGAGCACCGGCCAGTACGTGCAGTGGCTGGGCATCGGCATCGACGCCGTCGTGCTGTGGCTGGGGATCAAGGCGGTTCGCGACGAGCGGCCCGGGCGGAAGCTCACCTACGGCCAGCGCCTGGGAGCCGGGGTCATGATCTCTCTGTACTCCGGCCTGATGAGCGCCGTCTACACGTACGTGCATTTCAGGTTCATCAACGTCAACTTCGCCGAGTACACGATCGATATGGTGCGGGCGAAGTGGGCGGCCGCCGGACTCGCCGAATCCCAGATGGCGCAGGCGGAACGGATGACCCGCATGATGCTGGCGCCGGGCGTCCAGGCGTTGCTCGTGCCGGTGTTCACGGTGCTCATCGGCACGGTCCTCTCGCTGATCATCGCGGCGCTGCTCGAAGACGCCGCGAAGCCGGCCCCCGCCGGCCCCGACGCGGCGACCTGACGGCCCCGCGCCCGCCGGTACTCCCGTCAGGGCAGCGCGACGACCGTCGCGTTCCCCTCGATGGCGGTGAACGCCTGCGAGACCTGGACCGCCGGCAGCGCGAGCACGTAGCTCCCCGGGGGCACGTTGCGCAGCTGCACGTTGGGCTCCGAGATCGCAATGCTCCCCTGCAGGTTGAACAACGACAGGAGCGCCGGCTGCCCGCCCGTGGTGGCGACCGTGCCCGTCGCCGTGCCCGCCGCGAGCGTCTTGGGACCGGCCTGCACCATGACCGTGCCCCCCGGAGTCAGGGCGATGGTCACGACCGGCGACGGGACGTTGACGCCGTCGAGGCGCACCGGCGCGTAGCCGGACGCCGCCGCAACCACGGTGTACGTCCCCGGCGGCAGTGACGGGATCTCACCCACGCCGTCGCCGTCGAGGGCGATCGCCGAGGGGCCGAAAAGCGGCGTCATCCCCGGCCCGAACACGCCCACCATGACCCCGGGCAGCGGCACGCCGGCGATCCCGTCCACCACCTTGATGCCGATCCCGGCGCCGCGCTTCAACGTGATGACGAGCCCATCGGTCCCCTGGTCGGAGGCGGTGACGTCGCGGGTGTCGAGCTGGTAATCGGGCCGGCTGGTGGCCAGCGTGTAGGACCCCTCGTCGAGGCCGGCAAACGAGAACTGCCCGTTGCTGTCGGTGGTGACGGGGCGCTGCCGCGCGCCCGGGGAGGCGTTCGGATCCTGCGCCGTCGCCGTCACAGTCGCGTTGGCGAGGGGGAGGTTGCCGTCGGCGTCGACGACCTGCCCGGTGATCTTCGCGCTCGGGAACTCGATGTCGAGCGTCTGGTCGGACGTCAGCGTCACGGTCTGGCGCTGGGAGGAACCGGCCGCGGCCGAGATCGCGCCGACCGTGTACGTGCCCTCCTGCAGGCCGGTGAGCTGGTAGCTCCCGGCATCGTCGGTCACCGCGGTGGCCTGGCGCCCGCCGCCGCCGAGCAGACCGGCGAAGACGTTGGCGCCCGCGATCGGCTGCCCCCCCTGGGTGACCTGGCCGGAGAGCGTGTACCCCGGGTCGAACACCAGTTCGACCGGGAGGATGGGTTGGTCCGCCGTTGCGGTCACCTGCTTCGTGGCGCTGCGAGTCGAGCCGCTCGGGTCGGTGGCCGTGCCGCGCAGCGTGACGACGCCGACCGGAACGTTGTCGAACTCGAAGCCGCCGTCGGCGCCCACGCGCATCGATCCGGTGTAGGAGTCGGCGCCCGCCGCGGTCACCGTCATGCCGTTGACCATCGCGGCGGGCAGACCGGACACGGTGCCCTGGATCGTGACGCCGGCCTGGAGCTGGAGTGTGACGCCCTGCTGCGACTGACCTGCCTGGAGCACGACCTCGGCGGGCGCGGAGGTGTTCGAGCCGAGCGTCGCGGTGGCGATGTAGCGGCCGGCGCCGAGGTGGTCGAAACTGAACTGCCCCGCGCCGTCGCTCATCGTCTGCTGGGCGCCCGCGCCCGGCCCGAACCCGAAACCGCCGCCCCCTCCCGCCTCCGCGAGCGACACGGTGGCGCCCGGCACCGGCCCGCCCGCGTCCGAGGCCACCACTCCGGCGAGCACCCCGCCCTGGGTCATGCGGACCTCGACCGTGGCGTCGTCGCCGGTGACCTCGACGGCCTGGGAGGCGTCGGTGTAGTCGGGTTGCGTCACGTGCAGCGTCTGCTTGCCCGTCGCGACGCCGGCGAGCTCGAAGCGACCGTCCGCGTCGGTCGTGGCGTCGCCGTCGGACGCCGCTGCGCCCGCGCCCCCGAACCCTGGGGCCGAGCCGGCCGCCGCAACCGATGCCGTCGCGTTCGCCACCGGGGCGCCCGTGAGTGCGTCCACGACATGGCCCTTCAACGCCGCACCCTTGGCGGCCCTGACCTCGACGCCGGCCGCGGTTGCGCCCTCCTCCACCACGACACCGCCGGTGTGCGCGCGCTGGTACCCCTTGGCCTGGACGACGACGCTCCAGGTCCCGGCGAGCACGTCCTCGATCGCGAACGTGCCGTCGCCGCTGGTCACCTCCACCGGCTGCCCCGGCCCTCCCGCAGCCGCCCCGCCGGCGCCACCGGCCGCGCCCCTCATGACGCCCCGGAGGCCGCCGCCCCTGTCGGCTTCGTACGAGACCAGGAAGTCGGTGAGCGGGTGGCCGTCCTGCGCGTCACGCGCCGTCCCGGTGATGCGGCCCGGTCCCGCCACGGTCAGGACGACGGACGGCGCCGGCGCCATGACGCCGCGCTTGCCCTGACCGATCCCGGTGGGCCCGAGGAGTTGGAGGTCGTAGCTCTGCCCCGGCTTGAGGCCATCGATCGAGAAACCGCCGTCGGGCCCGGTGGGTTGGTCGGCCCGCACGCCGCCGCTGAAGCGCGGGACCCCCGGCACGGCCGCCACGATCACGAAGCCTTCGGCGCCCGCCCCCGATTTGCGCACGACGCGGCCCGAGATGATCGCACCGGGGCCGAGCGTCACGGTGAGGGGCGGCGGCGGTCCGCTCTTTGCGACTTTCACGGGGTCGATTCGTTCGGTGGCATAGCCGGAGCGCGTGACGGCCAGCACGTACTCCCCCGGCGCCACGCCGCGGACGGCGAACGTCCCATCGTTTCCGGTTGTCTCGGCCTTGCGGTCAGCACCAGCCCCGCCGGCCAACCCAGCGAACGCCGGGCCGCCGCCACGCCCGCCGCCCCGGCCACCGCCGAACATGAACGACTGGGCAAGCGTCACCTCGGCGCCGGCGACAGGATGACCCTTGCCGTCCTTGACCACTCCCGCCACCGTTGAGCCGCGCTGAAGTACGACGACCACCCCAGCCTTCGTGGCTCCAGGGAGGAGCGAGAGACCGCCGACCGTCGCCCGCTCGAAATCCGGATGCGTGATCGTGAGGAGTTGGCTCGCACCCGGGACGAGGCGTGTGGCCTTGAAGGTGCCGTCCGGCCCGGTCCGAAACGTAGGGGGTTCAGCGCCACGCATCCGCCGCACGATGCGCTGCAGGTTGATCGGGCCGCTTTGCGCAACGACGCCCTGGGCGTTGGCGACCGGCTTGCCGGCTTCATCGGTGACGCGCCCCGCCAGCGACGCGCCGAGGACGAGCGGGATGTCGAGCTGTTTGGTCTCGCCCGCCGGCACGGCAACGCCGGCTCGGGCCCAGCGCACGTAGGACGGCTCGTCCGCACGCACCTGCCAGAGCGCCGGCGGCAGGTTGCGCACGGTGTACGTCCCGTCGGCCCCCGATCGGGCCGCACGGGCCTTCCCACCGGCTCGCAGCTCGATCCTGGCGCGCGGCACCGCACGCCCGGTCTTGGCGTCCACCGTGCGGCCCACGAGGGCGGACGGCGGCTGCAGGACGAGCGCGAGAACCTTGCCCTTGGGAAGCGGAAGCGGGACGCTCCCCTGCTCGACATAGCCGCCCTCGCCCGCGTCGGCCACGGCCATGACGGTCCCAGCCGGGGCGTTGGGGACCGTGAACGAGCCGTCGGCCGCCGTCACGACCCAGCGGGTCGTCACGCGACCCTCGAGCCGCACCAGCGCTCCCGCCGCGGGCGCTTTCCCGCCGACCGAGCGCACGGACCCGGCGACCGGCACACCGCCGCCGAGGACGACCGGCGCCGGCAGCGAACCAGCCCTGACTCCGGTCAGCCGGACCGTCAGGAACCCGTCTTTCTCCACGGTGAGCGCGTTGCCGGCCGGACGGGCGCCGTCGAGGCGGAAGCTGCCGTCGGCGGCCGTTCGGGCCCGGGCCGGCGCGCCATCGAGATCGGGATCGCCGCCCGGCTCGCCCGGAGTCAGCAACACGACCTCGGCATCAGCGACGCCGGCTCCGGTGGGGCCGCACACCCGCCCCGTGAGAGCGCTCCCGGCCAGGAGCACGTGATCGCCGAGGTCCACGCTTTCCGAGGCGTCCCACGGGCCGGCGAGCGAGGCCGCGGCCAGACTGGCGCCCTCGACCCGCACGTCGAACAGAGTTTCCTTCCCAGCAGCCGCGGGGACCCGAAGGACGTACCTCCCATCCGGTCCCGCGGCGACCGTGGCGAGCGGCGGCGGCGGGGGCAGCCCGCGGGCCTCGCGTCGAGCCTGGTCGAGGGGCGCCTCGCAGGCGACGGCGGAAACCGTCACTCCAGCCGCGGGCCGCGCGCCGACAAGGAACCGTCCGCGCAGTTCGGCCGCGCTGGCGGGACTGACCATGAACGCGACGACGGAGGCGACAATGACCAAACCCGTAGGGACGCGCACCATGAGCCGACCTCCGCCTGGGCCTGGCCTAACCCCTCCGAGCGGCGTTCTCGGCACGGCACCCGCCCCGGAGGGCACAGCCCGACATTTCGTCCCGGCCCGCTACCGTTCAAGACGGCAGCCGTCGGCCGGAGGTTACAATGCGGGACTTGGCGCGGACTGGCCCTCGCGGCGCGGCGCGCAGGGGGAGCATGGACCTCTCACACCTGCTGGCGGCGGAATGGCGGCCGGCGCTCGGGTGCACCGAGCCGGCGGCGGTCGCCTACGCGGCGGCGAGCGCCGCGACCCAGGCCGCGGGCGAGGTCCGGCACGTGCGTCTCGTGTGCGACCCACGCATCTACAAGAACTGCTACGCGGTCGGGATCCCGAACTCGGGCCACCGCGCGGGGATCCTCTGGGCGCTCGCCATCGGCGCGCTGCTCGAGGACGCATCGTGCAAGCTGGAGTGCTTTCGCGGCGTCGGCGCACCCGTGTTGCAGGGGGCCGGCGACCTGATCGCGCGTGGCGCGCTGACCGTCGAGGTCGAGCGTAGCAAGAAGGAGCTGTACGTCGAGTGCACGGTCGAGCGGGCCGGAGGGGTGGGACGCGCCGTGCTCGAGCGCGAGCACACGCGCCTCATCCGCCTGGAGCGCGACGGCAAGGCGCTGCCCTTGGACGTCGAGCCGGGGGTTGACGAAACCGCTGCCGCCCGCGGCTGGGCCGCGTCGCTGTCGTTCGCGCACGCGATCGACGCGGCGCGCGCCGCCAAACCCGCCGACCGCGCGGCCCTGCGGCGCGGGGTGGAGTACAACCTGGCGATTGCCGACCACGGGTTGTCGCTCCTGCCCGAAGGCTTCCTACGCCCGCTCGAGACCGACGGGCTGACCCGCATCGGCCGCCTGGTGTCGGCCGGCGTCTACGCTCGCATGTCGGGCGAGGACATGCTGGTGATGTCGCTCGCCGGCTCCGGCAACAAGGGGATCACAGCATCCGTGCCGGTCGTGCTCTGGGGGCGCCACCTGGGAGCGCCGCAGGAGCACATCGAGGAGGCGCTGGCACTGGCCTGCATCGTCACCTCGGGGGTCACGCACCACCTCGGCTCGCTCTCCGCGATGTGCGGCTCCGCGATCGCCGGCGGGATCGGCGTGGCGGCGGCGCTGGTGCTGCTCGAGGGCGGCGGCCCGGACGAGGCGTCCGCGGCGACCACCAATATCGTGGGCAACCTCGCCGGGATGATCTGCGACGGCGCCAAGATCGGCTGCGCCCTCAAGACCATGACGGGAGTCGACGCGGCGTTCCGCGCCGCCAGCCTCGCCCGCGCCGGACTCGTCATCCCGGTCAGCGACGGCATCGTCGGCGCCGACAGGGCCGCGTCGCTCGGCAACCTCGGCCGGCTGGCGGCGGAGGGCATGGCGGCGATGGAGGACGAGATCCTCGCCATCATGCAGGCCAAACTCGTCCGCCTCCGCCCACCTCCGGACTGAACCCGCTGGCCGACGCCGGCGCGCCGCGCTCGTCTCAGCGCTTGGGCAACTTCGCCAGCAGCACCGCGACCGCTTTCTCGAGTTGCTGGTCGCGCCCGGACGCCACCAACGCCAGGTCGTTGGCCACCATGTAGGTCGGCATCAGCTGCTTGTTCTCCATGATGTCGCCCTGCATGTCCACCAGCGCCACCTCGGGGATGCCGAAGACGAGGTCCTTGTCCTGCAGGCGCTCCCACCACACCGACGTGCAGGTGCCGGGCACCGGCATCCCCACGGTCTCGCCGAGACCGAGTTGCGTGTACGCCATCGGGAAGCAGTGGGCGTCCGAGTAATTGCCCTCGCTCATGATCACGATCGAGGGCTTGGTCCAGCGCTGCGACGGCTCGGTGCCGACCTCGCGGCCGCGCGGCACGTCGCGCGCGTAGATGCGGCCGGAGAGGAACGTGGTGAGCTGCTCGACGAGGTTGCCGCCGCCGTTGAACCGCGTGTCGAGGACGATGGCGTCCTTGTCCACGTCGCGGCCGAAGATCTCCTCGAAGATCTCGCGGTAGGCGCCGTCGTTCATGCCGCGGATGTGGGCGTACCCGAGGCGGCCGCCCGACAGCCTGGCGACCTCGTCGCGGCGCGAGCGCAGCCAACGCTCGTAGAGCACGTGCGACTGGGCCATCCACGTGATCGGTTTGACCGTCTCCTCCCAGCGCGCGCCGTCCTTCGGGTCGAGCAGGGCGAGCCGCACGAGCGTACCGGCCTTGTGGTTGAGCAGCGGGTACCAGCACGCGCCCGCGCCGATCGCCTCGCTGTCGATCGCCTCGATCACCGCCCCGGCGCGGATCCGCGTCCCCGCCTGCTGCAGCGGACCGCCCTCGATCACCTCGAGGATGCCGACGCCCGGACCGGTGTGCTTGGGGTCGGGGAAGAAGCCGAGCGCCGCGGTCTCGTCCCCCGTCGGGTGGAGCGGCCGGTAGCGGCCACCGGAGTGCGACGAGTTCAGCTCGCCCTGCATCTCGGAGATCAGCTCGGCGAAGTCGCGGTCGTTGTCGATGTAGGGGAGGAAGCGCGCGTACCGGTCCCCTGTCGTCTTCCAGTCCACCCCGTGCATATCCTTGACGAGGAACTTCTTCCACGTCTGCCGCCAGATGTGTTGGAAGAGGTACGCCCGCTCGGCGGCGGGGTTGAGCTCCATCATCGCCGAGACCTTGACCGGCGAGGTCTTGCCGGACTCCAGGTCGACGGTCAGCAGCTTGCTGTCGGCCAGGATGAACGCCTTCTTCCCCTCCCGGTCCAACCGCAGGTCGGCCTCCTTGGCGTCGAGCTTGGCGACGAGCTTGATCTCCTTGGTGCGCGGCACGTACTTCCACAGGTCGAAGCCCTTTTCGAACTTCGCGAGGTCGTACAGGGTTTCGCCGTCGGGCGAGAGCGCCATGCCAGCGAGCTGCGCCGAAAACGGCGAGAGGCGCGCCACCCGGTCGTCCAGCCCGGCGAACTCGACCGCGACCTGCGGGGCCGGCGCCGATCCCTTCGCCTCGGCGGCCTCCGTCTTGCCCTTCTCGCCGGCCTTCTCCTTCGCCTCGTCCTTCTCCTTTGTCTTGAGCTGGTCGAACTCGGCGTCGTCGAGGCGGTAGCGGTCCCACGCCTTTTTGGTGAGGAACGCGGCGTAGACGTCGTACTCCCGGCCCTCGCCGGCCTGGCTGCGGAGGCCGTGGCGGTCGGTCGCCCAGATCAGGACCTCACCCTTCCTCGCAAACATCGGGCGGTCGTCCTCGTAGCCGCTCTTCGACACGTTCACGAGCGCGCCTTCGCCAGACGAGGGGACAAGGCCGACCTCGGACGACCAGCGCGTGTTGGATAGGAACTGCACCGCGAACCAGTGCCCGTCCGGCGACCACTCGTACCACTGGTCGCCGTCCGAATAGGAGTAGTTCCTGTCACCGGGTAGCATGATGCGGCTGGCTCCGGTCTTGAGGTTCAGGACCTTCAGCGTCGTGCGCTCCTCGAGGTACGCGATCTCCGAGCCGTCGGGGGAAAAGTGCGGCTGGAACGTGTCGGCGTCACTCCCCAGCACGAGGCTCTCCTTGAGCGCCGTCGCGTTGAAGAAGTTCGGCTCTTCCTTGTCGGTCAAGTCGGTGCGGTAGAGCTTCCAGCCGCCGTTGCGCTCCGAGGCGTAGAGGAGCGTGCGCCCGTCCGGCGAGAAGCTCACCGACCGCTCCTGCTCCGGCGTGTTGGTGATCCGCCGCGTCACGCCGTGCTCCGTGGAGGTCACGAACACCTCCCCGCGGGCGATGAACGCGATCTCCTTGCCGTCCGGGGAGACGTCGAACTCGCTGATCTGGCTCCCGACGTCCACCCGTTCCGGCGACGGACGCCGGTCATCCGCGGCGACGGTCACGGTCAGCCGTTTGCTCTCGCTGCTGCCGGCGGGACGCACCCAGATCTCGCCGCCGTAGCCGTAGCAGATGTCGCCATGCCGGGACACGCTCAGGAAACGCACCGGCTCGATCGTGTGGCCGGTCACCTGGACCGGATGCTGGGGGTCGGCGAGATCGAGGCGCCACACGTTGAACGTCCCGCTGCGCTCGGAGAGGAAGTAGAGCGCTTTCTCGTCGGGGCTCCAGACCGGCTGGCGGTTGTCCGCGCCCGGTTGGGTCAGCTCGGTGTGCGTGCCCGTGACGGCGTCGTACAGCCAGAGGTCGCGGGCGAACGACGACGTGTCGTGCTGGCGCCACTCCATCTCGTACCCCTTCTGGTCGGAGTACGCGAGGCGCCGGCCGGCGCGGTCGAAGACGGCGTACATCGCGGGCGTCGTCAGCACCTGCTCCGGCATGCCGCCTTCGATGCCGACCTTGTACAGCTCCGGCTGGGCCGGCGTCGGGAACTGCGCGTTCGACGCCGAATCCAGGATCGCGGCGGTGAACAGCACCGCCTTCCCGTCGGGCGCGAAACTGGTCGGCATCTCGTCCGCCGAGTGGAAGGTTAGCCGCCTGGCCTCGCCGCCCTCCGCGGGCATCAGGAAGACGTCGAAGTTGCCGTAGCGGTCCGAGGCGAACGCGATCTTCGTCCCGTCCGGCGACCACACCGGCATCGTGTTGTGCGCCTCGCTCACGGTCAGCGGCGTTGCGGTCCCGCCGGCGACCGGCACCTTCCAAAGGTTGCCCTTATAGGCGAATGCGACCGTCTGCCCGTCGGGCGAAATCGCGGGGTAACGCATCCATAGCGCGCGCTCCGCCGCCGCCGTCACGCCGGCCGCGGCCAACGCGATCCCAAGACCGAATCCGACCACCAGCCCCCGACCACACACCGTACCCCTCATGTCGCCTCCCCGGGCAAAATCCGACCGCCATACGGCGGCCGTCCGCCAAGTCTACGCGCGCGGGCGCCAGGGGTTTCGCTGCCGCGCCAGGGGCCGGCCGCAGGAGGTGACCGGCGGCCTGGGTCCGATGCCTCGACCCGCCGACGGAGTGTGGCCGATGTGATCGGTTTCTGCCGTTCCCGTCATCGCCAGGCCCTCGCCGGCTGCCCGGGCCGTGCCTCCGACCGGCCGACCGAGGGCTCAGAGTCCGAGCGGGCCCTTGAGCACGACCCCGCGACCGGAGCGCCCGTCGATGCGGACGTCGAGAGGAGCGTCGAGCCGTACGTGGCGCAAGAATTGCGTCTCGACTTCGGCGGGACGGCTCGAGAGCCAGTCGAAATCGACCCTCCCGTGCCCGCTCCTGGCGTGCACCGTGAGGTAACCGATTCCGAACGACGTGATGTCTTGAAAGAAGTGAGTGCCCTCGGATGGTGTGACCGGGACGTCGGCGAGTTCGGTCTCGACGATCACGCGGGCGCCGGCGATCTGCTGCCACTCGACCGGTATACCCAGCCAGCGGTCGGCCGTCCCCCACCGGCCCGGCCCGATGAGGAGGTACGGTCTGCCGCCCTCCACGAGGGTGCGGTTGATCTGTTCGACCTCGCCGGCGACGGCCACCGTCTGCCCGCGGTCGAACGCTTCGGGCCTGACGTACACGACGTCGCGGATGTTCTGCACACGGCCCTGGCCAAGCGCCTGTTTGGAGAAGCACAGCACTTCGGTCGCTGAGGTCAACCGCAGTACCTTCTCGAGGTCTTCGCTGCCGACCTCCACCGCCAGGGGCCGAAGCTGAAGGACCGCAAACTCGCCGGGGTCGCCGCGCAACGGTAGGTTGACGGCGAACTCGATCTCGACCGGACAACTCATCGCCCTCTCCCCCCGTGCGAGGAGCCCCGTCAGGATCCGCGAGAGTGGGAAGATCCCCGTCTTCAGGATCGGCGCGAACGTCACGAGGCGAATCCCCGGCCGCGACACGCCGTCATACACGGCGTCGTTGTCCGGCGAGTACACGGAGCCAACCTGGTGAAGCGTGCCGTCACGTTCCGCCGTCTCGAGTGGATGCGCCATGAGGGCGTCGGCGTGGCCGGGTTCGCCGAGCGTCGAGGCGTGTTCGAGGTCGAGGGCGTAGAACTCCCGTTGCGCGCTTTCGAGCACCCCGCCGGTCGAGGCGAACTGCGGCACGCGGCGCGGCGATCCGGGCGAGAAGCGCACGGCCCTGCCGCCCTCCACGACCGTCCGGCCGAAACCGAGCGCCACGGCTGCGAGCCCATCCTCCGCTTTCAGCCCGAGAACGGGGTAGTAGTTGCGGGAGCATGCCACGCCCGCGAACGACGGGTAAAAGCGGCTTCCGTAGGGCCGTCCCACCACCTCCTGTACCACGACCGCCATCTTCTCCTCCTCCGGCCGGTGCGGGGTGTTGGCGACGTACGACTTGGCGTTCCTCGAAAACGTGGAGGCGTAGACGAGCTTCACCGCGGCCGCAAGGTCGGCGAGGCGAACCCGCACGTCGGAGTGGGCGTTGGGGAGCATGAAGGTGCGGTAGATGCCGGCGAACGGCTGGTCGTAGGAGTCTTCGAGCAGGCTCGAGGAGCGGACCGCGAGAGGGCGGCGCGCCCGCTCGACAATGGCGAGCAGGCTCGGCTCGAGCATGGCGGGGAGCGGCGCACGCAGGAACGCCTCTTCGATGGCTTCATCGGAGGCGTCCGAGAGCGCGAGCGCGGCGAGGTCGGCGTGTCCCATGAACTCGTCGAACACGTCGGTACCGATCACGGCGGCGGGCGGCACGAAGATGCGCACGCCGTCCTCCGGCGCCGGTTCGCGCGCCAGCAGCGCGTTGATGAAACCGAGCCCCCGTCCCTTGCCGCCCATCGACCCCGTGCCGATCCGCACGAAACCGGAGAACCCCTCGAACCCCCGCAGGGGGAAATCGGCGACGACACCGCGGCGCGCTTCGGTCTGCAGGTCGGCAAAGGCGTCGATGAGGTACGTCCGCAGCTCCTCGGCGTCCTTGAAGTCCGACACCTTCCGGGGCCGGATGCGCGCGGCGAGTGCGAACTCGGTTCGCGCCATGCACCAGTTTGAGAAATGGTTCCTCGAGGCGTGGTACCGCAACGTCTCGACCGGCACCGCGCGCAGCGCGTTTGGCATGCCGGCGATGCCGGACACTCTCGCGATCTCGGCACCGGTCGCCGGGTCGAGGAAGACGAAGTCCCCGAAGCCGAGGCTCGTCTGGATGAACCGCCGCAGCTCGTCGAGCAGCCAGGGGGAGTGCTTGTTCAGGAAGGCGGCCCCCAGAGCGTGGGCCGCGTCGGCAAGCGACTCGTCGGTCGACTGCAATAGCGCAGGCATGTCGGGGTCCTGAGCCTTGACCCGCCGTACGAACTCCAGGCCGGCCTCCGGGTCGCTCTCGCCGTTCCTCGGGAAACGGGCATCGGTGATGATCCCGAGCGTCGTCGCCCGGAACTCCTCGAACAGCGCCCACCCTTCCTCGAACGTCCCGGCGAGAAGGATCTTGGCACGCGCCTTCATCCGGCGCAGGCGCTGGCGCGCGTTGACACCGTCCGCCATCAGCGCCTGTGTCTGCTTCGTCAACTCGGCGTACAGCATCGGGAGGTAGGTCGAGTAGAAGCGGACGGAGTTCTCGATCAGGATGATTGTGCGCACTCCGGCGAGCGCGGTGTCGCGGTGCGCGTTGCGGCGGTCCTCGATGAGCTTGATGATCGCCAGGACAAGCGCCACGTCGCCGCGCCACACGAACACCTGGTCGAGCAGCGGCGGCCGGTCCACCTCCTTGACCCGGTTCGCCTCGAAGTGGGTGTCGGCGAGCATCACGACCGGCAGGTCGGCGTGCAGCTCCTTGACGGCGCGGGCGAAAGCCCGGGCGTCGATCCCTCCCAGGCGGGGCATTGCGATCACAAGGTCGAACGGCCGCTTCTGCAGCGTCGCCAACGCCTCGTGGGCCGTCGAGACCTGGGTGATGCGCGGCGATGTCGCGAGGTTCAGCTCGTAGAACTCCGCGTCGAGGCTCTCCGAAAGCTGGCCGTCCTCCTCGAGGATGTACGAATCGTAGAGCGAGGAAACGAGCAGCACCTCTCGCACCCGGTACTCCATGAGGTCGCGGAGCACCCTGTGGGTCGGGTCGTACTCCGAGAGCACATCCGGCTCGTCCCAGGCGATCACGGTTTCACCACCCGTTCCGATTATCGCCGCAAATGCCTCCGATCAGGGAACCCCGAAGAGGGGCGACGTGACGGGGCGCCCCCAGGGTCCTCGCTCGGTGCGACAGGCGGACGGCGGTCTGGCGGTCGCCGCCCGTGGTCGCCGGATAGCTCGGCCCGCGGCTACGCCGCCGCGAGACGGAGCATTTCGACCAGGGCCCGGACTGCATTCTCCATGTCGGCGACCGCAACGTGCTCGGTGGTCGAGTGTTCGTCTTGTGCGCCGATGCCGACGACCGCCATCTCGATCCCGTGGTTGTTGTAGATCGAGGCGTCGGTGAAGCCGGTGATGAACACCGCCTTGGCGTCGATTCCGATGGTCGCGAGCGCCTGCTTGGCGATCCGTACGGCCCAGGCATCCTCGGGGATGCGCACGGCGCGGCACTTCTCGTCGACGGCGATCTCGACGGCGGCGCCGGCGCCCTCGACTTCCGTCCGGATGACCCGAGTCATCTCCTCGACCAGCGCTACCGCCTTGCCGTGGTCGCCGGAGCGGCACTCCGCGAGGAACGAGCACTCGGCCGGAACGCCGTTCCGGATGATCCCACCGCTCACCACGCCGACGTTGGCGGTGGTCTCCTGGTCGATCCGACCGAGGCGGAGCGCCGCGATCGCCTTGGCCGCCGCGTGGATCGCGTTGATCCCCTTCTCGGGCTCCATCCCCGCGTGCGCCGAGCGTCCGACGACCTTGACGTCGACCGCGAAGTACGTCGGCCCCCCGATCACGATGGTGTCGAGGGTGTCGTTGTCCATGAGGAAGCCCCGCCTGGCTGTAATGCGCGAGAAGTCCAGCGCCTTGACGCCGAGCAGGCCGACCTCCTCCTGCCGGCTGACCGCGAACTCCACCGGCGGGCGCACGGGCGCGACGCGCAGCGCCTCCAGCACCTCGGCGATCCCCGCCTTGTCGTCGGCGCCCAGAATCGTGTCGCCGCCGGAGCGGATGATCCCGCCATCGAGCGCCGGCTCGATCCCAACCCCCGGCTTGACCGTGTCCCCGTGGCATGAGAGCAGCACCGGCTGCGCGCCCTCACAGCCCTTGGCCGCGAACGACGCAATCAGGTTGCCGTAGGGGTCGAGCGCGGCCGCGGCGCCCAGGGCCGTGACCTCGCCCAGCAGGTACTCCATGAAACGCGCCTCGTTGCCCGACTCCGAGTCGATCCGCACCATTTCCGTGAACTGCCGCACCATCCGCTCGGACATCACCCACCTCCCGTCCGTTGTCAGGCCCGCACGAGCGTACCTGCGTTTCGACCTGTGGGCCATCAGAGCGGTCCGCCGCCGTCTCCGGTGCAAGTGCGCAGCCGCGGCGGCACACGTGACCCAAAGACGACGGCCGCGCACCCTTTAGTCGATGTCCTGCGGTGGCTGCGGACCGGGGACGATCCCGGCGATGTCTGGATCCTCGCCCGTGGCCATCGGCTCCCGCTCCTTCTTCTCCGCCAGACGCTGCAGGCGCTTCGCTTCCTTCTCCTCGCGGTGCTGCTGGCGGGCTCGTTCACGCTCCCGCTTGGTGAATGTCGCTCTGTGTTTGACCGCCAAAGCTACCTCCTTGTGGCCGGGCCGGCGGGCGCGCGTCGGGGCCCAACTCGCTGCAACCGCCGTCTTATTGTCGCCCTTTTTCCGCCATCTTTCACCCCCGGGCGATCCGGCGGAAGGAGAGCTGCGAACGCACGCCGGATCCGGCGCCGACGTGACCCCCGCCAGGCCTCAGGACAGTGTGCGATCGCACAGGCGCGCCACCCTTCTCGCGGAGAGCGGCAACCGCCGCCGTGGGCAGGGATTCCCTCGGCCGCGCACGCGGCGCCGCGGGCGCAAAAGCCGGAGAACCGCACCCGGCCGCAAAGGAGTGGACAAGCGCCCCTCGCGACCGAACCGCGCGAGGCGCCGGGCAGAGCCGGGGAAGACCGATCGGCCGGTTGTCCCGGAGCCGTGGCCGCTGCCGCCGTGGCGGGCAGCGGCGACGAGAGCGGGCCGCGTGGTGTGTTCCCCCGCCACGTCACCCGCCCGGTTGGGTCAGAAACGGCTCTGCCCGCCGCCGTAGCCGCCGCGACCGCCGCCGCCGCCGTAGCCGCCGCGATCACCGCCCGACCCGCCGCGCCCGCCGCCGAACCCGCCGCGTTCGGTCTTGGGGCGCGCCTCGTTGACGACCACGGCCCGCCCGCGCACCTCGGTGCCATTCAGGCCGGCGATCGCGGCCTTGCCCTCCTGGTCCTCGCGATACTCAACGAAACCGAAGCCCTTGGAACGGCCGCTGGCGCCGTCGGTGATCAGGTGGACGGATTCGACAGTGCCGTAGGAAGCAAAAAGCTCCTGCAGCTCACCTTCGGTCGTGTCGTAGGAAAGGTTGCCGATATACAGCTTCATATTGGGATTCCCCCTGTGCAGACGTGATCTGGTGCCGTCGTTGGATTCCGCCGGCCCACCACCGCCCGTCCGCCCGACGATGTGGCTGAGATCATAGCTCACTTTCCCGTGCACGCCTAGCCCAATCCCGGGCCCTGCCGGTCAGGCGCGCCCCGCAGTCGAGCGGCCGAGGGGCTTGCCAAGGGCGCCAACTCGTGAGATCATGTAAAGTCTGCTGTGGCTGGAACGGCGTTGAGCCTTGTCGGCCGCGGTGGTCATGACACGATGCAGGGCCTGCTCTGGCCCGGACGGCAGCCTCGCCGGCAAGTCTCCCGTTCCCCAATCAGCCGGAAACAAACATAACGGTGCGCGCCGCGTCCGGCGTGTGCGCGCCCGCAGAAAGAAGCAGTGTGCAGATGAGCTTTTCAGACTTCACCCTGGACCCCTCGTTGTTGCGGGGGATCTCCGACCTCGGTTTTGCCGACCCCACGCCGATCCAGCAAGCGGCGCTGCCCGAGGCCCTCGCCGGGCGCGACGTGCTGGCGGCCGCTCAGACCGGCAGCGGCAAGACCGCCGCCTTCGTCCTCCCCATCCTGCAACGCCTGCACGGCCGCGCCGGGACCGGGACACGCGCCCTCGTGCTCACCCCGACCCGCGAGCTGGCCGCCCAGGTGCACGAGCACCTGCAGGCCCTCGGGCGCCACGTCCACGTGACGTCGGCCGCCGTCTTCGGGGGCGTCAAGCAAGGCGCGCAGGAGCGCGCGCTGCGCGCCGGGGTCAACGTCGTCGTCGCCACCCCCGGCCGCCTGCTCGACCTCATCGGCCAGGGCGCGGCTCGCTTCGACCGGCTCGAGGTCCTCGTCCTCGACGAGGCCGACCGCATG
>PKYI01000093.1 GCA_003133645.1 Acidobacteriota bacterium | reverse complement strand
CGCGCTTGCGCCTGGCGGGCGGCGCCGCCGCGCGCGCCGCGGCGCTCGGCGTCCGCATCGCCCACCTCTCGATCACGCACGCCGCCGGCGTCGCCGTCGCGGTGGTCATCCTCGAGACGTAGAGACAGGGCACCGGGCGCCGGGGCCGGGGGCTCGGGCACCGCAAAGAAGTGGTCAGTGGTCCGTGGTCAGAGCCGGCTGCGCCGGCCGCAGGCCGCGCAGCCTCGAGCGCCTCCCTCGAGGACGAAGAAGCGCGCCCGGCGGGCGCGCCCCACATCAGAACCAACCACGCCGACCGCAGGGCGTCGCAGCTTGGGGCGTGCAGCCGCGCCGCGAAGATTGGGCCAGCCGCAAGGCGCGCGATCCCCGCCGCACCGGAGCGTAGCCGGAGGCTACGTGAGGATGCGAGCGGGGTGAGCGCAACGCAGCGGATGGTCCGATATTCGCGGCGCCCGGAGCGGGATCTTTGCTCACCTCTATACTGCTATTTATGGCGCGGGTGCTGATCGTCGACGATGAGCCATACATCCTCCGCATCCTGGCGTTCAAGCTGCGGCGCGCCTGCTACGTCGCTCTCGAAGCCGCCAACG
Source organism: Acidobacteriota bacterium (assembly GCA_003133645.1). GTDB lineage: Bacteria > Acidobacteriota > Thermoanaerobaculia > Thermoanaerobaculales > Thermoanaerobaculaceae > RBG-13-68-16. Next base: position 20,710 of record PKYI01000093.1, on the reverse strand, counting down.
CCACCGAGGCGCTGGCGATCCTGGAGGCGGGCACGGTCCAGTGCCTGATCCTTGACGTCTCGCTCGGCCCTCCCATCACCGGCTTCCAGCTCGCCGAGCGGCTGCGCGACGACCCGCGCCACTGCCGCACACCGGTGGTGTTCCTCACCGCCCATGCCCTCGCGGCCGAGGTGCGGCGCGGGCGGGAGTTGGGCGCGGCGGCCTACATCACCAAGCCATTCTCCCTGCAGCAGGTGCTCGAGGAGGTCGGACGCCTCGTCCCCGCTTGACGGGGCAGGGCATCGTGCGTAGGGTTGGATGTTTCGCGCCGCGGCTGCCCTCGGCGCGGACGCGAAGGGGTATGGCATGTACAAGGAAACGCTGAACCTCCCCGCGACCCAGTTCCCGATGCGCGCCGACGCCGCGCGCCGCGAGCCGGAGCGGTTGCAGCGGTGGGAGAACGACGATCTCTACGGCCGCCTGCGCGCGGCGCGCGCCGGCGCGCCCCGCTTCCTCCTCCACGACGGCCCTCCCTACGCCAACGAGCACATTCACCTCGGGACGGCGTTCAACAAGATTCTCAAGGATTTCGTCGTGCGCTCGCGCGCCATGCTCGGTTACGACGTCCCGTTCGTCCCGGGCTGGGACTGCCACGGTCTCCCCATCGAGCAGAAGGTCGACCGCGAACTGGGCGGCCGCAAGCTCGCGATGACCGACCTGGAGGTGCGCGCCGCCTGCCGCGACTACGCGGAGCGCTTCGTCGCCGTGCAGCGCGAGGAGTTCCGCCGTCTCGGCGGGATCGGCACCTGGTACAACCCGTACCTCACCATGGCGCCGCGCTACGAGGCCGACATCGCCGCCGCCCTCGGCAAGGTCATCGAGCAGGGGCTGCTCTACCGCGAGCGCAAGGCGATCCGCTGGTGCTGGCAGTGCAAGACGGCGCTCGCCGAGGCCGAACTCGAGTACGCCTCCCGCCGCGACCCCGAAATCACCGTCGCGTTCCCCGCCGCCGATCCTGCCGCCGTGCGCGCGGCGTTCGGCGCCCCCGGCCGGGACGATGTCGCGTTCGCGATCTGGACGACGACGCCGTGGACGATCCCGTCCAACCTCGCGATCGCGGTGCACCCCGACGCCGAGTACGTGCTAGTTGACGCTGAGCGCGGCGGGCTGGTGATGGCGGCGGCGCTCGCCCCTGCGGTACTCGCCGCCGCCGGGCTGCAGGGGAGGGAGGCCGGCCGCGCCAAGGGGGCCGCACTCCTCGGCCTGGCGTACCGGCACCCGCTCGCGCCCGGGTGGCGCGCCGCCCTGCCCGAGGGCGCCAAGGCGTTCGTGATCGTCGCGGCCGACTACGTCACCCTCGATACCGGCACCGGCCTGGTGCACACCGCGCCCGGCCACGGCGAGGATGATTTCCGCACCGGCAAGGTCGAGGGGATCCCGATCGTCTCGCCGCTCGACGACGGCGGCCGCTACACGGCCGAGGTCGCGGACCTCAAGGGGGTGCACGTCTTCGACGCCAACCCGCGGGTCACCGAGGCGCTCGCAAGCGCGGGCGCGCTCCTCGCGTCCGGAGCCGGAGAGCACGAGTACCCGCACTGCTGGCGCTGCCACAACCCCGTGATCTTCCGCGCGACCGAGCAGTACTTCATCGCGCTCACCCCCGGCGCCGCCCCGCACGCGCGGATCGACCTGCGGCAGCGCGCCCTCGAGGAAATCGACAAGGTGTCGTGGCTGCCGCAGTGGGGGCAGGCCCGCATCCGTGGGATGGTCGAGAACCGGTTCGAGTGGTGCGTGTCGCGGCAACGCCGCTGGGGCTCGCCGATCACGGTGCTCGTCTGCACCAACGAGTCGTGCAAGTCGGTGTGGCCGGATGGCGCGGACGGCGGGGCGACGCGCGCCTTCTTCGCCCGCGTCGAGGAGCGGTTCGCCGCCGAGGGCGCGGACGCGTGGTACGCGCGTCCGGTGTCCGACTTTGCGCCCGCCGGCCTCGTGTGCCCCAAGTGCGGCGGCACGGCGTGGGAGAAGGAGCGCGACATCCTCGACGTCTGGTTCGACTCGGGCGCGTCGCACCTTGCCGTGTGCGACAACGGGCGGTTCCCGGGAATGTCCTGGCCCCCGGACCTCTACCTCGAGGCACACGACCAGTACCGTGGGTGGTTCCAATCGTCGCTCCTCGTCGGCGTGGTGACCCACGGCGCGGCCCCGTACCGCGCGGTCCTGGTGCACGGCCACGTCCTCGATGCCGACGGCAAGAAGATGTCGAAGTCGCTCGGCAACGCCGTTTCGCCGCTCGACGTGACCGCGAAGTTCGGCGCCGACGTGCTGCGGCTCTGGGCCTGTTCGGTGGATTTCCGCGAGGACATGCCGTTCTCCGAGGAGAGCATGACCCGCGCCGCCGACGCGTACCGCAAGATCCGCAACACGCTGCGTTTCCTGCTCTCGAACCTCGGCGGCTTCGACCCGGCGCGCGACGCCGTGCCGCTGCCCGAGTTGCGGCCGCTCGACGCGCACTTCCTCAGGCGCGGTAAGGCCCTCGCACGGCGCGTCCGCAACGCCTGGGAGGCCTACGAGTTCCACGCCGTCTACCACGCGCTGATCAACTTCTGCGCCGTGGACCTCTCGGCGGTCTACCTCGACGTCATCAAGGACCGGCTGTACTGCTCCCACCCCTCCTCGCTTGAGCGGCGCTCCGCCCAGACCGTCCTTCACCGCCTCGCCCGCATGCTCACGACGGTGATGGCGCCGGTGCTCGCGTTCACCTCCGACGAGGCGTGGGAGCACCTCCCCGGCGAGCGCGCGGCCGCGGTGCTGCTCGAGACGTTCGACCTGATCGAGGACGCGGCGGACGAGCCCGAGGCCGACGCCCGCTTCGCGCGGTTGCTCGCGCTCCGCGAGGAGGTCAACAAGGAGCTCGAGGTCCACCGCCAGCAGGGCACGTTCGGCAAGTCGCTGGAGGCCGCGCTGCGGCTCGTCGGCGACCGCGCCGCGCTCGACGCGGACCTCGCCGCGACCCGCGCGACGATCGAGGAGCTGTGCATCGTTTCCCAGGTCGCGGACGCCGGCGACGACGAGGCGCCCCAGACCTCGCTGGCCTACCCCGGCCTCTCGTTCGGCGTGCGCAAGGCGGACGGCGCGCCGTGCCCGCGCTGCTGGCAGCTGCTCCCCAAGAGCGGCCACCCGGGGCACCCCGACCTGTGCGCGCGCTGCCTGGAGGTCGTGCTGGCCCTGGCGAAGGACGGCGCGTGATGCGGCTCCCGCACGCGCTCGGGATCGCCGCGGCGGTCGTGCTCGCCGATCAGGTCACCAAGGCGTGGATCGTGGCGACGGTCCCGTACGGCAGCGAGAACGAGGTGATCCCGGGGCTGTTCCGCCTGGTGCACTCGCGCAACCGCGGCATCGCGTTCGGCTTCTTCGGCGCGTCGGGTCCGGCGGTGCAACTCGGCCTGCTCGCCGTCGTTGCCGCGATCGTCGCGTTCGTCGGGTGGCAGCTGCTGCGGACGGACGGCAACGGTCTGGCGGGCGCCGGCCTCGCGCTCGTGCTCGGCGGCGCCGTCGGTAACATCCTCGACCGTATCTTCCGCGGCGAGGTCGTGGACTTCCTCGATTTCTATCTGACCATCGGGGGGCGCGAACACCACTGGTTCGCGTTCAACGTGGCCGACTCGGCGATCTCCGTAGGCGCGGCTTGCGTGATCCTGTCGGAGATCGTCAGCCAGGTGAGGAGCAAGCGTGCATCCCGTCCTGATTGACCTCGGCTTCTACCAGATCCCCACCTATGGGGTGCTGCTCTACACCGGCATCGTGCTGGGGATCTGGCTCGCGAGCCGCCGCGGGAAGCTGGTCGGCCTGCCCGGCGACAAGGTGATGGACCTCGGCGCGTGGGTCGTGCTGTGGGGGCTCGCGGGGAGCAAGCTCCTGCTCGTGATCACCGACCCGTCGTACCTGACCTCGTTTGCGGGGGTCTGGGGCCTGATGCGGGCCGGCGGCGTCTTCTACGGCGGTTTGATCGGCGCGCTGGTGGCGGCGGCGGTGTTGTTGCGCCGCTACAAGCTGCCGTTTTTCTCGGTCGCCGACGTGCTCGCGCCGTCGGTGGCGCTCGGACAGTTCTTCGGACGCCTCGGGTGCTTCTCCGCCGGCTGCTGCTACGGGCGGGCGTGCAGCTCGCCGCTGGGCGTCGTGTTCACGAATCCACTGGCCGCCGAGGTCTCCGGCACCCCGCTCGGCGTGTTGATCTACCCGACGCAGCTCTTCGAGGCCGCGTTCAACCTCGCCAACTACGCGTTTCTCGCCTGGCTCTTCCGCCGGCGCTTCCGGCCCGGCACGGTGTTCGCGGCGTACCTCATCAGCTACGGGATCGCGCGCTTCATCATCGAGTTTTTCCGCGGCGACGCCGACCGCGGCTTCGTCCTCGGCGGCGCCCTCTCCACGAGCCAGGCGATCGCCGGGGTGATGGTCCCGATCGGCGTCGGCATCCTCCTCTGGATCCACCGCCGCAGGCAAGGCCAGCAGGCCTCGGAGTGATGACCGGCATGAACGATCGCGCCGAGACCATCCGACTCGCGGTGCCGGCCGAGGCGGCAGGGTTGCGCCTGGACCGCTTCCTCGCCGGCTCGGGGCACGGATGGTCGCGCTCGCAGGTGGCACGCTGGATCGAGGCCGGCCACGCGCTCCGCAACGGCCGCGCCTCCAAGCCGGCGCAGCTCCTCACCCCCGGCGACGTGGTCGAGGTGACCCCGCCGCCGGCGACGGCGTCGGAGGTCTTGCCGCAGGCGATCCCGCTCGACGTGCTCTACGAGGACGAGCAGCTGATCGTGGTCAACAAGCCGGCCGGCCTCGTCGTCCACCCCGCCGCCGGCAACCCCGACGGCACGCTCGTCAACGCCCTGCTCGCCCACTGCCGCGACCTCTCCGGCATCGGCGGCGTCGAGCGGCCCGGCATCGTCCACCGCCTCGACAAGGACACCTCCGGGGTGCTGATCGCGGCCAAGACCGACCTCGCCCACCGCGCCCTCTCGCTCTCGTTCCGCTGGCGCACGACCGACAAGCGCTACCTGGCCGTCGTGTACGGCGCGCCGAAGATCGACGAGGGGGTCGTTGACGCCCCGATCGCCCGCCACCCGACCCTGCGCAAGCAGATGACGGTGATCGCGGGCGGCCGCCCGGCGCGCACGCTGTGGTGGGTCCGCGAGCGCTTCGAAGGCGCCGCCCTCGTCGAGTGCCGCCTCGTCACCGGCCGGACCCACCAAGTGAGGGTGCACATGGTCCACATCGGCCACGCCCTGGTCGGCGACCAGACCTACGCCGGCCGCCAGTGGCGCGCCATCGCCGACGCGACGGCGGCCGCGGCGTGCCGGGAGTTCCCGCGGCAGGCGCTGCACGCCTGGAAGCTCACGATCACCCACCCGGTCAGCGGCGCGCCGATGACGTTCGAGGCGCCGCTTCCCCGGGATATCGGCGAGCTGCTGACCGCGTTGCGCCCGCGCCGGTAGCGCCGCCGCCCCGGTGGCGTCGCTGTCCTACGACTTTGCGTTCGAAGGGTGGGGCCCTTGCAGTCATCGCGAGGTCCCCGAGACCCGCCCGGGGCGGGGCGAGAGGGCCGTGGCGATATCGAAGTGCATGGAGGGCGGTCGGCCGCACGGTTGGGGACGGGATTGCTTCCCCCACGCGGGCGCTGTGCGCCCGCTCGGGGCAGGTTCTGTCCTGCCTGCGGTAGGACTCCTTGACCAGCTCCGGGGCGCCGGTGGAGTCGCGCACCACCCTCGTCGCGACGACGCGGCCCGAGGCGTCCACCGTGGCCTCGATCACCACCGCACCGATCGCGCCGCCGCCGACCGACAGCGGCACATCGGAGAGCAGCTCCGCACCCGGCTTGTCGGCGGCGCACGGCGCCTCCGCCCGCAGATACCTGGCGCTCACCCAGCCGGCACTTCCATCGACCAGGGTGACCCGCAGCCAGTCGCCGTCGCGTCCAGCACGCCGAGCCGTTCGCCCCGCTGGACACGGGCGACGGTCGGCGCCGAGACGGCGGGCGTCTGCCGCACGTTGAGCCGGCTGCCGGTCACCCGCACGAACGTTTGCGGCGGTGCGGGTTCGGCTCCCGGGGCGGCGGGGGCGGCGACGGCGGGCGGTGGCGGGGGCGGTGGCGCCGTCCGGCACGCCGCGACCGCCCCTCCGATCGCCAGCAACGCCACCCAGCGGAGCGGGCCGGACTGCGGCGAACGTTTCACGGCGGTCATTCTAACGAAGCCGGGGGACCGGCCACGGCTCCCGGCGTTCGCTCGGCCGAGCGCAGCCCAGCCCTGGCGAACCCTAGCCGCCGGCCGGCAGCGACGGGTCGCGGCGGATGGTGAAGCGCTCGTGGCCGTAGCGCTCGCGCTCGAGCAGCACGGCGCGGGCCCGCTCCTCGGCTGAGAGTTCCGAGGGCGCAAACCTGACGGCGAGCGTGTCGGTAAAGCCGTCCGCGATTGCCTCCTCGAGCCGCCCGACCTCGGGCGCCCCACCGAGCAGGTCAGCGATGGTGATGACGGCCGGGCGCAGCGACGAATCGTCGGCGAGGCCAAGGCAGCCGGCTTGCAGCGCGCCGTCCCACCCCTCCAGGATCGAACCGTGCTGCAGGATCGAGTTCCCCACCCTGCGCATCGCCGAACCGACGAGCTTGCGTCCGCCGACCACGACCTCGCCAGCCGCGGGTCCGACAAAACACGGGATCGCCTGGGTGGGCTTGATCATCCCCTCCGCCGGCGCACCCGAGAGCTCGGCGGGCACCCCGACCGCGCGCAGCCCAACGACGAGGGCGCCGCAGATCGTCTGGTAGGCGGCCTGCAGGTCATGGGTGAACGGGCCCTGGCCCAGCGGCGCCGCCACCGCGTACGTCAACTCCAGGTGGTGCAGCACCGCGCGGCCCCCGGTCGGCCGGCGCACCACATCGACCCCGCGCGCGGGGCAGAAACCGGCGTCGGCCGCCTCGTAGGGCTGCGAGAAGCCGAGCGACAGGCACGGCGGCGACCAGCGGTACAAGCGCAGCACCGGCGCCGAGCGCGCGGCATCCACCGCCTCGGCGAGTGCCTCGTCCACCGCCATGTTCCACGCGCCCCGCTGCGCCCCCTCCACGATCAATCGCCACATCATTGCGGTACCTGGTACCTCATTGTTTCATTTTCGGGGGCGAAGCGGTAGCGGCCGGAAGCGTCCACGGTGACGGCCGGCGGGACGCCGGCGCGCGCGAACGCCTCGAACCCCTCGCGCAGGTTGGCCCAGAACTCGGCGAGGCTGGGCTTGCGCCTGGAGAGCGCGGCAAGGCGCCGCGCGCACGCCGGGGAGGAGAAGCGGCAGGGAAAGACCTGCACGAGGACCTCGCGGCCGGCCGCGGCGCTGTCGAGAGCGACGAGGTAGAGCTGCTCGATGGCGCGGTCGCCGACCGCGATGCAGCCGCTCGATACCTCGTCGCCGTGGATGAAGATGTTGTTGCCCGGGTGGCGCCGGTTGCCGAGGATGCGGTCCGACGCGTTCGGGTAGTCCACGTGCAGCGAGAGGTGGTAGCGGCTCGCGCCGTTGAAGCCGTCAACCCGGTAGAACCCCTCGGGGACCTGCCGGTCCCAGCGCCGCCGCTTGGGGCCGAGATCGCCGGAGGCCGCGGTGATCGGGTAGCGCGCCACCTTCACCCACCGGCCCGTGGCCCCCGACTCGGCCCACAGCTCCAGCTCCTCCTCCTGCTTGAACGCGCGCAGCATCACGGTCGCGGGGTACTCGACGCCAGCGGCGGTGAACAGGGCGTCGATCGCCTGTCCCTGGCGCCGCCGCGCCTCCTGGACGCGCCCGTAGCGGGCCTGCTGCCCCTCGAGAGCCGAGGGCGAGAACTCGCGCGCCGATCCGGCGAACCCGACGGCGGCCACGCCGACCAGCGTCAGGACCACGACAAGCAAACCCCGAACCACGTAGGATCCACGCACCGCGCCGCTCCCTGCCGCCCCTGCCGGCCTACAGCCCCGCCCCGCGGGCGACGAGCGTGGCCGACGCCTGCGCCACCGGCTTGACCACGATCTCGTCCACGTTTACGTGCGGCGGGCGCGTCGCCGCCCAGACGATGCAGTCGGCGATGTCCTCGGCCGTGAGCGGGGTCAACCCCTGGTAGACCTTGGTGGCCCTCTCGGCGTCCCCGGCGAATCGCACGGCGGAGAAATCGGTCTCGACCAGCCCCGGGGCGATGTCGGTGACGCGCACCGGTTTGCCGTTGAGCTCGAGGCGCAGCGTCCTGGTGACCGCGACGGCGGCGTGCTTGGCGGCGGTGTAGCCGGCACCGCCGGGATACACCTCGCGGCCCGCGATCGAGGTGACGTTGACGATGTGTCCGCGCCCGGCCTCGAGCCTGGGCAGCAGCGCCCGCGTCACCCGCATCAGGCCCAGCACGTTGGCCTCGAACATCCACGCCCAGTCCTCATCCTTCGCCTGCGCCACCGGGTCGAGCCCGTGGGCGCCGCCGGCGTTGTTGACGAGCAGGTGCAGCCGCTCCGGCACGGCCGCGCAGAACGCCGCCACGGACGCCGGGTCGGTAACGTCCAGCCGCACCGCGGTGCCGCCGATCTCCCGCGCCAACGCCTCGAGCCGGTCCACCCGCCGCGCCCCGACGATCACGCCATAGCCAGCGGCGGCAAGCGCACGCGCCGCCGCGGCACCGATCCCGGCGCTCGCCCCCGTGACCACGGCCACCTTGCGTCCCTCTTCAGTCATCGTTGCGCCCCCTCGGCCGGCCAGCCCCCGGCGCCGGCCGCCCGCGAGGATAGCGCAGCCCGCACCTGTCCCGGCAAGCGCCGCGGCCGAGCCGACCGCCGCGCTCCCGCGCCTTGTCTTTTCGCCCCCGCGTCGCTACCCTCCCAGACCGTCCGGGGCCGCCCGGGCGATGGAGGCGAGATGAAGATCTCCCGCCGCGCCAACTCGATCCAGGAATCCCCGATCCGCAAGCTGGCGCCGCTCGCGGCCGCCGCTCGCGGGCGCGGCGTCAACATCTACCACCTCAACATCGGACAGCCCGATGTCGCCACCCCCCCGGAGTTCCTGCGCGCGGTCGGTTCGTTCACAGGAAAGGTTCTCGAGTACGGGCCGTCCGACGGCTTACCCGAGCTGCGCGAGGCGATGGTCGGGTACTTCGCCCGCTTCGCCATCGCCCTGGACCCGCACGAGGTGCTGATCACCAACGGCGGCTCCGAGGCGATCCTGTTCGCCTTCAACGTCGTGGCCGACGAGGGCGAGGAGATCATCATCCCCGAGCCGTTCTACACCAACTACAACGGCTACGCGGAGATGGCGAACCTCACGGTGGTGCCGGTGCGCACCCACGCCGAGGACGGCTTCCACCTGCCCGCGGACGAGGCGCTCAACGCCGCGGTCACGCCGCGCACCCGCGCCGTCCTGGTATGCTCGCCGAACAACCCCACCGGCACCGTGCTCGCATGGGAGGAGCTCGAACGCCTGGCCGCCTTCGTCAAGCGCCACGACCTCTTCCTGATCGCGGACGAGGTCTACAAGGAGTTCACCTACGACGGCCGCCGCCACCGCTCGGTGCTCGAGCTGCCCGGGATCCGCGAGCGCGCCATCGTGGTGGACTCGATCTCCAAGCGCTTCTCGGCGTGCGGCGCCCGCGTCGGCGCGGTGATCTGCCGCAACCCCGAGGTGATGAGCTCGGTACTCAAGTTCGGCCAGGCGCGCCTCTGCCCGCCGACCCTCGAGCAGCTCGGGGCCGTCGCCGCCTATCGCTTGGGAGAGAGCTACTTCGAGGCCGTCCGCACGGAGTACCAGCGCCGCCGCGACGTGATGTACGACGCGCTCACGGCCGACCCCGGCATCGTGCTCAAGCGCCCGCGCGGGGCGTTCTACATGATCGTCAAGATGGCCGGCGTCGAGGACTCCGACGACTTCGCGCGGTGGCTGCTCGAGGAGTTCTCGCTCGCGGGCGACACCGTGATGGTCGCCCCCGCCGGCGGCTTCTACGCGACGCCGGGCGCCGGGCGCGACGAGGTGCGCATGGCGTACGTCCTCGAGGTGGCCAAGCTCGAGCGTGCCATGGAGGTGTTCCTCGCCGGCCTCGAACGCTACCGCGCGGCCAGGCCCGCCGTCGCACAGGCGGGGTAGGCGGCAGAGGCGCGCATGAGCGACGACGCCGAGATCGTCCCGGGCGTTCCCGTCGGCGAGATGCCGGTGGCGTGGACGCTGCTCGTCGTCGGCTGCGCCGCCGGGGCGCTCGCGACCGGCGAGTTCTCCCGCGTCACCCTGCGCGCCGCCGCCCCCCTGCTGCTCGCCGGCGGCCTGCTGGCGCTCGCCGCGGTGCGCGCGATCGGGCGCGGCACGCGCCTGGTGACCCGCGGCCCGTACAGGTTCATCCGCCACCCGTACCTCGCCGGCATCCTGCTCATGCTGGTCGGCGCGATCGTCGCGATGCGCTCGCTCCCAGCCCTCGTCCTGTTCATCCCCGCCACGCGCATCACGCTGATGCGCGCCCGCCGCGAGGACCACAACCTCGCGCTGCGCTTCGGCGACGCCTACGAGGCGTACTGGCGGCGCGTGCCGTTCATGCTCCCGCTGCGCCCGCCGCTCGCCGCCGACGCGATCGCCGCGATCGACGCCATGCGCGAGCCACCCCCGCCCCCACCCGACGCCGGACCGCCTGCCGGCCCCGCGGCGAGAGAGGTGTGACGGGCGTCACAATCCAGGCCGGGTCAGGGAATAGAATGATCCGAGGAGACTCGACCCGATGCCTCTGCGTCGCCCAAGGCACCTCACTGTCCTGGCCGCCGCCATGCTCGCGGCGGTCACCACGTCCGCAACGTCGATCGTCCCGCCCGAGAACCTCGGCGAACTGGCGCGGGAGGCCGATGCCGTTGTGCTGGCGCTGGCTGGGGCACCGCATGTCGTGCGCCACGGCGCGGTTCTCTACACGCGCACCGCGTTCCGGGTCGTCGAAGCGCTGAGCGGCCCGCTCACCGTGTCCTCACGCTTCTCCGTCGAGGTGCTCGGGGGCGAATCCGGGGACGAGAAGTGGGTCTTCCCGGGTTCGCCGCAGTTCGAGACCGGAGCGACCTATCTGCTCCCGCTCAGCAACAAGGGCGATGGCGTCTGGCTGCCGCAAATGGCCTCGTACGGGATCCTCCGCAGCGTCGAGGGACGGGACGGGTCCACTCTCCTCGAGCCCCTCGCGGAAGGCGGCAGGATCGACGCGTTCCCACGTCCCGACGGCATCCTTCCCGAACCGGTGGAAACCTACGTTGCAGCGGCGCTCCTACCCCACCTCCGCGCGGTGGTCGAGGGCAAAGCGCAGTGGGACGGCAACGCCGTCCGCGCCCGCTCGCAGCAACTTCCGTTCCACGCCGTGGCCCTCACCGCCCCGCCCGGATGCGCCTTTCTCGGCAACGGCCGCTGGCAGTTCGGCAACCCCGACCCGATGTACGCCTCGAACCAAGCGGACACTTCGGTCAGCGACGGTGGCTATGGTGAGGTTCAGGGCGCACTGACGGTATGGGGAGGAATGGGGTCGAGCCTGTCGCCGGCGTACGCCGGCACCACGCCTCCCAACCTGACGTGCACCTCCAGTTTCGACTCGCCTTTGAATGACGTGGTGGTGTTCAACGATCCCTGCAGCGACATCCCCGACCTCAGCGGGTGTTCCGGCACACTCGCGCAGGGCGGCTACGGGGCCGTCGGCCACCACACGTTCGACGGATCGACCTGGTGGTCGATCACCCACTGGTACGTCGTGGTCAACAACGGCGCCGGCTGCATCGGGTCCGCGAACTACACCACGATGCTCGCACACGAGATGGGGCACGGGCTCGGCTTCGACCACACTGCCGACTCCAACTCGCTCATGTACCCAAGTTGCTGCCAGGGTCCTGACAGCCTCGACATCACCTGCGCGCAGTACCTCTACCCCGCCGCTGGGCCGACGGCGACACCGACCCCCACCCGCACACCGACACCGACCTTCACCCCCGGCGGCCCGACGCCGACGCCGACCTGGACGCCGACCCCGGGTCCGACGCCCACACCGACGCGGACGCCCACCTCCGGTCCGACGCCCACGCCGACGCCGACCATACCGCCCGCGGTCCCGCCACCGCCCACCGGCGTCTCGGCGAGCGACGGCGCCTTCTCCGACCGCGTGCGCGTGACCTGGAACGCGTCGGCCGGCGCCGACCTGTACCAGGTGTGGCGCAACGTCACGAACGACCCTTGGACCGGGGCGTACCTCGGCAACGTCTCCGGCACGCTCTTCGACGACACCACCACATCCCCCGGCGTGATCTACTACTACTGGCTGCGCGCCCACAACGGCGCGGGCTGGAGCGGCTACTCCGCCCCCGATACCGGGTTCAGCGGCACCGCCACACCGACGCCGACGCCGACGTGGACACCGACCGTGGGTCCAACGCCGACCTGGAGCCCGACGCCGACTCCCACCCCAACGTGGACACCGACCCCGTCCATCCTGACGGCCTCGTTTGCCGTCTCCTCGGCAGCGCCGTACGTGGGCAGCGCCGTCCAGTTCACCGACACCTCGGCCGGCGTGCCGCGCTCGTGGCAGTGGACGTTCGGCGACGGCGGCTCCTCGACCGACCGCAACCCGAGGCACGCCTATGCGCTGCGCGGTGCGTACGCCGTCACGCTCCGGGTCGGCAACGGCACCACCACCTCGCAAGCCGTCCGCACGATCACGGTCGGCGCGCGGGCACGCCGCCTCCTCCCGCGCAAGTAGCCGGGCACCGGAGACCACAAGATCACGACGAAAGGCCGGAGGTCGACGGCGGGCAGCCGCGCCACAGAAGACCGGCGTTTGCGAGCAAACGTCGCTACGGAAGCCACGACCGCGCGCCCCGCGGGCGCGCCCCACATCAGCAACGTGGTCCGTGGTCCGAACCGGCCGCGCCGGCCGCAGGCCGCGCGGCCTCGAGCCCCTCCCTCGAAGACGAACATGCCATCGCCAAGCAGGGCGCCGGGGCTCGCGGCGTGCAGCCGCGACGCCGAGAGTGGGCCAGATGCTAGGAGGACAAGGCGGTCGGACCGGAGCATAGCCGTAGGCTATGTGAGGATCCGAACCGCCGAAGGCCGACAACGCAGATGGTCCGCTATCGGCGGCGCCCGCCGGCGGCGCCCCCTACTTCTTGGCCCGCAGGACGTTGAGCGCCGACCCTGCCCGGAACCACCCGATCTGATCGGCGTTGAAGGTGTGCCGGCAGGCGATCTCGTCTGCGCTCCCGTCGGCGTGGCGCACGACGACCTTCACCGGCTGGCCGGGGGCAAGCCCTGCCAAGCCGACGATGCTCACCCTGTCCCCCTCGCGCACCTTGTCGTAGTCCGCCGGATCGACGAACGCGAGCGGGAGGAGGCCCTGCTTCTTGAGGTTGGTCTCGTGGATGCGGGCGAACGAGCGGGCGATCACCGCGACGCCGCCGAGGTGGCGCGGCTCCATCGCGGCGTGCTCGCGCGAGCTGCCCTCGCCGTAGTTCTCATCGCCGATCGCCACCCAGCGCATCCCGCGGCCCTTGAGGTCGCGGGCGATCTTCGAGAACTCCATCACCTCGCCGGTGACCGGGTGCTTCCCCTTGCCGGCCTCGCCGGTGAACGCGTTGACCGCGCCGGAGAACATGTTGTTGGAAATGTTGTCGAGGTGGCCGCGGTACTTGAGCCAGATGCCGGCGGGAGAGATGTGGTCGGTGGTGCACTTACCCTTGGCCTTGAGGACGACGGCCAAGTCGGCGTAGTCTTTGCCGTCCCACGCCGGGAACGGTTGCAGCAACTGCAGCCGGTCGGAACCCTCCCGCACGTTCACCGTCACGCGCTCGGGCTTCTCGGCCGGTGCGACGTACCCGTCGGCCTTGAACACGAACCCCTTCTCCGGCACCTCGGGCGCCGGGGGCGGCGGCGACAGGCGGAGCGTGCGCCCGTCGACCGGGATCTCGTCCGCCACCGGGTTGATCTCGAGGGTGCCAGCCACCGAGTACGCGACCACGACCTCGGGCGAGGCGATGAACGAGAGCGTGGCGGGGTTGCCGTCGTTGCGCGCCGGGAAGTTGCGGTTGAACGAGTTGACGATCGCGTTCGGGGTCCCCTTCGGGGAGTCGTCGCGCTGCCACTGGCCGATGCATGGGCCGCAGGCGTTGGCGAGCACCGTGGCGCCGAAGTCGTGGAACACCGACAGGAGGCCGTCGCGCTCGATCGTGGCGTAGACCTGCTCGGAACCCGGCGTGATCAGCAGCGGCACGCGCGCCTTCGCGCCCGCGGCAAGCGCCTCGCGCGCCACGGCGGCGGCGCGGGTGATGTCCTCGTACGACGAGTTCGTGCAGGAGCCGACCAGGGCGGCGGAGATCTTGGCCGGGTAGCCGTTTGCCTTGACCGCCGCCGGCACCTCCGAGAGCGGGCGCGCCAGGTCCGGCGTGTGCGGGCCGACGAGGTGGGGCTCGAGCGCGGAGAGGTCGATCCTCACGACGCGGTGGAAGTACTTCTCGGGGTTCGCCGCCACCTCGGGGTCGGCGGCCAGGAGGTCGCGGTTGGCGCCGGCGAGGTCCACGATCGCCCCCCGCCGTGTCGCCCGCAGGTAGATCTCCATCCGGGCGTCGTACGGGAACACCGAGGTGGTGGCGCCGTGCTCGGCGCCCATGTTCGTGATCGTGCCCTTGCCGGTGCAGGAGATCGAGACGCAGCCGGGGCCGAAGAACTCCACGACCGCGTTGGTGCCGCCCTTGACCGTGAGGATGTCGAGGAGCTTGAGGATGACGTCCTTGGGCGCCGTCCACCCCGACAGCTTCCCGGTCAGCTCGACGCCGATGAGCTTCGGCTGCAGCACTTCCCAGGGGAAGCCGGACATCACGTCCACCGCGTCCGCGCCGCCCACACCGGAGGCGAACATGCCGAGGCCGCCGGCGTTCGGGGTGTGCGAGTCGGTGCCGATCATCATCCCGCCGGGGAACGCGTAGTTCTCCAGCACCACCTGGTGGATGATCCCGGAGCCGGGCTTCCAGAAGCCGATCCCGTAGCGCGCCGAGGCCGACTCGAGGAATGCATAGACCTCCTTGTTCGTTTCCACGGCGCGGGCGACGTCGGCGGCCGCGCCGGAGCGGGCGAGGATGAGGTGGTCGCAGTGCACCGTCGTGGGGACCGCGGTGCGGTCCATCCCGGCGAGCATGAACTGCAGCAGCGCCATCTGCGCCGTCGCGTCCTGCATCGCGACCCGGTCCGGCTTCAGCTCGAGGTACGCCTTGCCGGGATCGAGCTGGGCGCGATCGGGGTCGGCGAGGTGGCCGAACACGATCTTCTCGGTCAACGTCAGCGGGCGGCGCAGCCGCGCGCGCACCTTCTCGAGACGGGCCCGGGTGCGGGTGTACACGGCGTTCACGAAATCAGGAGTGCTCTCGATCGCTGCCATTCGTTCCCCCTGCGGGACCGCCTTTGTGGCGGCGGGCCGCGGTGCTCCGCCTGCGGAGTATAGACCCGGCCGGGCGTGTTGCGCGCCCTCTCGTCATGCCCGCGGACGCGGTCGTCCAGGGCAGCCTGGGCTGCCGCGGTTGGGGTACCGACGACTAGGTGACTGCCGACAGACCTCGTCGACGTGCGCGAGGCCGCCGGCGCGACGCCGGCCACACACGAGCAAGGCAAGTCCCGGCCTCAATGTGGGGCGCGACCGCCGGGCGCGCGGTCGGTGTTCTCGGAGGGCGAGAAACGGCGCGCGCGGCGCGCGCGCCACACACGTTCAAGGCAGGGCACAGCGTCGATGTGGCTCGTGACTTCCGGGCGGGCGGGGGCGCCCGCCCCACTGGATTCTTCCGTGTCAGGGGCGACGACCTGGGTTCCCGCGTGCGCGGGAACGACGTCAAGGACGGTAGTCCTTTGCCGCCGCGGCTATACTTGCGCCGCGCCCCCCGCGGGCGCCGCGGCGGCCGGAGGCGCCTTGCGCCACGACGCGGACGTGAACCCGCCCGGCCGATCGTGCGTTGGAGACAGTGGAGGTGCCCATGCGCCGTGCCGTCCTCGCCGCCACCCTGACCATCTTGATCGCCGGAGCCGGTTGCGTCCGCGTCCGGACGCCGCTCGCGGTGCACGAAGCCCGCACGTTCGCCGCCGGCCCCGACAAGCTCGTCCGCCTCGATGTAGGCTCGATCGACCTGCACGTCACGGTGACCGAAGGGACCGCGATCACGGCCACCCTCGACCTCGACGCGCGCTCGTCGTCGCGCGGCGCGGCGCAGCGCTGGATCGCCAACCACACCCCCGTCTTCGAGGACTCCTCCTCGGCGCTCGAGGTCCGGCTGCCCTCCCGCCACCGCGGGATCTTCGTCCTCGGATACCTGAACGGCCGGGCGCGGCTCGACCTCACCGTCCCGCCCGCGTGCCGGCTCGAGGTCCGCACCTCCTCCGGGAACGTCAGCGTCGCCGGCGAGGCGCTGCTCGCCGGAGCCGCCCGCGTCACCACCTCCTCCGGGGACCTCGCGGTCGATGGCGGCCTGCGCGAGCTGATCGCCAAGACCTCCTCCGGAAACGTCCGCATCACCCGGCGGCCGCTCGTGGCCCTGGAGGCCGACACCTCGTCGGGCGATGTCACCCTCGAGACCGGAGCCGAGCGCGCGACGGTGGATACCTCGTCCGGCGACATCCGCCTGGAGAGGCTCGCCGGCGACCTCGCGGTCGGCGCGTCGTCGGGAGACGTCTCGGCGAGCTGGGAGCGGATTCCCCCCGCCGCGAGCGTCCGCGTCCGATCGTCGTCGGGGGACGTGCGCCTGCGCATCCCCGCCGGGACGCCTCTCGCGGGCGAGATCGCCACGACGAGCGGCAGCATCCGCTCCAGCGTCGACGGCACGCGCGGGCGCCATGACCACCAGCTCACGTTCAGTGCCGCGGGGCCCGCGGTGACGATCGAGGTGCGCACCACCTCGGGCGACGTGAGCGTCCGCACGCACCCGTAGGCTCGCTGCGCCATCCGAGGGTGAGCGATCCGGCCCGTCGCCCGCACCGGCTGGGCCTCGAGATCCGGAAGACCGGACGCGGTCGGCGTGGGCGTGTCCAAAAATTCGGATATAATCCGGAACAATGGATGGTTTTAACGAACAGACGCCCGCGACGGCCGACTCCACGACGTTCGTGCTGCCGCGCCGGGGCTGGCTCAAGCTCCACGAGCACCGCGGCCGCAGCCTGGTCCTCCTCCTCGCCGGGATCGTCGCCACCGCCGCGGGCCTGCTGGGCGCGGTCCGCCGGGTGGACGAGTTCCAGCGCCTCGACTTCCGCACCCTCCGCGAGGCCGAGGGGTACCTCGTGGTCAGCGTCGGCTTGCGCAGCGGGGCCGCCCGCGCCGGCCTCGCGCCGGGGGACGTGATCGTCGGCCTCGACGGGGCTCCGGCGGCCACGATCGACGACCTCGAGCACTCGCTGTACGCCCGCCGGGTCTCGACGTTGTCGGTGAGGCGAGAGGGACGGGTCCGCGACCTCGCGTACTACCCGCCGGTCCCCCAGGTCGACGTGCGCTACCTCCTGGTGGCGTTCGCCGCGATGTTCACGCTGGCCGTCGCCGCCGTCGTGTACCTCGGCCATCCGACGCCGCAGGCCGGGCGCTTCCTCGCCCTCGCCGAGGCGCTCTTCGCAGCCGTCGTCGTACCGATCCCACACGACAGCAGCGCCTCCTGGCAGCTCCTCCTCCTGATCCGCGACTTCGGCCGGCTGGCGTTGCCGCCGCTGCTGGTCGTGTTCTTCGCCAGCTTTCCTGCCCGGATCAAGCGCTTCTCGTGGCTGTGGGCCGCGTTCATCCCGTCCTTTGCCGTGGCCGCGCTGCGCACCGGCCTCGCCACCGGACTCGTGCCGCCGGTGGTTGGGGACGTGCTCGTCGCCGACGAACTCGACGGCGCCACCGCCGTGCTCGCGGTTCTCGGGGTGCTGGCAGCCGCGGCCCTCTCCGTGCGCACGTACGTCTCCAACCGGAGCGACCCGACGCGCCGGCGGCAGGTCGAGTGGGTCGCCCTCGGCGCCGCGGCGGGCTTCGCGCCATATCTGCTGCTCTCGCTGATCCCGCAGTGGGCCGGCGCCGAGCTCGAGGTCCTGACCTGGATCTCACTGCTGCCGCTGGCGCTGGTACCGCTCGGCGTCGCCTCGTCGCTGCTGGAGTTCCGGCTCTGGGACCTGGAGGACATCTCGCGGCAGGTGGTTGCAACCGGCGTGGCGGTCCTCCTCGGCGGGGTCAGCTTCGCCTTCCTCAACTACGCCATCACGCAGTTCGGCTTCCGCCTCGGGAACTGGCGCAACCTCGTCGCGGTGGCGGGCGGCGTCCTGCTCGCCACCCTCACGGTGCCGGCCCGGCGGCTGCTGCTCGAGGGGTTCGAGCGCCTGCAGTACCGCGAGCGCCTCGCCGCCCGGCGCGCGCTCACGACGTTCGCCGAGGAGGCGGTGGCGCACCGCGACCCGGAGACGTTGCTGCTGCGCCTGGCGCAACTGCTGCGCGACGCACTGGCGGTGGACAAGGTCGTGACGTACCTGGCGCTCGGCGGGAGGCTGTACCCGTCCGGCGCGTCCGAGCACTGGCCGGTCCTCTCGTCCGAGGGCCTGCACGACCCGTTCCCCACCCCCGCGGAGGCCGAACTCGCCGAGCGCGGCCTGTGGCACCGGTTTCCGATCGAGCGCGACGGCCGGGTGATCGGCCTCGTGTACTGCGGTCGCAGGCACGGAGAGATGCCTCTCGGACACGGCGAGCGCCGTCTCGTCGGGGCGCTCGCCGCGCAGGCCGCCCTCGCCCTCGAGAACACCCTGCTGATGGCGAACCTCCGCCGCCAGGTCGAGGAGCACCGCCTGCTCGAGGACTACCTCGAGCGCATCTTCCAGTTCTCGGCGGCCGCGCTGCTGATCTGCGACGCCTCCGGGCGCGTGCTGCGCGCCAACGAGCGCGCCGGCACCTTGCTGCGGCGGGAGCCGCGGCTCCTCGTCGGCGAGTTCCTGCACGCGCTCGTCGAGCTGCGGCCGGAGTGGCGCTCGCTCCTGCCCACCGACCTCGCCGGCGTCCAGGTGCGCTTCACGACCGCCGGCGAGTGGCACACGGGGCTGCTGTCCACCTCCGCGCTCGAGGTGGAACCGGGCCGTTTCGACGGCCGCGTCGTGGCGCTCGACGACATCACCGAGCAGCTCAACCTCGAACAGCGCCTCGCCGAGCAGGAACGCCTCGCCTCCCTCGGCCGCCTCGCGGCCGGCCTCGCCCACGAGGTCAATACACCGGTCACCGGGATCTCCAGCTACGCGCAGCTGCTGCGCGAGCTGACACCGCCGTCCGACCCGCGCGCGCCGCTCGCGGCGAAGCTCGAGGAGCAGGCGTTCCGGGTCTCGCGCATCGTGACGAACCTCCTCGAACTGGCGCGGCCCTCTGGGTTCGAGCGCCAGCTCGTGGACCTCTCGGTGCTCGCCCGCGACGAGGTCAACCAGATGAAGGTCGAAGCCGAGCGCGGCGGCGTCACGATCGAGATCCAGCCGACCGACGACGCCGCCGCCAACGTCAACCGCGTCCAGTTCGAGCTGGTCGTCCACAACCTGCTGCGCAACGCGATCCAGGCCACCGGCGCCGGCGGCGCCGTCCAGATGTTGGTGGGGCGCAACGGCGCCACGGTGTGGTTCGAGGTCCGGGACACGGGGCCCGGCGTGCCCGAGGAGCTGCGCGAGCGGATCTTCGAGCCGTTCGTCACCACGCGCGAGGGGCGCGGCGGCACCGGGCTCGGGCTTGCCATCACCCGGGACATCGTGGTGGCGCACGGCGGCACCATCCGGGCGCTGCCGAGCGAGGCGGGAGGCACCGCGATGCGAGTCGAGGTGCCGGCCCACGGGAGGAACGCATGAGGATCTTGATCATCGACGACGAACCGGTGTTGCAGGACGTGCTGGCCACTGTGCTCCGCCGCGAGGGGTTCCAGGTCGTGCAGGCCACCACCGCGGCCGAGGGGCTCCGCCAGGCCGAGGAGGGCGAGGTGGATCTGGTCCTCCTCGACCTCATGCTCCCCGACAAGCCGGGCCTCGAGGTCCTCCGCGAACTCAAGGGGCGCGACCCCGAGACCGTCGTCGTGGTCATCACCGCGTACTCGTCGGTCGAGACCGCCATCGCCGCGATGCGCGAGGGCGCGTTCCACTACATCGCCAAGCCGTTCAAGAACCAGGAGGTCGTCCTCACGGTCCGCAAGGGGCTCGAGCAGCGCCACCTGCGCACCGAGAACCGCGACCTGCGCCAGCGCCTCGAGGGCCTGGGGACGATGGTGTGGCGGTCGCAGGCGATGGAGAGGGTGATCAGCCTGGTCAGGCGGGCGGCGCCGTCGCGCTCCAACATCCTGCTGACCGGCGAGTCGGGCACCGGGAAGGAGCTGCTGGCGCGCGCGATCCACCAGCTCTCACCGCGGGTGGAGGGGTCGTTCGTGGTCGTCAACACCGGCTCGGTCCCCACGGACCTCCTCGAGTCCACGCTGTTCGGGCACATGCGCGGGGCGTTCACGGGCGCGGTCGCCAACCGGCGCGGCCTGTTCGAGGTTGCGGACTCGGGCACCATCTTCCTCGACGAGATCGGCACCATCACCCCGACCACCCAGGCCAAGCTCCTGCGCGTGATCCAGGAGCGCGAGTTCATCCCGGTCGGCGGCGAGCAGACGGTCAAGGTGGATGTCCGCATCATCGCCGCCACCAACGCCGACCTGCCCAGGATGGTCGGCGAAGGCACCTTCCGCGAGGACCTCTTCTACCG
>PKYI01000185.1 GCA_003133645.1 Acidobacteriota bacterium | reverse complement strand
CGGCGGGCGCGGTCGTGGACGGCGCCACGATCGGCCGGGCCGCGGCGCGCGGGCGTGACGCCGTGGCGGCGCTCGCGGACAACGACGCCTGGGGGTTCTTCGACGGGCTGCCCGAGGCCGTCGCCACCGGCCCCACCGGCACCAACGTGGCGGACCTCGTGTTCGTGCTCGCCGCCGGCGCCATCCCCGATTTCCTGCCCGCCGCCGCGGCGCTCACCCACCGCGCCCCCTCGGTCCCGAGCGGCGTCCTGCCGCGAGCGAGCCGTCGTGCGCGTTGACCGGCCGCGTCCGGCGACGAATTGGCTACACTGGCGGCGATGATCCTCCACCCCACGGCCGACGGTTGCGTGGCGATCGCGCAGTCCGCCCATGCCTTCCTCGCGTTCCAGATCGCCGAGCACTGGGGGAACCGGCTGACGCCGCGTCCCTCGCCCCGGGCTGAGACCCTCGCCGCCGTGCTCCTCCACGACGCCGGGTGGGACGGACGCGAGGAGCCGCGCCTGGACCCCGACGGCCGCCCCGTGGCGTTCGACACCCTCCCCGAGGAGGAACACGAGACCGTCTGGGCCTCTGCGGTCGAGCGCGCCGGGGTGCGAGGCCGCTACGTGGCGTACCTGGTCTCGCACCACGTCTCGAGCCTCGCCGAGTCCGGCCCGCACCACCGCCATCCGGAATTCGTCGCCGCCCAGCAGGCGCTGCGCGCCCGCCTGCGGGACGAACTCGCGACCGACCGGCGCTACCGAGCTGCCTTCGGGTCGGACGCCGACGCGGTCAACCGCGCCGTGGTCCGCTTGGCCGACGCCCTCGCCGTGCACCTCGCCCGCGGGACGCAAGGAACGACGGTGCTTGCGGACCTGCCGCGCCGCGACGGCGTCGCCCCTCTGAGCCTCACGCAGGTGGCGGAGCGCACCTACCGCCTGCGCCCGTGGCCGCTGGTCGGCCGGCGCCTCGACGTCACCACGGAGGGGCGCCTGCTCCCGGCCACCCGCTTCCCAGACCAGGCGGCGTTACGGGCGGCGTGGGCGGCGGCGCCCACCGTGCGCCTCGCTTGGACGCTGCTCGCGACCGGCACCGCGGATTGACAGGAGGAAGTCCACAGTGTAGAAGGAATGGCCCAGTTCTCAGGGGCGGCGTACGTGCTCCGCAGTAGCTCAATGGTAGAGCATCCGGCTGTTAACCGGAGGGTTGGGGGTTCGAGCCCCTCCTGCGGAGCCAGTTCTTCTTTCAGCACGACCAGACAGTTCACGGCTGTTAATCCCGCCGCAGGCGGGATTGGGGGTTCGAGCCCCTCCTGCGGAGGCAATCCCCGCCGCTCCTTCCCGCATGCCACCCGGCTCGCGCGGCCGGCACCGCTTCCGCTTCGCTCCAGGCCGTCACGACGGGGTGAGGTCCGGGCACTTCGCAACCCGCCCGTTGCGGCACTCGAACCGCGGCACCGCTTTGCCGAGCGCGGCGACGGTACCGTCGGCGTCCACGCGCAGCGCGCCGCCGGCCGGGATCCCGTAGCCGACCCCTTCGCCCGTCAGCTCGAGCAGCGCCCGCAGCTCCTCCCAGTCGTCCGACTCGGCGTGGCAGTCGCACAGGACCGGGGCGAGGGCGAGGCAAGCGAACCGCTCGGCGGTCGTGTCGTCGTCGGGGTCGGTCCAGCGCACCCAACAGCGCGCCAGCATGATGCTGCCCGCCGAGAGGCCGACGAACGGCGTGCCGGCGCCGTGAAGCGTCCGCAGCAGCGGGATCAGCCCGTGCCTCTCGAGGTGCGCCATGCCGGCCTCGACGTCGCCGCCGCTCACGAACACTAGGTCCGAGCGTTCGATGACGGCCCTGGCCTCGGCGAGGTCGGCGCGCGCCGAGGCGAGCGCCGCCAGATGCACCTCCCCCGCCCCGGCCCGCTGCAGGTACGCCGTGACGAAACGGAGGAAGTCGCGGTCGTCGTCGCTCGCCGCTCCGATGTAGGCGACCGAGGGGCGCGGCCGACCGGCTTCGGCGAGCGCGGCAACGAGGACCGGATCGGCGCCTTTCGACCGGCCGTGCGGCGATCCGGCGAGCAGGCAAATCGGCCTTCGAGCGCCACGGCCACGTCCGCCGCCGCTCGAGCTCACCATGCCGCAATCTCCCGCAATGCTGCCAGGGCGCGCTCGATCTCCGCGTGAGTGTTGAAGACATGCGTGGAGATCCGGACCGTCCCCGCGAGCTTCATGCGGTCGTGCAGGATGTGGGCGCAGTGGTAGCCGCCGCTCGCGATGATCTGGTAGCGGTCGCACAGCACCCGGGCGAGCGACTCCTGACTCAGGCCGGCCGCCTCGAGGGTGAACGTGGCGAGGCCGATGCGGCGCTCGAGCGGCGCCGAGCCGGCGACGATCCGGACGCCGGGGATTTCCCGCAGCCCTTCGATCAGACGGCGACCGAGCGCGAGGGAGTGCGCGCGCACCGCGTCCATGGCGAGCCCGCGCAGGTAAGAAAGCGCCGCGCCCAGGCCCACCGCCCCCTCGATGTTGGGCGTGCCGGCCTCGAAGCGTTGCGGCACGTCGTGCGGCGTGAAGCCGTCGTCGCCGTGGTGGCGCACCATGCCGCCGCCGGTCTGATACAGCGCGAGCTGCGCGAGCCGGTCGCGCTTGCCGTACAGCACCCCGACCCCAGACGGCCCCAGCAGCTTGTGGCCGGAGAGGACGAGGAAGTCGCAGTCGAGCGCGCGCACGTCGATCGGCAGGTGGCTCGCGCTCTGCGCGGCGTCGACCAGCACCGGGAGGCCGCGGGCGTGGGCGGCCGCGATCCATTGCTCCACCGGCGCGACGACGCCGGTCGTGTTGGAAACCTGCGCGAGCGCCAGCAGGCGCGTGCGCGGCGAGAGCAGGCGCTCGACCTCGTCGTAGCGCGGCATCCCGTCGTCGTCCAGACCGACCGGGACCGCGCGCGCCGCCATCCGCCAGGGGAGGAAGTTGGAGTGGTGCTCGAGCGCCGTCAGCACGACCTCATCGCCGGGCGCGAACCCGAGGCCGTGAGCGACCAGGTTGATGCCCTCGGTCGAGTTGCGGGTAAAGACGATCTCCGCCGGGGAGGCGTTCAGGAACGAGGCGACCTCCGCGCGCGCGCCCTCGAACGCCTCGGTCGCCTCCTCGGAGAGGACGTGCACGCCGCGGTGGACGTTGGCGGTGTGGCGGCTGTACATGCCGACGACCGCGTCGATGACGCAGCGGGGCTTCGGCGCGGTCGAAGCGCTGTCGAGGTAGACGATCGGCCGGCCGTCGACCGTCCGCTCCAGGAGCGGAAAATCCGCGCGGGTGTGGGCCAACGGGTCGAGCGCGCCGGGCGCCGGCGTCACGCGAAGAGCTCCTCGACGTTCCACTCGAACGTCGTTAGAGCGAGCCTGAACTTCCCCGACTGCTCGGGGGCGAGCGCCGGCTCGCGCCGCACCGTGACCTCGGCGTCGGGGCCGTAGACGTCGCGCACGAGCGCCGGCAGCGCGGCGGCGAGAGCCTGCTCCGCCCCCTCCTCGGCGACGTACCGCACCGCGTACCGCCGCGGGCCGGACTGCTCGATCCGGTACGCCAGCAGACCGTCCGCCGCGGCCATGGCATCGTCGAGCTGCCTGACAGTGACGGTCATGCCGCGCGTGTCGAACGTCAGGTCGCGGACGCGCCCCTCGATCGCCTCCACCGTGAGGCCGTCCGTCCGGCCGCACCGACAGGGAGTGTCGCCGTGCAGGCGGGCGAGGTCGCCGACGTCGAACCGGAGCAGCTCGAACCACGGGTTGCCGAGGGTGGTAACCAGGATCCGGCCGAGGCGCCCGCGGGAGCGCGAAGCCCGCACCGGCTGGATATCGACGTGGCAGGTGGCCGTGTTCTGGTGGAGGAGGCCGGCCTCGCACTCGGTAAACACGTACCCGGTCTCGGTGGACCCATACGAGCTCACGACGGGCACAGCCGGGAAGGCGCGGCGGATCTCGCGCACGTGCAGGCGCGAGGGGAACTCGTACGTCAGCGAGATGCACGCCGGCTGGTGCAGGGGCGTGTCCGAGCGGATGCACGCGCGCGCCAGGACGGCGAGGTAGGCCGGGTCCGCCTCGATGACGTCCGGTTGGAATCCATTGAGTTCATCCGCCATCCGCCGGATGCTGGCCGCGTCCCACCGCGCCGGGTCCAGTTCCTGGTTGAGGAAGAGCAGGTTTCCGAGCGTGCGCTCGGCCATCGGCAGCTCGCCAACGTGGCAGAGGTTGCCCGTGCACATCGGTGACGTGAGGACGGCCTCGCGGTGCGGCCCGCGGTACACCTTCTCGAGCGCCGGATGAACGCGGGCCGCTTCGCGCAGCGACCGGTCCCACCACGGCTGGTGCCAGACGACCGACGCCCGGTCGGCGGTCGTGCCGCTGGTCGTCACGATCTCGATCTCGCCGGCGGCAAACCCGTCGCGCGCGGAAAAACCGTTCCTGACGAACCCCTGTGGCACGTGCGCCCGCAGGTCCGCCCGGGAGAGGACCGGCAGCGCGGCCATCCGCTCCGCCGCCGGCCGGTCCGGGCCGGGGTCGAGCGCCCGCCAGCCCCGGTAGAACGGCACGGCGGCGAGCGCACCTTCCAGCGCGGCGGTGCAACGGGCGGAGTAGGGGTCGGATGCCATGGTATTCGGCTCGTCCCACCGTGTGCGGCGCGGGCGTGTTGCCCGGCGCTCGCGCCTACGGTGCGGCGTTCATGATAGCGCGTCTCTGTCCAAACCGCTCGCGCGCCCCGGGCGCCGGCCCTCAGCGCAACAGGAAGAACAGCGCCGCGGCGGCGGCGCCCACGAGCGCGCCGGCGAGGAAGATCGCAATCCGGACCGGCCACGCCGGCGCCCGCACGGACCCGGGCGGCAGCGCCGTGACCTCGCCGAGCGCGAACACGAGGTCGTACGCCGACTGCAGGCGTTCCTCCGGGTCCTTCGCGAGGCAGTGGCGCACGATCCGCTCGAGCGCCGGCGGCACCGTGCCGCCGGGCGGGGCGATTTCGGGCGGGTCCTCGGTGAGGATCGCGCCGATCGTATCCCCGACCCCGGAGCGGGTGAACGGACCTCGGCCGGCGAGCATCTCGAACAGCACGACACCGAGCGCGAAGACGTCGGTGCGCGCGTCCGCCGGCTTGCGCAGGATCTGCTCCGGCGCCATATAGATCGCGGTGCCGATCAGGGTTTCCTCCTCGGGCGCCGCGGGTGCGCCCGGCGCCGGGTCCCGGCGCGCGAGACCGAAGTCGAGCACCTTCACGCCGCCGTCGGCGAGGAGAAAGATGTTCTCGGGCTTGAGATCGCGATGGACGATCCCCCTGGCGTGCGCGGTGGCCGCCCCCATCGCGACCGCGGATGCGATCGCTACCGCGGTGCGCCACGGCAGCGGCCCTCCGTTCAGGCGCTCGCGCAGGGTCGTCCCGCCGAGCAGTTCCATGACCGCGAAGTGGACCCCGTCCTGTTCGCCGAAATCGAAGATGCCGAGGATATTGGGGTGGGACAGCGCGGCCAGGGCCCGGGCCTCGCGCTCGAAGCGATGCAACTCTTTCGTCTCGGAGGCGAGCGCCTGGGCGATGACCTTGATCGCAACGTCGCGTCCGAGACGCTCGTCGCGCGCCCGGTACACCTCGCCCATGCCGCCGGTCCCGAGCAGCCCCGTGACGGTGTAGCCGCCCAGCCGGGCGCCGGCCTCAAGCGCCATCGCGCCCTCCTCCTGCCGCCCGCGGTCGTCCCGTCATTGTGCCAGGATACCGGATACCCCGCGGGTCACCGCAGGCCCGTGGTGCACCCGCGCCGGTCAGGGGAACAGTGCGGCGCGGACGAGTGTTTGCAAACAATGGCGCCGGCGCCGGTTTGGACGACACGGCCCTCCCACCTCGGTTCGGGTACCCTGGACGCGGGACGGCGCCGTAACCCGGCGGGACGGTGTCCCTCGGGCGAAACGCCGGCGGCAGCGAGGACGAGGACATGAACGACACGCTCTTCAAGCAACAGCTCTACGACGCCGACCCCCAGGAGACGGCCGAGTGGGTCGAGTCGCTGGACCGCGTCCTTACGACCGCGGGGCCCGAGCGGGCCAAGTTTCTGCTGCGCAAGGTCCTGAAGCGGGCGCGCATGCAGCATCTCGGGATCGAGGCGATCCAAACGCCGTACATCAACACGATCTCCCCCGAGCAGGAGCCGGAGTTTCCCGGCGACGAGGAGATGGAGAAGCGGATCCGCCGCATCGTGCGCTGGAACGCGATGGCGATGGTCACGCGCGCCAACCACCGCGATCCCGGGATCGGTGGGCACCTCTCGACGTACGCCTCCGCCGCCGCGCTCTACGAGGTGGGGTTCAACCACTTCTTCCGCGGCAAGGAGGGCGGCAGCGGCGATCAGATCTTTTACCAGGGTCACGCCGCCCCCGGCATGTACGCCCGCGCGTTCCTCGAGGGGCGTCTCACCGAGGCGCACCTGGACGCCTTCCGCCGCGAGACCACCGGCCACGGCCTCCCCTCCTACCCGCACCCGCGCTGCATGCCGGATTTTTGGGAGTTCCCCACGGTCTCGATGGGGCTCGGGCCGCTCAATGCGATCTATCAGGCACGGTTCAACCGCTACCTCGCGAACCGGGGGCTGGCCGACACCAGCGGTTCGCGGGTGTGGGCGTTCCTCGGGGACGGCGAGACCGACGAGCCGGAGGCGCTCGGCGCCCTGCACGTCGCCGCCGACGAGGGCCTCGACAACCTGGTCTTCGTGGTCAACTGCAACCTCCAACGCCTGGACGGACCGGTGCGCGGCAACGGCAAGATCATCCAGGAGCTCGAGGCGGTGTTCCGCGGCTCGGGGTGGAACGTGATCAAGGTGATCCTCGGCCGCGAGTGGGACCCGCTGCTCGCGTCCGACGCCTCCGGGGTGCTCATCGAGCGGCTCAACACGATCGTGGACGGCTGGTGGCAGCGCTACC
The DNA here is from genome assembly GCA_003133645.1 of Acidobacteriota bacterium. Classification (GTDB taxonomy): domain Bacteria; phylum Acidobacteriota; class Thermoanaerobaculia; order Thermoanaerobaculales; family Thermoanaerobaculaceae; genus RBG-13-68-16. Next base: position 15,551 of record PKYI01000185.1, on the reverse strand, counting down.
ACGTCGAGGGCGGCGCGTTCATGCGGCATCACTTCTTCGGCGCCGACCCGCGCCTGGCCGCCATGGTCGAGCACCTCTCCGACACCGACATCTGGAACCTCAAGTTCGGCGGCCACGACTACCGCAAGGTGTACGCCGCGTATCGCGCTGCGACCGAGACGAACGGGCGGCCGACCGCGCTCCTCGTCAAGACGGTCAAGGGGTGGGCGCTCGGCAAGGACTTCGAGGGGCGTTACACCACGCACCAGCAGAAGAAGCTCAACGCGGCGCAGTTGCGGGCGTTCCGCGACGTCCTGCACCTCCCGATCTCCGACGAAGCGCTGGTCGACGACCCGCCGTACTACCACCCCGGGATGGACAGCCCGGAGTTGGAGTACCTCCTCGAGCGGCGGCGCGCGCTCGGCGGCACGCTGCCGCTGCGCAAGCTCCGCAAGGGTGCGCCCGAGCTGCCGGCGGCGGACGTCTACGCCGAGTTCTACGAGGGGACGCCGCCCAAGCGCGAGGTCTCCACCACGATGGTGTTCGTGCAGCTCCTGCGCAAGCTGCTGCGGACCCCCGCGCTTGGACCGCGCATCGTGCCGATCATCCCGGACGAGGCGCGCACGTTCGGCATGGAGTCACTGTTCAAGGAACTCGGGATCTACGCGTCGGGGGGCCAGCTCTACGAGCCGGTGGACCACAACATGATCCTGCGCTACAAGGAGGCCAGGGACGGGCAGATTCTCGAGGAGGGGATCACCGAGGCCGGCGCCATGGCATCGTTCACTGCGGCCGGCACCGCCCATGCCACCCACGGCGTCACCATGGTGCCGTTCTACATCTTCTACTCGATGTTCGGCTACCAGCGCGTCGGCGACCTGGTGTGGGCGTTCGGCGACGCCCGCGGGCGCGGCTTCCTGCTCGGCGCCACCGCCGGCCGCACGACCCTCCAGGGCGAGGGGCTGCAGCACGACGACGGACACAGCCCCGTGCTCTTCTCGGTGGTGCCCAACGTGCGCATCTGGGACCCCGCGTACGCCTACGAGCTCGCGGTGATCATCCGGGACGGCCTCAAGGCGATGGTGGAGGACGACCAGGACGTCTTCTACTACATCACCCTCTACAACGAGAACTACGGCATGCCGCCGATGCCGGCCGGCGCCGAGGAGGGGATCCTGCGCGGGATCTACCCGCTGCGCCGCGCCGACGGCGGTCTCGCGCACCGCGTCCAACTCCTCGGCAGCGGCGTCACCGTGCGCGAGGCGCTGCGCGCCGCCGACATCCTCGCCGCCAACTTCGGCGTCGACGCCGACGTCTGGAGCGTGACCAGCTACCAGCAGCTGCGCGCCGACGCGCTCGCCGCCGAGCGCTGGAACCGGCTCCACCCGGCGGAACCGACCCGGACGCCGTACCTGACGGCGCAGCTCGCGGGCGCGCCGGGCCCGGTGATCGCCGCGTCGGAATACGTGAAGCTGCTGCCCGACTCGGTCGCGCGCTGGATTCCGCAGGGGCTCACACCGCTCGGCACCGACGGCTTCGGCCTGTCCGACACACGGGCGGCGCTGCGCCGCCACTTCGAGGTAGATGCCGAGCACATCGCCGTCGCCGCCCTGTCGGCCCTCGCCCGCGCCGGCGCGATCCCGGCCGCGCAGGCGGCCGCCGCGATCATCGGACTCGGCCTCGATCCCGACCGCCCCGACCCGGTGGCGCGGTAACGGTCGCGAGCGCCGCGGCCGGGCTCAATCCCTCGGTTGGCCTGCGGGCACGCGCTCGGCTGCGGCGATCGCCGCGCCGATCTCGGCCAGCCTCGCCTCGAGGCGGTCGAGCGCCGGCAGCGGCGCCGCGATCGGCATGCTGTCGCCGTAGAGGACGGCCACGAGGTGCGGGCCGGCCTTGACGGGGAGCGCCGCCACCTCGACCGGCCACTCGCCACCGAGCTCGCTGACGAGCAGTTGGTTGGCGTCGGTCACTTCGAGCCGGCCCCGGCACGTGCGGCCGGCTGCGACCGCCTCGGCCACGAGGGAGGCGGCGCCGAGCGGCAGCCAAAGGTTGCGGATGCTCTCGTCGACGGTCGCGTCGCCCGCGCGCACGCCGAACTGCCCGACGCCGGTGAGCCCGTAACGCTCGACGAGTAGGAGCACCGCACGCGAGAAGAACCCCTCCCCGGCGCGCAGCAAACTCATCGACATTTCGGCGGTCAGCGACGGGGCGGGCCGGGCGGCGAGGATGCTGCCGAGGGATGAGATCTGCGGAGCGCCCGCATCGCCCTCGGCGACGGCCGCCGTTGAACCGACGCCGGCCGCCGGTGGGGCGGCTTCCGCGACCTCCGCGCCCACCTGCCGCGCCTCGTCGGCGATCCGCGAGAGCTCGAGCGCGATGCGATGGGCGTTGAACCCCGCCTCGGCGAGGAACTCCCGGGCGTCGACCGCGATCTCACCGTGATCCGGGATCACCATCGCCTCGAACTTGAAGTACCCGTCGTGCCACTTGACCAGCTCTCCGATCACGTGCTGGATCTGCTGGTAGATCACCGATTCGAGCGCCTCGAGCGACAACGCGCCCATCTCGACCAGGATCGAGCCCAGCCGCCGCTCCTCGCGCGAGCGGAACTGGTGCTCGAGCGCCTTGTGCAGCGCCTCCTCCGACACCAGGTGGCGGCAGACCAGGATGCTCCCGAGCGTCTCCCGCGCCGCGTTCGAGGCGGCGTAGATGACCCGTCCGCTGCGGAAAACGATCAGCCCTTCCCCATCCCGGTTCGTGAGGTCGAGCCGGCCGCTCTTCTCGGCCATCGCAACGATTTGCAGGAGGTCCGGGAGCGCCAGTTCGCTCAGGTGTCCAGCCAGGCTCATTGAGTAATTGTAGAACACTCCACCCGCAGATACGACCACGCTGCGACCGCGCGGGCTCAGTGCACGCGCGGCAGGATCTTCAGGAAGATCACCTTGCCGTCGCCGGGGGCGTAGAACTCCGGCAGCTCCGCGGCGACCTCGTAGCCGCAGCGCAGGTAGAACGCCCTCGTCGGCACGTACTGCGGCCGCGACGAGGTCTCCAGGTACACCCGGGTGCGCCCCTCGCGGGCGATCCAGGTCTCGACCGCGTCGAGCAGCGCCCGGCCCAACCCTTGGCCCTGGCGCTCGGGGTGGACCGCGATCCAGTACAGGTCCGCCGACGCGAGCGTGCCCGGGATCGGCCCCCAGCAGGCGTACCCCAGCACCTCGCCCGCGGCCTCAAGGACGAGGAACCGGTAGTGGCTCGTCTCGCCGTGGGCCAACCTGTCGTCCACCAGCTCGAGCGCGACCTCGAGCTCCTGGGGGTTGAAGAAACCGGTGGCCCGCAGCAACGCCTCGAGCGGCGCGCGGTCCTCGGAACGCAGATCAGTGCGAATGTTCACTCGCTCCTCCACCACGACTCGTGCATCTATTCAAGCCTACCACCGGTCGGCGGCGGTTCAGCGGCGCGGCGGCGTAGCGGCTTCGAGGATCCGCGCGACCAGATCGGCCGGCGCCAGGCCCGCCTCCCGCGCCGCCGCGACAAACCCGGCGTCCGCCGACAGGCACGGGTTGGTGTTGACCTCGAGGATGACCGGGACGCCGGCCTCGTCGAGGCGCAGGTCGACGCGCGCGTAGCCGGCGAGCGCGCACGGCCGCCAGCACGCGAGCGCCAGCTCGCGGATGCGCCCGAGCAGCTCCGCATCCTCGCGCCCGGGAAAGCGGCGCACCGTGTGGGTCTCCTCGAACGAGCCGGCGGCCCATTTTGCCTCGTACCCAACCAGCGCCGGGACGCCCGCGGGGAAGTCGACGAACGCGATCTCCGCGACCGGCAGCGCCTCGGCGCCTCTGCCTTCGGCGAGCAGCGAGACGTTGAACTCGCGCCCCGGGAGGAAGTGCTCGAGGAGGACCGGCTGGCCGGGGAAGCGCGCAGCGAGCGCCCGCGCCCGCGCGACCGCCTGCTCCGGGGTCGCGCACACCGGGTCGCCCTCGAGGCCGACCGAGGCGTCTTCCCACGCCGGTTTGAGGATCCACGGCCGCGAGACGCGCTCCAGCAACACGGGGCGCTCCGGGTCCAATCGCCCGCCGGCCGCGACCGGCAGACCCTCGGCGGCAAGCACGGCCCGGGTGGCGAGCTTGTCGGTGGTCAGCCACAATGCGCCCGCCGGGGATCCGGTGAACGGCACGCCCAGGATCTCGAGCGCCGCGGTCGCCGCGGCATGGAGCTGCGGCTTGCCCGGCGGCGCCTCGAGCAAGTTGCAGACCACCGCCCCCGCCAGCTCCGCGGCGTGCTCCCACACCCGCCCCGCGTCCACTGCGACCGTCGCCTGGGGGACGCCGAGCGCCGCGAGGCCTTCCTGGAACAACCTCACCTGGTCGAGGACATCCGCGGTGGACGGATCCGCCTCCGGGTCGACGGCGGTGTGCGCGATGACGGCCCGTTCCGGCCTCACGTTCGCCGCCTCTCGCCCCTCACGCCGCCCGCCTCCTTCACAACCCGTGCCGCTGGCGGGCCGAATCGACGATCGCGCCGATCAGCTCGCCATACGGCATGCCGCCCAGGCGCGCCATGATCGGCAGGTCGGAGCGCACGTGGTTGATGCCCGGCAGGGGGTTGACCTCGAGGAAGTGCAGGGCGCCGGCCGCGTCGCAGCGCAGGTCGACGCGCCCGGCGTCGCGGCAGCCGAGCGCCGCGAACACCGCGAGCGCCAACGCGCGCGCCGGCGGCGCGAGCGGGTCGTCGGTGAGCACCCGGTAGGCGACCCTCGCCTCGTACTCATCCTTGTTGAGGGCCGTGTAGGCCGCGGCCTCCGCGTGCTCGGTGAACGAGACCTCGAGAACGCCCACCACCCGCGCGCCGACGCCGTGACCGACGATGCCGACCGTCACCTCGCGGCCCGGGAGGAACACTTCGACGAGCACCGGCTGCCGGAACCGCTCGAGCAGCTCGCGGCACGTGGCGGCCAGCTCACCCCGGTCGCGCACCAACGAGCGCCCGGTCACCCCCTTCGAGCTGCCCTCGGCCACCGGCTTGAGGAATAGCGGCGCGGGCAGGTCGACCCCGGCCGCGTCCCCGGGAGCGGCGACCACCGCGAACGGCGCCGTCGCCAGGCCGTGGTCGCGGACCACGCGTTTCGCCATCGCCTTGTCGAGGGTGAGCGCGCAGGTGAGCGGATCGGCGAAGGTGTACGGCTGGTCGAACAGCTCGCACAGCGCGGGCACCTGCGCCTCGCGCGAGCGCCCCCAGGCACCCTCGCAGATGTTGAACACGAGGTCCCAGCGCTCGCCGCCGACCAGGCGGCGGGCGAGTTCGCGCCCGCGCCCGATCCGCTCGCAGCGGTGCCCGAGACCGGCGAGCGCCTGCTCGAGGCCGGCGACGGTGTCAAGGCCGTCGAACTCGAGCACGTCCTCCGGAGAGAACCCCGCCGCGAGATAGTCGTCCTTCAGGTCGTAGGTCAGGCCGATCGCGAGACCCATGCGTCTACGCGTGCTCCGCCGGGTCGACGTACGAGTACGTGCGGCCCGCCCAGTTGCGCAGCAGCGCCTGGCCGTTCTCGTACGACACGATCGTCTCCGCCTGGATCGGCACCTTGCCGCCGCCGCCCGGGGCGTCGATCACGTAGGTCGGCACCGCGTAGCCGGTGGTGTGGCCGCGCAGCCCCGAGATCAGCTCGATCCCCTTGGCCACGCTGGTGCGCAGGTGGCCGGTCCCGACGACCGGGTCGCACTGGTAGAGGTAGTACGGGCGCACGCGGACCTTGAGCAGCGCGTGGAAGAGGTCCTTGAGCGTCTGCACGTCGTCGTTGACGCCCTTCAGGAGCACCGTCTGCGACCCGAGCGGGATGCCGCCGTCGGCGAGCAGGTCGCAGGCGTTGGCAACGTCCGGCGTGACCTCGCGCGCGTGGCAGAAGTGCAGCGAGAGCCACACGCGGTGCTTGCGCAGCACCGCGACCAGCTCCGGTGTGATCCGTTGCGGCAGGAACGAGGGAACGCGCGAGCCGATGCGCACGAACTCGATGTGCGGGATCGCACGGATGCGGCCGAGCACCTCGTCCAGGCGATCCTCCGACATCAAGAGCGGGTCGCCGCCCGAGAGCAGCACGTCCCGCACCTCGGTGTGCGCCTCGAGGTAGGCAATCACCGCGTCGAGGCGGCGCGGCAGCGGGTCGAGCTCGCCCTGGCTCACGAGCCGCGAGCGCGTGCAGTACCGGCAGTACGCCGCGCAGGTGTCGAGCGCGAGCAGGAGGACGCGATCGGGGTAGCGGTGGACCAGGCCGGGGACCACCTCGTCGTGGTCTTCGCCGCACGGGTCGGTCATGTCCCCGGGCCCGACCAGCAACTCCTCCTCGCGCGGGACGACCTGCCGGCGGATCGGGCAGTTGGGATCATCCGGGTCGATGAGCTCCGCGAAGTGCGGCGTGATCGCCACCGCGAACTTCTCGTGCGTCATCGCCAAACCCCGCCGCTCGGAGGTCGTGAGGCGGAGCAGCTTCTCGAACTGCTCCGGCTTGATGAAGCGGTGGCGCATCTGCCACCGCCAATCGTTCCAGCGCGCGGGGTCGTAGGACTCGCCGAAGATCCGGCAAATCTCGTCGCGCCGCGCGCTTGCTATCAGTGGGTCGGCAGCTGCCGTGTTCTCGTTCATGATCTCCTACCTCTCAGGTCGGGAGGCGTAACGTTCTTGACGCGTTGTCTTGGTGGACAGGGACTTGGACTCTCTCTGCTCTGCTGCTCTAGGGGCCACCCGCTGCCGGCCCGGCAGGAAAGCCCTCGAGGGGCACGGGAGCATGGCTCTCGTCCCCTTAGGCTCGAGTCCCGCCAGAGCTCAGCCGCGGCGACTGTGGCGCGCTGCAGGCTGCCGTGGCGAGCGATTTCGTGGTGGGAAAAGCAACCGCGGCCGCGTTGGGGGAGACTCTCCCTGCGGCCGCGGAGAAACGCTTCACGCGGTGGGTACTACTTGGAGGCTGGTCAGGCGAAGCCGTATCCATACTCATCACTCATCTAAAAGATAGGGCAAGAATCCACATTGTCAAGGGGGTCGCCGCCGGTCGGGCGCGGCGCCGGCTCAGCGCGCGACGCTCGATCGTGAGGTCGCCCCCAACTTCAGTTCCAGCGTCCCGCCCGGGGCCAGGTAGCCTGACGCGCACCCTGCAGACGAGGGCGGGGCCGCAGGAGCCGCGCCCGGCGCGGTGGAGGGTGGAAGGAGAAAGCAGGCCGTGTAGTCCCCCGGCGCCATGTTGAGGATGGTCGCGACCGCGCCGGCGCCGGAGGGGGAGACCCGGATCATGTTCGCCGCCGCGAGCAAGGGAGAGGTGAACAGACCCCCGTCATGGACAAGGAAGAACCACGGCAGACCCGCTTGTGGGGCCCCCGGCGCTGGGACAACCGTGATCGCGCCGAGGGTCTGGTCGACGTTGACGTCGATGGTGGTGACCGCGACCGGGTTGAGGACCACCCGCAACAGGCGGGCCCCAAACCCGGGTGCCACCACGATCAGGTTGGCCCCGGGCGACTGGTCCAACGATTCGATCCGGAACGACCCGTCCACGTCCGTGGTCTGCGGCATCGTCGAGATGGAGATGTTGGGGACGATATCCGGGAGTGCATCCACGAACGCTCCGGCGACGGGACCGTAGGGCGAGTAGACGTGCCCCTCGAGGACGGCCCGAGGCTTGAGCGTGAGAGTCACCTTCTCCGGGGCGGCCCCCTCTTCGATCGTGAGTCGGCACGTTTCGCTGACCTCATTCTTGCCCATGGCCTGGACCGTCGCCGCACCCAAGGGAACGTACCACAACTTGAAATCTCCGTCGTCGTTCGTAACAGCGCTGCTTTCGTGGCCATCCTTAATGTGTACGAAGCGCACGTGCGCCCCCGCAACCGGTGCCCCGCGCTCGTTCACGACACTCCCCGCCAGTGGCCTTTCCGGCACCACAATCTCCACCGTGGCCGGGCTGCCGGGCGGCGGGGCAGGGATCTCCACCGGGTCCAGCTCCTGCCTCGCCTTGTCCCCGGCCACCTGCACGTCGACCCGCCACCACCCGGCCCCGGGCAGGGCGCAGCGGAAGCGCCCCTCTTCGCGGGCGAAGCAGAAGACGCGGCGCAGATTCTCCTTTCCGCTGAACTGGACCACCCCCTCAGTTGGGGTCTTCCCGAGGAGCAACGTACCCTCGAGGTCGAGCACCGGGATGTGGACAAACCGCGGCGGCATGCCCGACTCAACCGTCAATTTCTCGTCCAGCCAGCGCTGTCGACGGCGGTCGCGGACGACCAAAGCGTACGTGCCGGGCGTCAGGCCGTCGAACTTGGCCATGCCGGTTTCGTCGGTCGACGTCTCCCCGATCGTCGTGAAGTGCTCCCCCTGGTTCTCCTCCCTCGCCAGCGACACCATCCAGCCGTCCCCGAACACGCTCCGGGGAGGATCAAGCAGGAGCGTCAGCCGGACTGGCGGCGCCAGACGGATCGGCTCCATGAGCTGCGTCTCCAGCCCTTGCGACACGTCGACCCGGCCACTCTCTGCCGCAATCAGTCCTGGCGCACGGGCCGTCACGACGTACCGCCCTGGTTGCACGGTGCCGAACTGGAAGAACCCGCGTTCGTTGACCGTCGTCCGTTGCGTCAATTCACGCCGCCGCGCCTCGTCCTGCACGGATTGCGCTTGGCCGGCCACCGCTACGGACAGTTCGACCTGACACCTGCCGCGTTGCGGTGCCGGGACCGCGAAAACGACCCACCCCGAAACCGAGCTGCCCTTGCGCAGAACGGTGAGCGGGAGCTTCGCCACCTGGCTCGGGGGGATGGTCACGCGCCAGAAGTAGTTCGGGACGAACCCCGCGGACCCGACCCGGAGATCGAAGAGGCCGGCCGGCGTCTCACAGCGATACTCCCTGTTCGTCACCGGACACGTGACCTCGGCCTCGGGTTCCCCGGCGGCCCGCGTGCCGTCGACGGGGACCCCGGGGGTGAGGCGGACGGTGAGATGCCCCGGCGGTTTCACGTCGTCGGCCGTCTGTACGGACCCCGCAACGAAACCACTGCGGTAGAGCACGAGCTCCGCCGACGCCCCCGCCGATGGGCGGAGCACCTTGGACTCGCACCAGAAGCCCGGTGTCCGTGCGACTACCTCCCAGTCGACACCGGCCTCGAGTCGGAGCGCCGCGCTACCCGGGACCGTGACCTGCTGGAGACCCACCGGCTCGACGACGTGCGGCACCGAGCCGCCGGTCGGAGTGGCGGCCAGTTGCGCCACGACCGGCGAGGCGTCCGGCGCCGGGGCTGCGAGTCGGATCGCCACCGTGATCGGCAGCGCCGAACCCTCAGCATGGGTTCCCAGCACTGAGAGCACGGCGACAGCTACGGATCGGTGAACCAAACGCCCGAATATCATGTTGAGACACGCTACGCCTCTCCTACGTTCCCGGTCAACGCCACGAGTGAAAGGCTGCCAGGCGCGGCGCCGGCTCAGCGGGCGATGAGTGCGAGCCAGCCAGCCGCGATCGCGAGCGTCGCGAGCGTCACCGGGACGCCGACGCGGGCGTGCTGCCTCCAGCCGATACGGACGCCCAGGCGCGCCGCCTGGTCCACGACGATGATGTTCGCGACCGACCCGACGATGATCAGGTTGCCGGCGAGTGTCGAGGCGAGCGCGAGCAGCGGCCCGGCGAGCGGCCGGGTCGCCTGCGGCAGCAGCAGCATCACGGCGGGGACGTTGGAAACCAGGTTCGAGAGCACGACGGTGACCGGGAGCAGGACGCCGAGGCGGGTCAGGTCCACGCCGCCGCTTGCCAGCGCGCGCGTCGCCACCGCCAGCGTCCCCGAGTCCGCGAGGGCGAAGTTCACGACGAACAGGCCGACGAACAGCACGAGCAGGTGCCAGTCCACCGTCCCGAGGATGTCGCGCGACGCCATCCGGCGGCTGGTCAACAGCACCGCCGCCGCCGCCAGGGCGAGTACCTCACGCGGAATCGGCGCGAACAGGAACCCAAGCAGGAGCAGGCCGAGCACGACGATGCCCTTGTCGGTCTGCCAGCGGTTCAGGCCCGCCTCGTCGACCTGTGGGACGCTCGTCGGCTTGAACCACGAGCCGCGCACCGAGGCGACCACGATCCCCCACACTACAGCCAGGCCGAGGACCGCGGGCACCGCCGCGTCGCCGAGGTAACCCACGAACGACAAGTGCAGCGTCTGCCCGATCAGCATGTTCTGCGGGTTGCCGATGAGCGTCGCCGCGGAGCCGACGTTGGCGGCGCACGCGAGCGCGAGTAGGAACGGCACCGGGTCGAGGCCGCGGCGAGCGCACCCCTCGACGAGGAGCGGCGCCACCGCCAGGCAGACGATGTCGTTGGCCAGCACCGCCGAGAGGCCGCCGGTCACGGCGACCACGAGGCCAAGGAGGACCGCCGGCGAGACGCGCGCGCCCGCCGCCTTGCGCGTGACCCAGGCGTAGAACCCGCCGAGGCGGAACTGCGCCGACACCACCATCAGCCCGAACAGGAGGGCGAGGGTCGGCACGTTGATCGCCCGCCACGCGGCCTCGGGGGTCACCCGCTCGGAGGCGATGAGCGCCAGCGCTCCCAGGAGCGCAACGCCGGTGCGGTCGAGGGCGAGGCCGGGGATCTCGCCGAGCAGCATGCCGAGGTAGACGAAGCCGAAGACGAGGACGACCCAGGTGTCCACCCCGCGACGGTATCACCCCCCGCGCCACCGGTGACGGACCGCCGCAACCGTGGCATGCTGCTCGCGTGCAACCTCGAACCAGGGTCCTGTATGCCGACGAGCGGATCGTGGCGCTCGACAAGGCCGCCGGCGTCAGCCTGGCCACGCGGCGGGCCGAGCCCGGCGCCGCGGTCGCCCGCCTGCTCGCCGCGCTCCCCGACGCCGAGCGCGGCGCCCACGCTCTAGCCGCGGGTACCCTCTGGCTCGTGCACCGCCTCGACGTCGGTACCTCCGGCGTGGTCCTGCTCGCCCGCGACGAGGATGCCCACCGCGAGTTGGTGCGGGCTTTCGCCGCACGGCGGGTCGCGAAAACATACCTGGCGCTGGCGTGGGGCCGCCCGCGCCCGGCTGCCGGAAGCTGGACGTTCCCCCTCGGCCCCGACCGCCGCGACCGACGCCGGATGCTGGTGGACCCGGCGGGGCGTGCCGCCGTCACGGCCTACCGCGTCGCCGGCCGCGCCCCCGGCGTTTCCCTGGTGCGCCTCGAGCCGGCGACCGGACGCACCCATCAGATCCGCGTCCACCTCGCGCATGCCGGCCACCCGGTCGTGGGCGACGACCTCTACGGCGGCCCGCGCCACCGCGGCGTCCGCGATCCCGCGCTGCGGCGGCTGCTCGATCCCGGGCACACGCTGCTGCACGCCTGGCGCCTGCACCTGCCGCCGACCGCGGCCAGCCCCGAGCTGATCGTGACGGCGCCGCTGCCCTTCGACTTCGCAGCCGCGCTCGCGGCGCTCGGCCTCGCGCCGCCTGCGGAACCCTAGCGGCGACCCCGCGCCAACCGGCGGCGGTAGAATGGGATGGCTGGAGGCCACCATGATCGACGAGATTCGCGCGCACCTGGGCGAAAAGGCGAACCTGCTCGACTACGCCTGTACAGGAATCCCGAAGGGGATGCTCCACCTCCCCGGGGCCGACTTCATCGACCGCGTCGTCGCCGCGTCGGACCGCCCCGTCAACGTGCTGCGCAACCTCGCGGCGATCTTCAACACCGGGCGGCTGGCGGGCACCGGCTACCTCTCGATCCTGCCGGTGGACCAGGGGATCGAGCACTCGGGCGCGGCCTCGTTCGCGCCCAACCCGGCGTACTTCGACCCGGAAAACATCGTCAAACTGGCGCTCGAAGGCGGGTGCAACGCGGTCGCTTCGACGCTCGGCGCGCTTGGCTCGGTGGCCCGCCGGTACGCCCACAAGATCCCGTTCATCCTCAAGCTCAACCACAACGAGACGCTCACCTACCCGCCGACCTACGACCAGACGATGTTCGCGGGCGTCGACCAGGCGTTCGACCTGGGAGCCGCCGCCGTGGGCGCCACCGTGTACTTTGGCTCGGCCGAGTCGCGTCGCCAGATCGAAGAGGTCTCGCAGGCGTTCGCCCACGCCCACGAGCTCGGCATGTTCACCGTGCTGTGGTGCTACCTGCGCAACCCGGCGTTCAAGAAGGACGGCGTCGACTACCAGACCGCCGCCGACCTCACCGGCCAGGCCAACCACATTGGCGTCACGATCGAGGCCGACGTCATCAAGCAGAAGGCGCCCGAGTGCAACAACGGCTACGGCGCGATCAAGTTCGGGTACACGAGCCCGCTCGTCTACGACAAGCTCACCTCCGACAACCCGATCGACTGGACGCGCTGGCAGGTTGCCAACTGCTACCTCGGCCGCTCGCCGCTGATCAACTCGGGCGGCGCCTCCGGCAAGAACGACCTCGCCCAGGCGGTGCTGACGGCCGTGGTCAACAAGCGCGCGGGCGGCTCCGGCATGATCTCCGGCCGCAAGGCGTTCCAGAAGCCGATGGCGCAGGGCGTCGAGCTGCTGCACGCGATCCAGGACGTCTACCTCTGCAAGGACGTCACCGTCGCGTAGCGGCAGGGCGCAGGGTTTCGGGGGGAGCGGTCGCGTGGCGCCAACTGGTGTAGGGGCGGGGCTTGCTCCCGCCCGACTGCGGGCGGCCGCAAGGGCTGCCCCTACATTTAGAAACTCGGAGACGGGCATTGAAGAGACGAAAGCTACGCCGAAGGTAGGGTTCGAGTTGGGTGGCCGGGCGAGGTTGTGCTAATTTTCACGCTCCAGGGACGGCGGCGACGTTGGGCCGCCGGCGGACAGGAGGATTCCCATGCTGCGCAAGCCCGTCGTGCTCATCACCGGCGCATCCGGCGAGATCGGCCACGGCCTCATCGGCTCGCTGGCCAACGACGCCGACCGGCCCATCATCACCCTCGACGTGAAGTCCCTCGCCCACGAGCTCGGGCGCCTGGTGGCGCAGGAGTTCATCGGCTCGATCCTGGACACGGACCTGCTCGAGCGCATCCTTTCCGAGTACGAGGTGGACACGGTCTTCCACCTCGCGGCGCTGCTCTCCACCCGCAGCGAGTTCACGCCGATGACCGCCCACCACGTCAACGTCGAAGGCACGATGAACCTGCTCGAGTTCGCCCAGAAACAGGGCGAGTCGCACGGCCGGCCGGTGCGGTTCCTGTACCCGTCGTCGATCGCCGCCTATGGGCTGCCCGACGCAGCCACCAAGGCCAGCGTCGGCAAGGTCACCGAAAACGAGTGGACGAAGCCGACCACGATGTACGGCTGCAACAAGCTCTACTGCGAGCACATGGGACGCTACTACGCCAAGCACTACAAGCAGCTCGCGGCCGAGCCGCTCGCCGGCAAGGTGGACTTCCGCTGCCTGCGCTTCCCGGGCCTCATCTCCGCGGTGACGGTGCCCTCCGGCGGCACGTCCGACTACGCCCCCGAGATGATCCACGCCGCCGCGCAAGGCAAGCCCTACCCCTGCTTCGTGCGCCCCGACACCCGGATCCCGTTCATGGCGATGCCCGACGGCGTCGACGCTCTGCTCCGGCTCGCCGCGGCGCCGAAAGCGAACCTGGCCCACACCGTCTACAACGTCGGCGCGTTCAACCCCTCCGCCGAGGAGGTCCGGGCGGTCGTGCTGGAGACGTTTCCCGACGCGGAGATCACCTACCAGGTGGACGAGAAAAGGCAGGGGATCGTGGACGCCTGGCCCGCCGACGTCGACGACTCGGCGGCGCGGCGCGACTGGGGGTACACCCCGCGCTACGACTTCGAGCGCGCCTTCTCCGAGTACCTGATCCCGACGATCAGAAGCCGTTACCAGACGTGACGCCCCGGCAGGCGCGGAATCATTCAGCCGGCGCGACCGGGGTGAGATCCCAGATCTCGCGCGCGTACTCGCGAATCGCGCGGTCCGAGGAGAAGTAACCCATCGCCGCGACGTTGCGGATCGCCGTCGCGGTCCAGGCCCGCCGATCGTTGAACAGCGCGCCGGCGCGCGCCTGGGCGTCGAGGTACGGCCGGAAATCCGCCAGGTGCATGAAGCGGTCGCCGCGCTCCATGAGCGCTGACCAGATCTCCTTGAGCGCCGCGGCGTCCGGGCCCGCGAAGGTGCCGTCGCGCAAGGCGTCGACCACGCCGGCGAGTTCGGCGTCGGCGTGGTAGAGGTCCCACGGGTTGTACCGGCCGCCCGTTCGCAGCTCGGCCACCTCGGCGGCGGTGTGGCCGAAGATGAAGATGTTTGCCTCCCCCACCGCGTCCATGATCTCGATGTTCGCGCCGTCGAGCGTGCCGATCGTGAGCGCACCGTTAAGCGCCAGCTTCATGTTGCCGGTCCCGGACGCCTCCATCCCCGCGGTAGAGATCTGTTCGGAGAGATCGGCGGCCGGGATCACGGCGCTCGCGATGGTCACGCGGTAGTCGGGGAGGAAGGCGACTCTGAGCCGCCCGGCCACGTCGGGGTCGCGGTTGACGACATCGGCGATCCCGTTGATCAGGCGGATCGTGAGTTTGGCCATGCGGTACGCGGCGGCGGCCTTGGCGCCGAAGATGAAGGTCCGTGGGGTCAACGCCGCGCCCGGATTGGCCTTGATCCGCCGGTACAGCGCGATGATGTGCATCGCCGCGAGCAGCTGGCGCTTGTACTCGTGCATCCGCTTGACCTGGACGTCGTAGAGCGAGCCTGGGTCGATCGCAATCCCGCACAGCCTCTCGACCATGGCGGCAAGGTTACCTTTGTTCGCCCGCTTGATGGCGAGGAACTCGTCCTGAAACGTCGGGTCGTCGGCGTACGGGCGTAACTCGCCGAGGCGGTCGAGGTCGCGGATCCAGCCGTCGCCGATCCGGGCGGAGATCGCGGCCGCGAGGAGCGGGTTGCAGGCGAGCAGCCAGCGCCGCGGCGTGATGCCGTTCGTGATCGAGACGAAGCGGTCCGGGAACATCCGGGCGAAGTCGGGGAACACCTGGCTCTTGAGCAGCTCAGTGTGCAAGCGCGCGACGCCGTTGACGCGGTGGCAGCCGACGATCGCGAGGTGCGCCATGCGAACGCGCCGCTCACCGTCCTCGTGCACGAGCGAGAGCCGTCGCACCAGCTCCCGGTCGCCCGGCTGCACCGCCTCGATCCAGTCGAGGAAGCGCTTGTTGATGTCGAAGATGATCTGTACGTGGCGCGGGATCAGGCGCTGCATCAGCGCCACCGGCCAGGTTTCCAGCGCTTCCGCGAGCACCGTGTGCTGGGTGTAGGCGCAGGCGGCGCGGGTGATCGTCCACGCCTGCTCCCAACCCAACCCCTCCTCGTCCACCAGGACGCGCATCAGCTCCGCGACGGTGAGCGCCGGGTGGGTGTCGTTGAGCTGGAAGGCGACCTTGTCGGCGAAGATCTCCCAGCGCTCGCCCCAGTGGGCGCGGAACCGGCGCATGACGTCGGCCACCGAGCACGCCACCAGGAAGTACTCCTGGGTGAGGCGCAGCTCGCGCCCGGCTTCGGCCTCGTCGGAGGGGTAAAGCACTTTGGTCACCGCCTCGGCGTTCTCGCGCCCAGCGACCGCGGCGAGGAAGTTCCCC
>PKYI01000206.1 GCA_003133645.1 Acidobacteriota bacterium | reverse complement strand
ACGCAGGGGATCCTGCAGGGCACCTACGAGTGCTTCGCGGCCGCGGCGCGCGCGCATTTCGGCGGATCGCTCCAGGGCCGCCTCGTGGTCACGGCCGGCCTCGGCGGCATGGGCGGCGCCCAGCCTCTGGCGGCGACCATGAACCGGGCCGCGTTCCTGGCGGCCGAGGTCGACGAGGCCCGCATCGACAAGCGTCTCGCCACCGGGTACCTGGACGAGAAAGTCGGCGCCCTCGACGCCGCCATCGACCGCGCCCTCGCGCTCAAGGCGAAGGGGGAGCCTCGTTCCGTCGGGGTGGTCGCCAACGCCGCCGACCTGCTTGCGCGCCTGCTCGAACGCGGGATCGTCCCCGACGTGCTCACCGACCAGACGTCCGCCCACGACGAGCTCAACGGGTACGTGCCGGACGGGATGACGCTGGCCGAGGCGGCGGCGCTGCGGGCGAGCGACCCCGGGCGCTACAAGGCCGAGGCGTACCGCACGATGGCGGCGCACATGCGCGCAATGCTGGAGCTGCAGCGGCGGGGCGCAGTCACGTTCGACTACGGCAACAACCTGCGCGGCCAGGCGCTGACGGCTGGCGTCGCGGACGCATTTGACGTGATCGGCTTCGTCCCGCTGTACATCAGGCCGCTGTTCTACTCCGGGAAGGGTCCGTTCCGTTGGGTGGCGCTCTCCGGCGACCCGAACGACATCCTCCGCACCGACCGCGCGATCCTGGAGATGTTCCCCGACGACGAGGGGTTGGTGCGCTGGATCAAGATGGCCGAGGAGAGGGTGAAATTCCAGGGGCTGCCGTCGCGCATCTGCTGGCTCGGCTACGGCGAGCGCGCGCGCTTCGGCCTCGCCATCAACGAACTCGTCGCCAGGGGCGAGATCTCGGCGCCGATCGTGATCGGCCGCGACCACCTCGACGCCGGGTCGGTGGCGTCGCCCAACCGCGAGACCGAGGGGATGCGCGACGGGTCCGACGCGATCGCCGACTGGCCGCTGCTCAACGCACTCCTGAACACCGCTGCCGGCGCCACCTGGGTTTCCATCCACCACGGCGGCGGCGTCGGGATCGGCTACTCGCAGCACGCCGGGATGGTGGTGGTGGCCGACGGCACGCCGGCGGCCGCGCGGCGCCTCGAACGGGTGCTCACCACCGACCCGGGCACCGGCGTGATGCGGCACGCGGACGCCGGGTACCAGGAGGCCATCGACTGCGCACGCCGAACCGGGATCAAGATCCCGATGCTGCCCGGCACACCCTCCGGCTGAGGCTGACGGGGTCCCTTGCCGCGCTCCTCGCAGCGCTCGCTGCCGGGCCGTGGCCTGGGCTGGGCGCGGGGTCGTTGTTCTGGCGGGTACCCGTGGCCGCCGTCGCCCTGGCGTTCGCGTGGCGTCGTCTGCCGCGCCGCGCGCCGTGGGTCGCGGGCGTGGCGCTGGCCGCGCTGGCGTTCGATGCGTTCCTCCCCGCCGGGCGGAGCTCTCCTGAGTTCGCGGCCCTGGCCAACGCCCGCTCGGCCAAGCTTCAGAGTCGCCTCGCCGCCATCGCCGGCGACCCCCGTCTCCACCTCCTTCTCTACCCCGGCGGGGGCGAGGCAGAGCCAGAAGCCCCGTTCCCCCTCGCCGCCGAGGGGTGGCGGTCGCTGCCGTTCCCGGTGGACGTCCTCGTGGTCGTGGACGAGCACGGGCTGCCGGTCGCGTGGGCGGGTCCGTCCGCCCGCCTCCCGGTCCACTTGCGGCCGCTCGGCGATCGCGCGGTGGCGGCCGAGCCGGGGGTCGGCTCGGTCTGGCTGTGGTGGCGGGAGAGCGTGTTCGAGAGCGGCCGGTCGCTCGGCGCCGTGCTGGCCGGGGTCGAGGTCCCGGAGCGGGGGGCGAGGGAGGTCCTGGGGGTATGGGCCGGACGCGCGGCCGTGGCGGCGGCCCACTTCGAGGGGTGGAGGCAGGGCCTGGCCCCCGGGCCGGCGCCGGCCATGGGGTTTGAGGTCCGGCCGGTCCGGCCGGTCCCCTGGAGCGCGCCCGGCCTCGCCGTCCTGGTCGCTTCTCTCGTGCTCGTGGTGGGGGGACCGGCGTGGGCCGTCACCGCCGTCGTGGCCGCGGCGGTGGTCATCGTGCCGCTCCTGGGGTGGCTCCCGATCGGCTGGTGGTTGGTCGGAGCGGTCGCGGCGTGCGCCCTGGCGGTCAATCGGCTCCCCCGCGGGTGGGCCTGGCGCCCGTTCGTCGCGGCTGGGATTGGGGTGGCCGGGTGGGCGCTTGCCGGCATCTTTGACCGCCTCCACATCGTCGGACTGCCACAGAGCCTGCTGTGGCCGGGGACGATGCGCTGGGCGCTGGTGGCCGCCTTCGCGGTCCTGCTCCGCAACGCCGCCAAGGGGCGTGGCGCCGTGCCCTGGCCGCTCGGCCTGGCGAGCTGGCTGCCGCTGGCGGCGGGCGTGGCGAGAGCCGATCCCGTGCTTCTCGGGGTGGGAGCGGCGGCGGTCGTCCTGATCGGCCTTCCCGGACGGGGCCTGTTGCTGCCCGCGCTGGTGGCGGCCGGCTTGGCGGCGGGTGGCGGCGACGCCGCGCGTCGGACCGGCCTGGTGGCGACCACCGAAGCGACTTTGGCGCGCCTCGAGAACGTCCAGGCCCCGGCGCGGGCGCTGCTGGCCTCGCTCCCGGAAGGGGCGCTGGCGCGGATGGTGCGGCTCGATCCAGGAGAGCGGCTCGTCGTGCTCGGCCGCCTCGCGACCTGGGTCGGGCTGCGGGAGGCCCTGCCGGGCGCATCGCTCGACCTCACCGATCCGAGCGGCGAGCCGGCCGGAAGCTGGGGGGACGCGACGATCGGGACCGAGGAACGGCCGCGGGAACTGGCGTCCCGGGCGCTCGGCAGTGGTTGGCAAGTCGCAGTCCTCGCCCCGCCCCCGCCGCACGACCTCCTTGCCGGGCTCGGGGCGGCCGGGGTCGCCGCGCCGGTGGCCGTGTTCGACCGCTCCGGCGCGCCGACCAGCCGCGGCGCGACGTTTCGGCCGCTGTCGCCGTCAGTCGTTGGACGCGCGCTGGCCGCCGGCCGGGGATGGCTGCGGGTCGGGGTTGGGGAGCGCGAGTTCAGGGCGTACTTCCACGCCCGCCGGGACGCCGTCCTGGTCGTTCCCTGGGTGCGTCCCCCCGTGGCCGAGGCGGGCCTGATGGTAGCCGCGCTCACGCTCTGGGGGCTGTTCCCGCTGACGCTTTGGGAGCGCCGCCGGCGCTGGCTCGCCTTGTGGGCGCAGCGGAGAACGTTCGGCGGGCGCATGCGCGTGCTGTCGGTGGCGGCGGCGGTGCTGCCGGTCCTTCTCCTGGGCCAACTCCTGCCGCAGCAGTGGGACCGCCAGCAGGGCAAGGCGCGGCTGGAGTTTGCCCGGGCCGTGAGCCAGCTGCTCGCGACGGAGCGCTGGCAGGAAGGTAACTCGTGGCTCGTCCGCGAGCTCGGCGGCGCCGTGGCCGTTTATCGCTCCGGCAAGCTCGTGTCGTCGACCCGGCCGGACCTTGCCGCGCTGGGCCAGATCCCCTGGATGCCTCCGCCCGAGGCCTACGTGCGCTCGATCCGCGGCTGGCAGGAGCCGGTGGTGGTGAACTCGGGCGACGAAACGGGGGTGTTCGCCCCGATGCGCGGCAGCGAGCCGGTGGTGGTCGGCGTGGTGGGGTTGCGCCTGCAGGCGCTCGGCCGGAGTCCTTCTCCAGGGGAGTGGTTCGTGATCACGGGCATCCTCGCGATGCTCGTCGCGCTCGGAATGGCGGAGCGTCTCGGCCAGCGGCTCGGGAAGCCGCTCCGCCGTCTGGTCGCGGCCGCCCACCGCCTCGAGCGCGGCGAGCCTGTCGCCGGCCTCGACACCCGCGGCGACGAGGACGTAGAGGCGCTCGGCCGCGCGTTCTCGACGATGGCGCACGAGGTGCAGCGGCGGGAGGAGGAGCTGCGCCGCGGACGGAACTTCCTCGAGACCGTGCTGGAGACGCTCTCGGCCGCGGTCGTGGTCGTTGACGGTGACGGCAACGTCGGCCTCGCGAACCCGGCTGCCGTCAGACTCCTGGGCGAGGCCAGGACGATCGCCGCTCTCGCCGCTTCGTTCGCGCCGGAAATCGCGCGCATGGCGGCGCGGGCGGGGGCGGGGGAGCGCGCCGAGGGCACCGTCCACCCCACGGCGTCGCCCGAGGCGCTCTGGCGGGTGACCGCGCTCCCGCTCCCGGGTGGCGTGGCCAGGGTCCTCGTCGTGATGGAGGACCTCTCGGAGCTCGCGCGCGCCGAGAGGTTGTCGTCGTTCGCGGAACTGGCCCGGATCGCCGCGCACGAGGTCAAGAACCCGCTGACGCCGATCCGGCTCTGGGCGGAGGAACTCAAAGCGGCGCTGGCTCAGGGCCCGGCCGCGGTGGCGGCGGTGGCGCAGGTCGCGGCGCCGCAGATCCTCGAGCGAGTCGAGCACCTGCGTGAGGTGGCTCAGGGGTTCTCGAACCTCGTCGCACTCGAGCACTGGGAGCCGCAGGCGATTGCGCTCAAGGCCCTCGCGGGCGAGGTGGTCGCCGAGTACGAGGTGCTGCGGCAGCGCGGCGTGGCGATCCGCCTCAGCGGGGACGACCGCGCCGAGATCGTGGCGGACGCACAGTGGGTCCGCCGCGCCCTGCGCCACCTGCTCGAGAACAGCGCCCGCGTGCTGACCGGCCGCGAGGGCGAGATCGAGGTGCGCGTGCAGCGTCTCGACCGCCAGGTCGTGCTGGCGGTGCGCGACACCGGCGGGGGGGTCGCGAACGAGTTGCTCGGACGGCTGTTCGAGCCCCACTTCTCGACGACCAGCGAGGGCAGCGGGCTCGGCCTCGCAGTGGTGCACCGGGTGGCGGTGAGGGCCGGCGGCAGCGTCGAGGCGGGCAACGTCGGCGGTGGCCTCGAGGTCCGCCTTCTCTTCCCGGCCGGGGCCTGAGCTGCCGATAGTGCCTCGCCGCCGCCACCGGGGACGAAAGGTCGGCATTTTCGCAGCAGGCTGCTAGCATGGCGGGCATGGTGAAGGGGCGCCTGGCGTTGGCCGTCACCCTGCTGGCCGCGACCGCCGTAGCCGCAACGGCGGCGGAACCGCCTCGCGAGCTGACGCACCGCGTCTGGTTACTGTCCGGGGTTCCGGATGCCGGAACGCTCACGGCCCTGCGCGCGGCCGGGGTCGACGGGTTGGTCGTGCCGGTGGGGCGGGTGGAGGTGGGCGACGTTTCGTCGCGCTTCACCCTCGCACCGCTTCCGGACCTGCACGCGCTCGCCGGCTGGCCACTGACCGCCCTCGTCTGGATCGACGGTGCGGACAAGGCGAGCGGCGATCCGCAGGCGTTCGTGTCGCAGTTTGCACCTGCGCAGCGCGGCATCCCCGGGTCCCCGCGTCTGCTCTTCGCCGCGCGGCGGTTCTTCCCCGGGCTCGCCGGCTTCGCAGCCGGTGTCGCGTCCCGCCTGGATCAAACGGTGGAGCTGGCGGCGCCGGCGCAGGAGCTCGCCGCGCACCTCCCGCCGCGGGGGTGGACGCGTGTCCGCCCGGTGGCGGTTGCCCTCGGCAACCCGGGCGCGCTCGGCTTTCCGGCCTCCATGCTCCAGGACGACCTGGTGGCGCTCGACCGGCTGGACGCGACCCAGACGCCGTACAGGGCGGCGGTCGTGGTCGCCCCGTTCGCCCGCCCGACCCCCGGGCCCGCCGGCGCCTCGCTCGCGATGCTCGCGAGCGGAGAGACGGCGGTGTACGCGCCTGGGGAGCGCGGCGACACCTTCCGGCTGCACAAGTCGGTGGACTGGGGAGGGGTTGAGGTTGCGGCGGGGACCAGCATCACCGTGGAGACCGTCGATACCGCCAGGTACCACCACGACCTCGGCCTGTTGCTACGGCCGGCCCGGCCGGCGCTGGAGGGGTGGGACACCGTCGGCCTACCGGCCCCCGAGCCGGCACTCGGGATAAGCCGCGAGGCGTTCCTCGAGTACCTGCAGGGGGGAAGCCCGTACCCGCTGCCGCGGGTGGTCGTGGAGTGGGCAGGTCCCACGACGATGCGGGTCGCGCTGGCAAACCCCACCGCCCAGACCAGCGCGCTCGCGACGACCGGCAACTGGGTGGAACTCCGGTTCGCCGGCACCGAGGTGCGCGACGCACAGCTCGGGGAGTTTTCCGGGATGGAGTACGGGACCACCGGCGCCGGCGGGGCCTGGCGACGGACGGCGGTGCGCGGCGCCTCCGCGCTCCGGTTCTACCTCACGGTCATCCCGCCGCGGGCCCGCGTCGCCGGCGCCCTGGTCACGTTCATCTCCCGCCCGCGTGGGGTGGAGACCCGCTGGGGAATGCGGGTCGGTGACGGCGGCACCGTGACGGGGCCGCTGGAGGGTGTGGCGCTCACGAAGCGGTGAGGGAACCTACGAGGTCGACCACGGCCTCGGCGCCGCCGACCCGCAGCCCGTCGGCGCACAACCAGGCGCTCACCGACCGGCCGCGGACGCGGAGATCGCCGCAGACGATCCCACCCTGCTTGACCGCGCCCGCCACAGTCGTGACCTCGTTGCGGCGCGGCATGCGCATCCCGGGGGCGGACCGGATCAGCGCGCGGACGCGCTCGAGAGTGGACTCGTTGGCGCACGACGCCAGCACCGTCGCCAGGTGGCCGTGAAAGACGCCGGCGTCGATGGCGTTCGCCGTGACCTCCAGGCGCGGGAAGATCTCAGCGAGTTGGGTCTCGAGGAGCCTCGAGCGCTCGACCGGCGCGGGGGACAGGTCGAACGCCAGGATGCCGGGGAGGTGGCTGGCCTTGCCCTCGGGGTGTCCGGACAGGCGCGCCCCCCCCTGGGCCGCCAGCTCGTTGAGGGCGTCCGCACCGAACCCCGCCGCCGGGCACAGCACGGTGAGGTGGGCCGCCTCGGGCGCGAGCGGGGCTAGGGCCGCGAGCAGCCGGGCGGGAGCGGCCAGGGCGGGGTCGGGAAGGTGATACCACGGGGGCGACGGCCGGACCGGCGGCGCCGCGTTGACGACGCAGCGTGCCGCGTGCCCCGCGATCCCCGGCTGCGTGCAGTCCACCAGCGCAACGCGCGGGTGGGCGCGCAACCAGGCGAGCAGGCGCTCCGACGCCGCCTCGGCCGCGGGCGGCGCGGTGAGGATGACGATGGCGCTCCCCTCGAGTTCGTCCAGGTCCGCCAGCGGCGCGACGAGCGCGGGCTCGCCAGCCACCTCGGCGATCAAGTGCTCGGGGTCCGCGCCGGTGTGGAACAGGCGCGGGCGGACGCCCGGCGACACCCTCGCGAGTCTCTCGATGACCTCGTGGCCGAGCAGCGAGGTGGGGTCAAGGATTGTCAGCATGCGCGGGCGGGGCCGGCTTGGCGGCCGGCTGGAGCGGTTGCGCCGCGGTGGCGGGCCGGCGGCGGAGGCGGCGGAGGACGTACTCGGCTGGGCCCGCCACCAGGTAGACGCTGAGCAGGAGCGCCATGGCCGGCAGCGGCGTGAAGGCGATCACGGCCACGACCAGGGCGATCACGAAGAACGCCGTCGCCGGCCAGCGCTGGCGCAGGTTGTACTCTTTGAACGAGCGGTAGGGGATCGTGGACACCATCAGGACGGAGACGAGGAACACGAACACCGACGCGACGACCGAGAGCGCTCGCGGCACGGAGAGTTCGAAGTAGAGGGCCACCAGGACCATCATCGTCAGCGCTCCCGCCCCGCCGGGAATCGGCAGGCCGGTGAAGAAGCGGCGGTCGCCGAGGCCCGCCTTGACGTTGAAACGGGCGAGACGCACCGAGCCGGCGACGAGGAACATGAAAGCCGCCGCCCAGCCCCAGCGGCCGACGCCCCACAACCCCCACTGGTAGGCGAGGATCGCCGGAGCGACGCCGAAGCTGACGACGTCCGCCAGCGAGTCGTACTCCTTGCCGAACTCCGAGGTGGAATTGGTCATGCGTGCGATCCGCCCGTCGAGGCCGTCGAGCAGGCCGGCGAGGATGATCAGCCACCCCGCCCGTTCGAGCTGGCCGTGGAGGGCGTACAGCACCGCCGCGAAGCCGCACAGCATGTTGCCCACGGTGAACAGCGAGGGGAGGACGTAGATCCCGCGCCGCAACGACTCGCGGGCCGGGCGCCTGGCGGCGCGCCGGCGCGGCTGGCCGATCCTCATGGCCGGTTTTCCGCAGCGAATCGCGCCACCGGGGTGACGCCCGCACGGGTCGTGCGGCCGGGCGCGACCTCGACAGTCGCGTTGGCCGGTAGGAAGAGGTCCACGCGCGACCCGAACTTGATGATCCCGACCCGGCTGCCCCGTTCGACGCGCTGGCCGGGGGCGAGATCGCACACCACGCGGCGGGCGAGCGAACCGGCGATCTGTTTGTAGGCGACGGTCCCGTAGTCGCCCTCGATCAGCACGAAGCTGTGCTCGTTGAGCTCCGAGGCCTTGTCGCGGAACGCCGGAAAGTTCGCGCCCGGGGTGTGGCGCACCTCGCGCACGGTCCCGCTCACCGGCGCCCGGTTGACATGGACGTTGGCGGGCGACATGAAGATCGAGACCTGCTGCGGCAGCCCGCGCCCGGCGAGCGCCGCGGGGGCGGCGCCGACCGAGAGCACCTTGCCGTCGGCCGGGGCGAGGACGACCTCGGGGGCGGCGTCGGCGTGCCGGGCCGGGTCGCGGAAGAACGCCACGCACGCGAGCATCGCGATCCAGCAGAGCCACGCCACGGGGTGGTATCCGAACACCCAGGCAACAATCCCGGCCACGGCCGGGACCAACACGAAGGGATAGCCTTCCGGAGCGAACGGCACCATCGGGTGCTCTACGCGCCGTGGCTGCGGGCGCGGGCTTCCATCTGGTCCTTGAGTTGGAGCTTCTCCTTCTTGAGACGCTTCTCCTCTTGCTCCTCCTCGGTGGTCAGCCAGCCTTTGCGGGCAAGCTCCTCCAGGCGTTGCGCACGCTTGTGGTGCTCCTCGAGGAGCCGACGGTATTCTGGGTCCTGATCCGCCATCTGGTCGCGCAGTTGTTGCATCGAAGTCATGCACGCCTCCGAGGTTGTGGGGTGGTCGGCCGCATCCGAAGGCATGCTAGCACACTAGAATCGGCGCGTGGGGGAGCTGCGGTTCGCCTGCGACGCCATGCTCGGGCGCCTCGCCCGCTGGCTGCGGTTCGCCGGCTTCGACGTGTCGTTCGACCCGTCGCTGCCGGATCTGCCGCTGGCGGGCCGGGCGCGGGCCGAGGGGCGCTGGCTGCTCACCTGCGACCGCCGCCTTGCCGCCGTCGCGGGTCCCCGGGTTGTGCTCCTGCGCCGCGCCGGCGTGGCGGCGCAGATCCGCGAGCTGCGGGAGCGCCTGCCGCTGGCGGCGGAGCCGGCACGGTTCCTCACCCGCTGCTCGCGCTGCAACGGCACGCTGGAGGAGGTCGCGCGGGAGGCCGTGCGGGACCGGGTCCCGCCGTACGTCGCCGCGCACGCCACCCGCTTCATGGCCTGCACCCGGTGCGGCTGGCTCTACTGGCCCGGGACTCACGCGGGACGGATCGCGCGGCAGTTGAAGGAATGGCTGGGTGGCTGACGCCGGGGGGCCACGGCTCAGGCGGCCGTGAACACGAGGGCGACCGCCGAACCCCCGCCGGCCAGGCCGCCGACGAGGGCCGTGCGCGGGCGGCAGGCGAGCGCGCGGTAGCCGGCCGCGGCGAGATGGGGCGGGCAACCCCAGGCCGGGAGCACGGCGCCGGCCACCGTCAGCGCCGCGATCACCGCCCGCAACCCCCCGCCGGCGGCCCCTTCGCCGAGGCGGTCGGCGACCCCCACGGCCGCCGGGCGGTGGCCGCCGAAGACGGCGTCCATCGCGGCCAATTCCAGGGCGGCGAGGATCGGGATGCCGTTGGCCACGCTGACGACGAGGTCGATCTCCGATGCGGCGAGGCCGGCACGCGCGAGCGCCT
>PKYI01000141.1 GCA_003133645.1 Acidobacteriota bacterium | reverse complement strand
TGCTCCTGCGCCCGGCGCACGAGCACGCCGTGCTGGCGGGCGTGCACGCGTCGCGCGCGGCGTTCGGCGCCGTGTTCGCGGTCGCCTGCCGCGAGGCCGGCGGCCTCGCCTCGGCCGCCAGGCGCCTCGCCGTGCTCGACGAACTCGACCCGGAGCGCGGCACGCCCGCGGGGCGGGCGCGAGCGCGGGAGCTCGGGCCGTACTTCGGCTTCGTCGGAGCGCCGCTCGTCGCGGCCGACCCGCGCCGCCGCGAACTCGCGCTCACCACCGCCGAGCAGGTGGCGGCGTGCCCATGGCAGGCGTTCCTCCAGCGCCTGCTGCACCTCGAGCCGTCTCCCGACGCGCTCGCGGCCCTGCCCGGGGTGGACCGCGCGACGGTGGGGACGGCGGTGCACCGCGTGCTGGAGCGCATCGCGCGCGAGGCCGCCCCCGGCGCCGCGGCGACGCTGGTCGAGGCGCTCGCCGCGCCGCCTGCGGCGGTCGTTTGGCCGGGAACCGAAGCGCTGCGGGCGATCGTCTGCGATGTCTGCGCGCGCCTCGCCCGCGAGACCGGGCTCGCGCTGCCCGGCCTCGACCGCGTGCTCGAGCGACAGGTGGCGCCGCTGCTCGAGTCGGCGCGTTGCCTCGCCTGGCCCGAGACGGGCGCGGCGCTGGTCGCCGGGGCGGAGGTGGCCGGGTCGCTGGCGCTGCCGGTGACAGACGGCGAGCGCGTGCTCGCGTTTCGCATCGACCGCGTGGACGTCGGGGAGGCCGGTCCTGTGCTGACGGACTTCAAGACGGGGAAGCCGTTCTCGACGGCCAAGAAGGAGGCGACGCGCCGGCGCAATCTGCTGCACGCAGCCGGCCGCGGCGAGGCGCTGCAGGCCGTCGCCTACGC
The DNA here is from genome assembly GCA_003133645.1 of Acidobacteriota bacterium. GTDB lineage: Bacteria > Acidobacteriota > Thermoanaerobaculia > Thermoanaerobaculales > Thermoanaerobaculaceae > RBG-13-68-16. Next base: position 3,443 of record PKYI01000141.1, on the reverse strand, counting down.
GCTGGCGGCCGGGCCGGGCGCCGAGGCGCGCTACCTGTTCCTGCGCCCGGACCTCGACGCCGACGTCGCGGCGGCCGTCGTGAGGGGGGACGACGGGGAGTTCGCCACGGCGTTCGCGGCCGCCCTCGGGGCGGTGGTGAGCGTGTGGGATCACGGCGCCTTCTTCCCGCGCCTCGAGGAGCCGGACGGGGGCAACGAGCCGCGACGCTGTTCGGCCTGTGACGTGCGCGACGCCTGCCTGCGGGGCGACAGCGGGGCCCGCCGGCGCCTGGCGCTGTGGGCCGCGGCCAACGCGAATGCGGACGGACTCGGGGGCGCGGAGGCGGCGCTGCTCGCGGTCTGGCGCCTGCACGCGAAGGCGTCCGGCCGGCGGCCCGCCGCCGAGGAAGAGCGATGAGCGCCGGCCCGCCGCTCGACGCGTTGCGCGCCGCCGACGCCGAGGCCCGGCGCCGGTCGCAGACCTCGTTCGAGCGCCCGCTCGTGCTCGAGGCCGGCGCCGGCACCGGGAAGACCGCGACGCTGGTGGCGCGGGTCGTCGCCTGGTGTCTTGGTCTCGGGTGGCGGCGGGCGGCCTCCGAGCTGGCCGCGCAGCAGCAGCGCTCGGGGAAGGGCGAGGCGCCGGCCGAGAGGATCGCGGCTCGGGTGCTGGACGGCGTGGTCGCGATCACCTTCACCGAGGCCGCCGCCGCCGAGATGGCGAGCCGGGTGGCGCTGGGCCTCGCTGAGGTCGAGCGCGGCGCGCTGCCCAAGGGTTTGCTCGCCGAGGCGCTCGCCGGCGCGGACGGCAACGAGCGGCCGCGGGCGGCGGCGCTGCTCGTCGCGCTCGACCATCTCGTGGTCGCCACGATCCACGCCTTCTGCCGGCGTCTCCTGGCGGACGCCCCGCTCGCGGCCGGTCTTCACCCCTCGTTCGCCGTGGACGCCGACGGCCGGGTTCTCGAAGAGGTTGCGCAGGAAACCGTCGAAACGGCGTTCCGTGCCGCGCTGGGGCGGCCCGAGGAGGACCCGCTCGTTGCGCTCGCCGTGCGCGGGTTCGGTCCCGGAGAGCTCGCGGGCGCGCTCGTCGCCCTGGCGGCCAACGGCGTGACGCCGGACGCGCTGACTGCGTCCCCGCTCGCGCCCGAGGCCGTCGCGGCGTTGGCGGAGGAGGTGCGTTCGCAAGCGGGTGCGGTTGCCGCGCTCGTCGCCCCGCGAGTGGGCGGGCTGCGGAAGAACACGAAGGCGATCGCCATCGCGAGCGGTTCCGAGGCGCTCGCCCGAGCGAACCTCGGGACGCTCGCGGAGCTGGGCGCGGCGGTGGTGGGCGCGCTGCCGGAGAACCTCGCGGAGCGCCTCGAGGAGTGGGGCCGGGGCAAGATCGAGGGCGGCGAGGCGGCGGCATTTGCGGACGTGGCGCCGCAACTTCGGGGGCCGGCCGGCCGCCTCGGCGCGCTCGTGCGCCACGCCGCCCGCCTCGATCCCGAGCTGCTCGAAACCGCGTGGCAAGCGCTCGTTCCACTCTATGCGCAGCTCGATCGCACGATGCGCTCGCGCGGCGCCGAGACGTTCGCCGCGCTGCTGCGCGACGCGCGCGAGCTGCTGGCACGGCAGCCGGCGGTGCGGGCCGGGGTGCGGGCGGGGATGACGCAGCTGCTCGTCGACGAGTTCCAGGACACGGACCGGTTGCAGTGCGACATCCTGCGCCTGCTCGCCCTCGACGGCGCTCCCGGCGAGCGGCCCGGGCTGTTCCTGATCGGGGACCCGAAGCAGTCGATCTACGGCTGGCGCAACGCCGACCTGGCGGCGTACGACGGTTTCCTCGACCTGGTGCGAGCGAGCGGCGGCGAGGTCATGGGCCTCTCGGTCAACTTCCGGTCGCTGCCCCCGATCCTCGACGAGGTGCGGCGGGTGGTGGAGCCGGCGATGGTGCGGCAGGACGGCGTTCAGCCGGCGTTCCAACCCCTGCTCCCGAGTCCCGAGCGCGCTGCGGCGACGGCCACCCGCGATGATCGTCGGGCACCGGTTGAGCACTGGGTGTCGTGGGCGCGGCCGGAGGACGGGTCGCAAGGACTCGCCGTGGCCACCGCGCGGGAGGCGGCGGAGGTCGAGGCACGCGCGCTCGCCGCCGACATCCGCGAGGCCCACGGCGAGGGCGTCCCGTGGCGGGAGTTCGGCGTGCTGCTTCGAACCGCCGGGCCGCTCGACGTCGTCGTCGGGGCGCTGCGCGATGCCGGCGTCCCGCACGTCGTCGAGCGCGACCGCTCGTACTACCGCCGGCGGGAGATTATCGAAGCGGCGGCGCTCGTCCGCGCGGTCCTCGACCCCGGCGACCACCTCGCGCTGGTCGCGGTGCTGCGCTCGAGCCTCGTCGGCGCCCCTGATGCGGCGCTCATTCCGCTGTGGGCGCGCGCGTTCCCCGACCGCGTCGCCGAGCTCACGACGCCGAACGCGGCCGAACTCGATCGGCTCGCGGCGCTGGTGGCGGAAGCGGCCGGCGCGCTCCCCGAGGGGGTCCCGGGCCTGGCGCGCGTGCAGGGGTGGGAGCGCAACCTGACGGCGTTCCTGGAACAGCTGGCGCAGCTCCGCCGCTCGTTCGCGAGCGAGCCCGCGGCGGTCTTCGTCGAGCGCCTGCGAACCGCGACGCTGTTCGAGGCGAGCGAGGCGGCGCGCACCCTGGGGACGTACCGGACCGCGAACCTCGACCGCTTCTTCCGCACGCTGCTGGAAGCGATCGAGACCGGCGGCGAGCCGCAGGCGGTGCTGCGCGGGTTGCGGTCGAGCGTTGCGCAGGCGCGCGAGGCCCAGGAGGGGCGGCCGCTCGCGACGGCCGAAGACGCCGTGCGGGTGATGACGATCCACAAGGCGAAGGGGCTGGACTTCGCGCACGTCTACCTGCTCCAGACCCACCGCGAGGCGCGCGGGGACGGCCGGCTCGGCACCGACGCCGAGGAGATCGGCGGCCGCTTCGAGTACGCGTTGCTCGGCGCCCCCACCCCCGGCTGGCACGCCGTGGAGGCGAGGCGGCGGCGGGTGGAGGACGCGGAGCTGGTGCGGACGCTGTACGTCGGCATGACGCGGGCGAAGGACCGGCTCGTGGTGGCGGGGAACTGGCCGCTCGAGCCGGCAGACCCGGCCCGACCACCGCGCTCGCACATGGATGTGCTGGCCCGCCGGGCGCCGTCCGAGGGGCTCGCGGTGGTCGCCGCGGAGCTGCTCGCCGGGGGTGGCCGCCACGCCGACCGGGATGGGACGCGCTGGGTGTTCCCGGCGCTCGGCGCGGCGGGGGACGGCGTCGCCGCGACCGCCGCGGTGACGCCGCCGCTCGCCGCCCCGGAACAGGTCGCGCGCGACGCCGAGCGGCTGGCCGGACTGCGGGTCGAGGCCGCCGCCCGCATGGCGACGGCGTTCTCCGCCCCCGCCTCGGAGGAGGCGCACCGGCGGCTGCGCGAGCTGCTGGACGAGAC
>PKYI01000167.1:165-31512 GCA_003133645.1 Acidobacteriota bacterium | reverse complement strand
GAACGCCGCTTCACCCGAGGGGCCAAGCAAGAGGCTCCACGCAGTGGAAAGGAGACCGCGACAGCCACGAGGCCGCTATGATGGGCGCGCGCCGGTCAACTCGATCGGCGACGGGGGACCTCCATGCCACGCCGCACCTTCTGCACGCTCCTCCTGCTGGCCGCCGCCCGTGTCGGCTGCGCCGCGGCGGACCCATCGCTGTTCCAGGACCTTCACTGGCGGATGATCGGCCCTTTCCGGGGCGGCCGCGTCCTCGCGGTGAACGGTGTGCCGGGCCAGCCCGACCGGTTCTTGTTCGGCGCCGTCAGCGGAGGCGTGTGGGAGAGCCGCGACGCCGGGCGCACCTGGCAGCCGATCTTCGACGGCCAGCCCGTGACCACCATCGGGGCCCTGGCCGTGGCCCCCTCCAACCCGGCGGTGCTCTACGTGGGCACCGGGGAAGCGGACATGCGATCCGACATCGCTCAGGGCGACGGGATGTACCGCTCTTCGGATGGAGGGCGCAGCTGGACCCACATCGGCCTCGACGACTCCCAGCAGATCGGCCGGATCCTCATCGACCCGCGCGATCCGGACCGCGTCTTCGTGGCTGCCCTGGGGCATCCCTACGGGCCCAACCCCGAGCGCGGCGTGTTCCGCACCACGAACGGCGGCCGGACATGGACGAAGGTGCTGGGCCCCGACGACGCCACCGGCGCCATCGACCTGGCGTTCGAGCCCGGCCATCCGGACACCCTCTATGCGGCGCTCTGGCAGGCGCGGCGCACGCCCTGGAGCGTCTACCCGCCGCTGGAGGGACCGGGATCGGGCCTGTGGAAGTCATCCGACGGCGGTGATCACTGGACGCGGATCGCGGGTGGAGGCTTTCCCGACCGGACCGGCCGGATCGGCCTCGCCGTGGCCCCCAGCCGGCCGAGCCGCGTCTACGCCCTGGTGGACGGCCCCGAGGGCGGCCTCTACCGCTCGGATGACGCCGGCGCCCGCTGGACGCGGACCAGCGAGGACAGCCGCATCTGGGTCCGGGGCTGGTACTTCGGAAGCGTCACGGTGGATCCGGCGGATGCGGACCGGGTCTATGTCCCCAACACCATCCTGCTGCGGTCCGACGACGGCGGCCGCCACTTCGCCGCCGCAAGCGGCGACGTCACAGGCGACGACTTCCACCAGCTGTGGATCGACCCGGCGGACCCCGAGCGGCAGATCGTGGGATCGGACCAGGGCACCCAGGTCACCGTGAACGGAGGGCGGACCTGGAGCTCGCGGATGAACCAGCCCACCGCCCAGATCTACCACGTGGCGACGGACGGCGGCTTCCCCTACCGCGTCTACGGGGCGCAGCAGGACTCGGGGGCCGTGAGCCTGCCGAGCTTCACCCCCTACGACGCCAGCATCGGCCCCGGGCAGGTGAGGGAGGTCACGGTCGGCGGGGAGTCCGGCATGCTCGCTCCCGATCCCGACGACCCTTCGATCGTCTACGGCGGCGCCGTGGACCGGCTCGATCTGCGCACCGAGCAAACGCGGTCGGTGGACCCGACCCTGGCGCTGCCCGGTCTGTACCGTCGCGCCTGGACCCTGCCGTTGACCTTCTCGCGGCGCGGTCCCAAGGCCCTCTACTTCGCCAACCAGATGCTGTTCCGCACCACCGACGGGGGCGTCCACTGGACCGCCATCAGCCCGGACCTCACCCGCGAGCATCCCGGATCGCCCGCCAGCCTCCAGGCCGCCGGGATGACCTCGGACGCCGGCGCGGGGCCGCGGCGAGGCGTGATCTACGCCATCGCCCCGTCGCCGGTGGACAGCGGGCTCCTGTGGGTGGGCACCGACGACGGCCTCGTCTGGCGCAGCGCGGACGGCGGCGCCCATTGGACCGACGTCACGCCCCCGGCCCTCACCCCCTGGTCGAAGATCGCCGGCATCGAGGCCTCCAACTTCGACGCCGGGACCGCCTACGTCGCCGTGGACCGCCACCGCCTCGAGGACCGCCGGCCGTACATCTACCGCACCCGCGACGAGGGCCGGCACTGGCAGCCCATCGCGGCCGGCATCCGCGATGGCGACTTCATCAACGCGGTCCGGGAGGACCCCGCGCGGCGCGGCCTCCTCTACGCCGCCACCGAACTCGGCGTGGACGTGTCCTTCGACGACGGCGACCGATGGCAGACCCTCCAGCTCAACCTGCCGCGGGTCTCCGTGCGCGACCTCGAGGTCCACGGGGACGACCTGGTCATCGCCACCCACGGGCGCGGGTTCTGGATCCTGGACGGCCTCGCACCCTTGCGCCAGCTGGAGCCCGGCGATCGGCCCGGCGAAACGCGGCTGTTCACGCCCTCCACGGCCCTCCGGCTTCGTCCGGCCGACTTCACGGGAACGCCCCTGCCCAAGGAGGAGCCCACGGCCCCGAACCCGCCGTTCGGCGCCTTCATCGACTACGTGCTGGCGGCCACGCCCCGCCAGCCCATCGCCCTGGAGATCCGGGATGCCGCCGGCGAGCTGGTACGGCGCTACTCCAGCGCGGACGTCCCCCCGGCGGCGGAACCCGCGACCTCCCGCGCCGCGCCGGAATGGACCCCGCACCCCAGCGTCCTTGCCACGACGCCCGGCATGCACCGCTTCGTCTGGCCCCTGCGCCGCGCGCTCCCCGCCGAGCTGTCCCACGGGAACGCCTATGCGGACGGCCGCTGGGTTCCCCCCGGCCGCTACAGTGTCGAGCTGATCGTCGACGGCCACGCTTTCCGGCAGCCGCTCGAGGTCGATCCCGATCCGCGGGTGGTTCTCCCCGCCGCCGCCTACGCCCGGCAGGACGCCCTGGCCGCCAAGATCGAGGCCGCACAGGCCCGGCTCGCCCGCGCCCAGTCGCAGGCGCAGGTGGCCCACAAAGCCCTTCTCGCCTTGCGCGGAGACGCACGGTCAGGGGAGGAGGCCCGCCGGCTGGACGATGACGTCGTGGCCCTGGCCGGCATCACGACGACCGCGAATCCGGGCAACACCTGGGCCGTCCCCGTGACGAGCATCGAGAGCTTCCGCTACCTGGAGGTGGCCCTCCGCCAACTCCTCGATGCCGTGGACGGTGCCGACGCCGACCCATCTCCGGATGCGATCGCGGGGTTCGGCCGGCTTGACGCCACGCTGGCGGCGGCGCTCGCCGACTGGGAGAAACTGAGAGGGCGCGCCCCGGTGGCCGGCGCAGTTGCGCTCACGGCGGTTCGCCGGTAGCCTCCCGCAAATGAACGGCACGCTGCGCAGTCTGCTCCAGACCAAACCGCTCGCGATGCTGCTCGAGGAGTCCGCGGCCAGCCGCCTGAAGCGAGCCCTCGGGGTGTGGGACCTCATCGGCCTCGGCATCGGGGCGATCATCGGCGCCGGCATCTTCGCCACCGTCGGCACCGCGGCCGCGGGCGACGCCGCCCGGCCCGGCGCCGGGCCCGGTCTCATCCTCTCGTTCGTGATCACCGGCGCGGTGTGCGGCCTGGCGGCGTTGTGCTACGCCGAGCTCGCGGCGCTGGTGCCGATCTCGGGCTCGGCCTACACCTACGCCTACGCCACCCTCGGCGAGCTGATGGCGTGGATCATCGGCTGGGACCTGATCATCGAGTACGCGGTGGGCAACGTCGCGGTGGCCATCTCGTGGTCGGGGTACTTCTGCGAGATGCTGCGCGGGGTCGGGATCATCGTCCCGCCCTGGCTGGCCACCGACCTGCGCACCGGCCTCGCGACCCCTTCGATCGTGGCGGCGGCGCCGCACATCGGCGGCGTCCCGATCATGATGAACCTCCCCGCGGCCGCGATCGTGCTGCTCATCACCTGGATTCTGGTCATCGGCGTCAAGGAGTCCTCGCGCCTGAACGCGGTGATGGTGATCGTGAAGCTCATCGTGCTCGCCTTCTTCATCGTGGTGGGGGTCAAGTACGTGCAGCCGGCCAACTGGCACCCGTTCCTGCCCAACGGGTGGCACGGCGTCTGGGCGGGGGCCGCGATCGTTTTCTTCGCCTACATCGGCTTCGACGCGGTCTCGACGGTGGCGGAGGAGACGAAGAACCCCGGGCGCGACCTGCCGCGCGGGATCATCGGTTCGCTCATCATCTCGACGGTGGTCTACATCGCCGTGGCCGCCGTCGTTACCGGCATGGTGCCGTGGTTCGACCTGCACACCGCCGAGCCGCTCACCGTCGCGATGCACCGCTACAACCTGGAGTGGGCCGCCGGGATCGTGGCGGTCGGCTCGGTGGCGGCCCACACCGCGGTGCTCCTCGTGTTCCAGCTCGGCCAGCCGCGCATCTTCTACTCGATGGCGCGCGACGGCCTGCTGCCGAAGGCGTTCGCCAAGGTGCACCCCAAGTACCGCACGCCCTACGTCACGACGATCCTCTCGGGCGTGCTGGTAGCGGCGTTCGCGAGCTTCGCCAACATCGAGGAGATGGTGGACCTCACCAACATCGGCACGCTGTTTGCCTTCGCGATCGTTGCCGCCGGGGTGATCGTGCTGCGCCGCACCCACCCCGAGGCGAAGCGGCCGTTCAGGGTGCCGCTGGTGCCGTGGCTGCCGATCGTCGCGATGGGCTCGTGCCTCTTCCTCGCGGCCGGGCTGCCGTTCATCACGTGGATGCGATTCGCCATCTGGCTCGTCGCCGGGATGACGATCTACATCTTCTACGGTCACAAGCGCTCGGAACTGCGCCGCACCCCCAACGCATAAGGAGCGTGTGCGCAGCTGACGCCCGTAGCGGCCGCCCGCGGGGCGGCCGGCGTTTCCACCCGATGGCAACGACCACGCGCCCGGCGGTCACGCCCCACATTAAAGATCGCGTGGGAAAGGCTGTATCAGAACAGCACGTAGGCGCCGTTGCGGATGATGCGCGTCCTGATGCCGTCGGTGCGGACGGCGACCGCCTCGGCCACCTGGATCGGGTTCCCCTTCGCGTACACGATGTCCTGGTGGACGACCGTCTCGGGCTGGATGAACGCCTTGACGCCGATCGCGCCGCCGAGGTGGTCGGAGCGGCCGTACGCCCAGTGAAACCCGGCCTTCTCGTCCTCGAGCACGTTGCCGGTGACCTGCGCCCATTCGTTGCAACCGAACGCGACCTCGGCGATGTTGGTCCGGGCGGGGTCGGCGGCGAAGAAGGCACGCATGGCGCGGGCCCTCTCGCCGTTGCCGTCCACCTTGACGATGCGGTTGGCCTCGATCTGGAAAGAGATCAGCTCCTGCCCCTCCCGCACCGGGATCGTGCCGGCGGTCTGCGACTGGGCGCCGGGTTGCTCGCCCTCGTACGGCACGATGAACGTCTCGCCGGAGGGCAGGTTGATCACGCGGTCGCCGGTCTTCCCGCGCGGCAAAAAGCCGTCGTCCATCTCGGCCGTGCGGAAGCGCAGGTCGAAGCTGCAGCGGTGTCCGGTCGAGAACGCCACCTCCAGGCTCGTCGCGTTCTTGAGCGCCTGCGCGAGGAGCTTGCAGCGCCGCGCCACCTCGTGGTAGTCGGCGGCGAGCGACGTCTGTTCCATGCGCTTGGCGACCCCCGGCATCGAGGCGGCGCGGAAGTCCTGCTTCTCGCTGCACAGCCCGTCGAGCGCCGCGGTGGCGGAGTACTCCGTGAGGAACACCGCGAGCGTGCTCTCGAGCAGGGTCTCCCGGATCGGGGCGGGCTTGCCGGCGATCGCGCCGGTGTCGGGGAGTTGGGCGCCGTTGGCGCCGGTCGCGGGGTAGGTGAGGATCGGCCGCGTTGTGAAGTGTCGGCCGCGGCCGAGCGCGGCGAACGCGCGCTGCCACTCCCCCGCCATCGCCCGCCGCTCCCTCCACGCGTCGTTGTCCTCGCCGAGGGAACGGGGCATATCGCACGCAACCGTCACGACCTCGTCGGCCTGCGGGTCGAAGACGTCGGTCAGGAGCTTGATGAGGTCGAACGCCATGAAACCTCCGCGATCCTAGCCGATCCAGCCTAGCACCGACCGGCGGGCCGGGCGCATCAGGAGCGCGCTGGCAGTCCGACCGGGCCGAGCGCAGGCAGCGACCAGGGCTCGTCTGGGTAACGCACCGCCTCCAGGAACAATCCCGCGGCGGGCGCGGACAGCGGCGGCGCCGGCGCCTTGCCGGCCAGCCAGCGCGAGACGTCGTCGGCGGGCGCCTCGCCGCGGCCGACCGTCACCAACGCCCCGACCATCCGGCGCACCTGGTTCCACAGGAAGTGGCTGGCGACGAAGCGCAGCAGCACGCAGCCGGCGGCGAAGGCCACCTCGATCCCCTCCACCTCGACGAGTGTGCTCTCGGCCTCGCCCGCGCGCTTGACGAAGGCGCGGTAGTCGTGGCGCCCGACGAACCGGCGCGCTCCCTCGCGCATCGCCGCCTCGTCGAGCGCGCCCTCGACCCACCACGACGAGCGCTTGCCGAACGCCGAGCGGCGCGTCGCGATCTGGTAGCGGTAGGCGCGCGCGACCGCGTCGTGGCGGGCGTGGAAGCCCCTGGGCGCGGGGCGCACGTCGAGCACGGCGAGGTCCGCGGGCAGCTCGCGCTCGAGCGCGTGGAACAGCTTGCCGGAGTTGAGCGGGGCGCGGCAGCGCAACGACGCCACCTGGCCGAGGGCGTGCACCCCCGCGTCGGTGCGCCCGGCGCCCTGGAGGTCGAGGCCACGCTCCCCGGTGATGGTGCGCAGGGTGTCGAGCAGGACGCCCTGCACCGTCCGCCCGGAGGCCTGCACCTGCCAGCCGGCGAACTTCGTCCCCTCGTATTCGATCAATAGCCGGTATGTCGGCATGGCGGCAGTCTACGCGACCTCGGAGCCGCCCTCGGGTACCAAACGCGCCGGTTCTTCCAGAATGTCGAGGATGGCCCTTGCCACGAACACGCGATCACGGCGTGCCGCACTGGTCGGGGCTAGCGCTCCGAGCTTCACGAGGGCGCCGACGGCGCGTTGCGCGGTCGTGTAGGCGACACTCAGGCGCCTGGCGACGCCGTTGACCGTCCAGAAGGGGTTTTCGGCAAGAAGATCCAGAAGGGCAATCGAGCTGGCGGACGCGCGCTTGGCTGCCTGCCCACGCCAATTCGCAAGCAGCTCGTTGATCCGCGCGGCCCGGCTGGAGGCATCTTCGGCCTGGCGTGCGACCCCGGTGAGGAAGTACTCGATCCACTCCTCCCACGCCCCATCGCGCGTCACGCCGAGCAGTCGGTCGTAATACGTCCGCCTCGTGGCCTCGAAGAACGCCGAGAGGTAGAGTAAGGGTGCGGGCAGCACGCCGCGTTCCACGAGCAACAGGGTGATCAGCAGGCGCCCGACCCTTCCGTTGCCGTCGAGGAACGGGTGGATCGCCTCGAACTGGGAGTGGGCGAGCGCGACGTGGACCAGCGGAGGCAGCGCGCAGTCATGGAGGAACCGCTCCCAGGCGTTCAGCGCGCGGATCATCTCGTGCGGCGGCGGAGGCACGAAGCTGGCGCTCGCCAACGTGCATCCGGGAGGACCGATCCAATTCTGCGACCGGCGGAACTCCCCGGGCGTCGCCTGCCCGCCTCGGACGCCCTCCATAAGCCGGCCGTGCAGCTCACGAACCAGCCGCAGCGAGGTCGGCAGGGACGCCAACCGGCCGACTCCGAACTCCAGGGCAGCAACGTAGTTGGCCACCTCGCGCAAGTCCGCCGGGCTGCGCTTGACGGCAGCCCCGGCCTCGGCAGCCAACAGCTCGCCGAGCGTCGCCTGGGTGCCCTCGATCCGGCTCGAAAGGACGGCCTCGCGACGGATGAAAGGTCGGATCAGCAGGTGCGGGTTGGGGAGCCGGCTTCCTTCGCCGGCCAGCCTGCCGATGGCCCGATCAGCCTCCGAAAGGGCGCCGACCAGTGCCGCCGTCCAGTTCAGCGTCGGCGGCAGCGGGTCGGGTATGAAGGCGGAGTACCCCTCGCGCTGGCGAACCAGCCGTCCTGACGGGTGGCGTGTGGGCATCACGGCTCCTGTCTCCGTTCGCGCAAATAGCACAGTTGCCTATTTGCGAGATGATGGCAATTCGAAAATACCACTCTTGCGCCACCCTGACAAGAAACGAAAGCGGGGGCACGCCGTCGTCGAGCGGCAGAGCGAGGAGCAGGAGAGTCGGCAGGATCGCGGCCCGCAGGGGAACCGAACCGCTACTTCGCCGACTTGGCCTCGACCGACGCCGCGACCATCCGGTATTGGATCGTGACCTTCGCCCCGACCTTCAGGTCGCCGGTGACCTTCGTGTTGGCGTCACGGCTGATCTCCCACTTGTCGTTGCCCTTCTGGACCACGATCAGATCGCTGGACACGGCGAGCACCGGTCCGGTGACCTGGTAGGTCTTGGGCGCGGCCGCGAATGCCACGCCGATCAGGACAACCGCGACGACGACAAACAAGCACGTACGGATCAAACGGTTCTTGAGCATCGAGCCCTCCTCGTTGTTCGTGCCGGCATTGTAGTCGGCCCACGGGCGGCATGGTCCGGGTCAAACTGTCAACCGGGGCGCGCCACTTCGAGGGCGACCGGCGCGAGGGCACGAGCAGGCCCGGCAGGTTAATGACCGGGCAGATGCAATCGCCGCTGGCGGCCGCGCCGCAACTTGCCACGGCGCACTGTCTCCGAGGGGGAACGCGGCGCGCGGCGGCGCGCCCGCGGCGAAGTCGGGTACCATCAAGAAAAGGTCGGCGGGAGGAGGTCAGCATGGGGTGCTTCAGTCTCCTGTGGTCGCTCATCGTTGGGTTCTTCGTCGGTCTCATCGCTCGGGCGCTCGTCCCGGGCGCCGACAAGATCGGGTTCATCCTGACGATCGTGCTCGGCATCGTCGGCTCGCTGGTCGGCGGCTTCATCGGTGGGCTGGTATCCACGCCCAAAGAAGGTTCCAGGTTCCATCCCGCCGGGTTCTTCCTGTCGATCGTCGGCGCGGTGGTGCTGCTGCTTCTCTGGCACATGCTGCAGCACTAGAGCGCGGTCGCCGTTTCCGCCTGGCCGCCCCGAGCGCCTGCTCAGGGCTTGGGTGAGAAGGCCTCACATGCGTCGATGCGGCCAGCCGAGAGGCCCCGCCGGAACCAATCCACCCGCTGCTGTGAGGAACCGTGCGTCCACGTCTCCGGGCTGACCCTCCGCCCGGCCTGTCGTTGCATCCGGTCGTCGCCCACCGCCGCCGCCGCGGCGAGGCCCGCCTCCACGTCACCCTTCTCCAGGATGTTCCTCTCCTCGGTGGAGTGGGCCCAGACGCCCGCGAGGCAGTCGGCCTGAAGCTCCAGCCCGATCGACAGATCGCGGGCACGCGACGGGTTGCGGGCTTGCAGCTGCCGCAACTGGGCGTCGATGCCCAGGAGGTTCTGGACGTGGTGCCCGATCTCGTGGGCGATCACGTAGGCCTGGGCGAACTCGCCCGGCGCGCCGAACCGCGTCTTGAGTTCCTGGAAGAAGGCAAGGTCGATGTAGACCTTCTGGTCCTCCGGGCAGTAGAAGGGACCCGATGCCGCCTCCGCGAATCCGCACCCGGAGCGCGTCTCGTCGCTGAACAGCACGAGCCTGGCGTGCGGGTACGGTCGTTTCGCCTTTGCGAACGCCTGCGACCACGTCTTCTGCACGTCGTCGAGCACGAACGAGACGAACTGCACCTGGCGGTCGTCCTCCGGCCCACGCGGCACCGTTCGCGAAGCGGTCGTCGCGGCCGGCCCGCCGACGTTCGTGATCCCGAGGAGCGAGAAGAAGTCGCGTTTGAAGAGCAGGGAGAGCACGAGCACGACGAGGAACCCACCGATCCCGAGGTGCGACCCGCGGAGCCGGAACCCCGAACCCCCGCCTTCGCCGCGGACGTCTTCGACATCCTCGCTGCGGCCCCCTGGCGTCCATCGCATTGTGGCCCTCCCGGAAGACCTACCAGGTTAACCGAATAGTGGCCGCCAGGGGTGCCTTGCACGCGGCCGACCGGGCTGGAGAGATCGACCACAATGACGCGCTTGCCGCAGACCCGCGTCGCCTCGACTGCGCTGGGGCCCTTGTCACGCCGCGGGCGGGTTACCCTGCGGCTCGAGGCGCCGGCTTGCCGGCCGGGAAGATGGCAGTGCGGGCCAGCCGCCTGACCAGCCGGTAGGCGCCGAAAACGAGGAGGGCAAGCAGGATCAGCGCGAGAACCGGCACGAGGACCGCGAGGGTCGCGAGGCCGAACGAGAGCACGTCTTCGCCAACGCTGAGGAGCGGATTGGCGACCCCGAGCGAGAGGAGCGAGGAACCGAGCCTGGCGTGGGCCTTGCCGAGGTGCACCAGTCCTGCGGCGCCGCCTCCCACCACGATGGCGAGGACGGTCGTCCACAGCGGGCCGAGCCGGGTCGTGACGGCCGCCAGGGCAAGCGCGCCGGCGACGGGACGGAGCACGGTGCCGACGGCGTCCAGCGCGTGGTCGACGACCGGGACCTTGTCGCCGAGCAACTCGGCCAGGCAGGCGCTCCAGAACGTGAGCAGAGCGGGCGCCGTCGAAAGCCACGAGAAGCCCGGCCCCAGCTCGACCCATCCCAGCCGGCCGGCGAGGCCGAGGACGGCCAGAGGGAGGAACGCCCGCAGCCCGGCGACGGCCGCCAGCACCAGGCCGGCGGCAAGCGGGAGGACAATGCCGGACGCCACGTCCACGGCGCAAGTATGAACCCCGGCCGAGCAAGCCGGCTCGGATCTCGGCGCGCGCTCCTTGCACCGGTTGACGGTCCGCCGGCAAGGGTGGCGATCACGGCGAGGGAGTTGGGGATTGGATTGGCGGCCCGTAGGGGAATCGAACCCCTGCTTCCGGCGTGAGAGGCCAGCGTCCTTACCACTAGACGAACGGGCCAGCCGCGGACGGGGAAAGTAGCACGGAAGTTCAAGCGCTGTAAAGCCCTCGCGCCGCCCAGAGCGGGCGGCCGCGAGAGCCGCCCCTCGATGTGGGGCGCGCCCGCCGGGCGCGCGGTCGTTGCCTCAACATGGACCGCCCCGACCGGCCGCGCGGTCGTTGCCTCCGTAGCGCCGTTTGCTTGCAAACGCCGGCCTCTCCCACGTCCCGGATTGCCATGTAGGGGCGGGGCTTGTCCCCGCCCGCAACTACCGCCGCCTGGCACACGCGGGCGCGCCCCCGCCGGTCACGGCGTGCGGGCCCACTGCAGGATCTCGCGCAGGGTGGGCTTCTTGCCGTACATCAGGATCCCGACGCGGTAGACCGCCGCCGCGAAGCGGGCGAGGGTGAGCACGCTGCCCACCAGCAGGACCAGGCACAGCACCGTCTGCCACAGCGGCGGGGACTGGATCGTCATCCGCATGAAGAACAGCACCGGCGAGAAGATCGGGATCAGGGAGAGCACCACCGACCACGGCGCGTCCGGGTTCGCCATCACCGGGAACATCAGCACGAACGAGAGGGCGAGCACGATGCTGATCACGGTCTGCATCTGCTGCGCCTCTTCCTCGGTGTTGAACGCCGCCCCCACCGCGGCGTAGCACGCGGCGAACTGGAAGTAGCCGAGCACGAAGAACACCACGAAGAACACGATCAGCGACGGCGACACGTACGCCGCCCGCCCCTCGGTGAGCGGGCTGCCGAACAGCGAGCCGATGACAGTCAGATTGAGCAGCGCCATCACCCAGATCACGTACTGCGTGAGGCCGACGGCGCCGATCCCGAAGATCTTGCCGAACATCAGCTCGGTCGGGCGCAGGTTCGCGACCACCACCTCGACGACGCGCGACGACTTCTCCTCCAGCACCCCGCGCAGGAGGTAGTAGCCGTAGAAGATCATCGTCATGTACAGGAGGAAGCTGAGGACGTAGCTCAGCAGGAAGCTCTTCTCGCTCGCGGCCTTGCGGCTCTCGGTGAGGTCGGGGGCGATGCGCACGGCCTCCATGCCCACCGGCCTGGTGATGGCGTCCACCTTGCCGGCGGGGAACCCATCGCGCGCGAGGCGCTGGTGGATCACCGCCTCGGCGATCCCGCGCTCGATCCGCCCCATCACCCGGAACGCGGAGACGTTCGTCGAGACGTACTCGGGGCTGCCACCGTCCAGGATGCCGTCCGGCAGCACGACGACCGCGCTTCACTCCTTCGCCAGCACCCGGCGCTTGAGCTCGGTCCGCTGACCAGCGGCGTCGGCGGCCGGCTCCACCGGCTGCAGGGTGATGTCGAGCTTGCCGGTCAGGCCGGTGTCCTGCGTCTCCCGGGTCGCGAGGATGCGCTGCAGGTCCGCGGCCAGCGCCTTGTCGCCGGTGACGAGGGCGACCGTGTAGCGGCCTCCGGTGGTGCTCAGCAGCAGTATGACCGCGGTCCCCGCCGGGTTGCAGAAGCCGCCGATTCCGCTATACTTGGCGCTGGCGCAGGGCGCGCTGATAGCTCAATTGGATAGAGCATCTGACTACGGATCAGAAGGTTGGGGGTTCGAATCCCTCTCGGCGCGCCAGTCCTAAAGCCGCGCCATTCAATAGCTTACATGGAGTGGTCCAAGCTAACCGATCACATCCCAGAACCTGTAGTCACTCGATAGTCACACAGGGGCGCAAGAAGGTGGCGCGAGCGGCTGCTCCGAAGGTCTAGCTTTCTCGACTCATTGATCAGCGCATCCGCAGGGCGAACAGCGGCGCTGATCGAGAGGTTTTGGGGCGGTTAGCTACCGCTGCGCTTTCGAGGCACGCTGGATGACCTGCACAACCACCGGAAGCTGAGATGACGAGACAGAGCATGCCCGCCCGGCGAGTGGAAACGATGGCATTCTGGACGCCAGCGCTGGCTAGCTGGCTCCCGACCGTCGAGACCGATGCGTATCGAACAGAAACCCAGCAAGCGTTTTCGCGGCGTTGACGACGAGCACGGCATGTCGCTTGTCGGGCTTGTACGAGCGCACGTGACGGTCGCCCATCTTGTTGCTCAATCCGGACAGCCCGCTCACAATGCTCGCGAGCCCGGTGAGAACCTGCTTTAGGGGCCCCTCCACGTCGGGTCTTGCAGGCTCCAAATTCAGCAGCTTCTGGACGTGTTTGTACAGTCGTGGCAGATCACCATCGTACGACTCTGGGTTTTCATCAAGCTGGTGCTCAAGCTCGGTCAACACTGCCTCGAGCAGCGATCTGGCGTTCGTGATTGCACCGTCGAAATCACCCTCGCGGATCTTCTCGTCGGCCTTAGCAAGTTGTTGATCGATGAAGATGTGACCGTCTTCGTCTGAACCGGCGAAAGGGTGAGCAAACTCCACGTTCGCACCTTCGATATCCCGAACCTTCAGACTTCCGTTCTCGACAGCGAGTTCATAGCCGTCATACCTCAGCCAGCCGTTCAAATAGTCGCAAGCGGCTTGGTGGCTTAGCGGGGTGCCAAGGAATTCTCTGGGATCCAGGACCTCGCGAATCAGCGCGGCAAGCGCCGGGGTGTTGTTGAGTCTTCTAAGGTGATCCTCCGCGTATTGCCAGCGTGAGGGGAAGCCCTGCCGGTAAGAGTCGTTGGCGCCGTAGTCGTTGAACAAGCGCACGAGTTCCGGGCCACTGCGGTACGTCGTCAGGCCGTTGTTGCCTGTAACGATCTGGCCGAGTGCGGTGAGTGTCCTGGCAGAGATCTTCATTAGTTGCCGTCCGCGATGGGCCACCCGGAGTTCGGCTCAAGTCTCCTGACCACAGGACGGCGAGGCCCTCGCGTAGTCGGATTGTGCATCACGAAGGGCCGACAAGCTAGAGCCAGTCGTTGTATGTCCCCTCAAGTCATGCAGCAGGTTGAGTTGGTAGGTAAATCGATGACCCAAACCGGGACATCGGACTTACAGGAAGCTGAGAACCGGGGCCTTCGTGGGCCACCCTTGCTGGTCTGACCGGTGGTGGTATCGATGGCAAGCGCGGCTGGCCAAACGGCAGCACAGCTCGGTCCTTCGATGCGGCGACGCGCGACCGCGCTATTATCGGAGAGTTCTATGTTGCCGGAAGCGAAGAGCCTGAAAGCCGGATCGCGGCGGTTGTGACTGCAGCGGATCGAGCAGTCCAAAGAGGTGAGGAGGCGATGGACCCCGAGGAGAAAGCGCGAGAGAAGATTGACGCCCTCCTGGAGGTGTGTGGATGGGTCGTCCAGGACCGCCAGGAGGCTAACCTCGCGGTAGCTCGGGGCGTTGCGGTCCGGGAACTCTCTTTCGAGACCGGCGAGCCTGATTACACCCTCTTTGTCGATGGCAAGGCGATCGGTACGATCGAGGCAAAGCCTGAGGGGTTTCCCCTTGCCGGCGTCTCTGAGCAGTCTGCAAAGTACATCGTAGGGTTGCCCCCCGAACTCCCGGCCTGGCGCACGCCCCTGCCGTTCACGTACGAGAGCACGGGCGTCGAGACCCACTTCACCGACCACCTGGACCCTGAGCCGCGCGCCCGCGACGTCTTCGCGTTCCACCGCCCTGAGACGCTGCTCGAATGGGCACAGGCAGCCAAGCAGCTCAGTCAGCGCCTGCGCGAGATGCCGCCACTCATCACCGCCAACCTCTGGCAGGCTCAAGTGCAGGCGATCACCAACCTCGAGCGCTCCTTCGCGACCAACAAGGCGCGGGCGCTCATCCAGATGGCGACCGGTTCGGGAAAGACCTACACCGCCGTCAACTTCGTGTACCGCCTCGTCAAGTTCGCCAAAGCCCGGCGCGTCCTCTTCCTCGTGGATCGCGGCAATCTCGGCGAGCAGGCGCTCAAGGAGTTCCAGAACTTCCGCACCCCAGACGACGGCCGCCGCTTCACCGAGCTGTACAACGTCCAGCACCTCACCTCGAACGCCCTCGATGGCGTCGCCCGCGTCAGCATCGCGACGATTCAGCGCCTCTACTCGATCCTTAGGGGCGAAAAGGACACCGCGCCAGACCTCGACGACCTCCCCATCGACGCCGCCGAACGGCTCTACGCCGAGCCGGTCCCCGTCGCCTACAACCCAGCGCTGCCAATCGAGACGTTCGACTTCATCGTCACCGACGAGTGCCACCGGTCGATCTACAACCTCTGGCGCCAGGTGCTGGAGTACTTCGACGCCTACCTCATCGGTCTCACCGCCACGCCCTCGAAGCAGACGTTCGGCTTCTTCAACCAGAACCTCGTCATGGAGTACGGCCACGAGCGTGCGGTCGCCGACGGCGTCAATGTCAACTACGACGTTTACCGCATCCGCACCGACATCACGGAGCGCGGCGCCACCGTCGAGGCCGGATTCTACGTCGATCGGCGCGACCGCCTGACCCGCAAGACCCGCTGGGAGCAGCTCGGCGACGCTCTCACCTACGGGGCCAACCAGCTCGACCGCGAGGTCGTCGCCGAGGACCAGATCCGCACCGTGCTGACCGCCTTCAGGGACGCCCTCTTCACCGACATCTTCCCCGGCCGCACCGAAGTCCCCAAGGCCCTCATCTTCGCCAAGGACGATGCCCACGCCGACGACATCGTCCGCATCTGCCGCGAGGTCTTTGACAAGGGCAACGACTTCTGCCAGAAGATCACTTACCGCACCACCGGCGTGAAGCCCGCCGACCTGATCGCCTCATTCCGCAACAGTTACAACCCGCGCATCGCGGTCACCGTGGACATGATCGCCACCGGCACCGACATCAAGCCGTTGGAGATAGTCTTCTTCATGCGCTCGGTCGTCTCGCAGGGGTTCTTCGAGCAGATGAAGGGCCGCGGCGTGCGCGTCATCGAGGAGACGGCGCTGCAGGCGGTCACCCCCGATGCCAGGCGGAAGACGCACTTCGTCATCGTGGACGCGGTGGGCGTGTGCGAGCGCGACAAGGGCGACTCGCGCCCGCTCGAGCGCAAGCGCCGCGTCCCCTTCGACAAGCTCCTCGAAGCCGTGGCCCTCGGCAACCGCGAGCCGGAGGCGCTTGAGTCGCTCGCCGGGCGCCTCCTGCGCCTGGAGCGGTTGCTCGACGAGCGCACCACCCGCGAGCTGAAGAAGCTCACCGACGGCCCGACGCTCTCAACCATCGCGAGCGACATTTTGGATGCCGGTGATCCGGACCACATCGAGGCGAAGGCGCGGGAAACCAAACCGCCCGCGCACGAGCCCACGGCAGTCGAGCTGGCCCAGGCGCAGCAAGCGCTCGCCGACGACGCTGTCCGCATCCTGGCTACTCGGCCGCAGCTCCGCAACTGGCTCATCGAGTTCCAGCGAAGCAGCGAGCAGACCATCGACGCCATTAGCAAGGACGCCGTCATCGAAGCTGGGTTCAGCGCGGCCGCTCTTGACGCCGCCCGCGGCCTCGTGCGGTCGTGGGAGCAGTTCGTCGCCGAGCACCGCGACGAAATCACCGCGATCCAGCTCCTCTACACTGACGCCAAGCCGCTGCGCTACGAGCAACTCAAAGAACTGGCCGACGCCATTGAGCGCCCGCCGCGACGCTGGACCACCGACGCTCTTTGGTCCGCCTACGAGCGCCTTGGCAAGACCGTTGGCTCGTCGCAGCCGACCGCGGCCGGCAGGAAGCGCATCCTCGCCGACCTCGTCGCCCTCGTCCGCATCGCGCTCCACGAGCAGGACGCCCTGGTGCCCCGCACAGACGCCGTTAACACGCGTTTCGATGCGTGGCTCGCACAGCAGGCGACCCATGGCCGAACGTTCACGGTCGAGCAGCGCGCCTGGCTCAAACTCATTCGCGATCACGTGGCCACGAGCCTCGCCATCGAGCCTGCCGACTTCGACCTCTCCCCATTCGCTCAAGCTGGCGGCCTCGGTCGCGCCAGCCAGCTGTTCGGCCCCGAGCTAGCCAAGCTGCTCGATGAGTTGAATCAGGTGCTGGCGGCATGACCGACCAATTGGGACAGCGTCTCCCGGCGGGCTGGGCTGTGCGAACGCTGCGCGAGGTGGGGACCTGGCGAGGCGGGGGGACGCCGTCAAAGGAGACACCAGAATACTGGACGGTGGGCACCATCCCCTGGGTGTCGCCAAAGGACATGAAAACCGACGTGTTAAGCGGCGCCCACGACCACATCACTGACGAGGCCGTGGCAGACTCAGCCACCAGCGTGGTACCTGCCGGGTCGGTACTTCTTGTAGTAAGGAGTGGGATCCTCAAGCACACGTTGCCGGTAGCAGTGGCGCAACGCGATCTCGCAATCAATCAGGATCTGAAGGCGGTGACGCCGGCACCATGGATTGATTCGGTGTACCTGGCCTACGCACTTCGAGCCTTTGCGCAAGACATCCTGAATACCTGCACCAAGGCGGGTACGACCGTTCAGAACGTCAACTTCACAGCGCTGCTGGACTATCGGGTCCCCGTTGCGCCGCCGAGCGAGCAGCGCCGCATCGTCGAGGAGATCGAGAAGCAGCTCACCCGACTGGACGCGGGGGTCGCGGCACTCAGGCGCGTGCAGGCCAACCTCAAGCGCTACCGCGCCGCCGTCCTCAAGGCCGCCTGCGAAGGCCGCCTTGTCCCCACTGAAGCCGAACTCGGCAGACGCGGCGGCCGGGGCTGGGAATCAGGCCACGACCTAATCACGAGGATCCTGGTTGATCAGGAGGCGGAATGCCACACAGCGACGGCCAAGAAAAGAAAGCCTAGGGCCCATCTGCGGCCGATGGCACCGCCGCCCCCAGCACGACCGCTGCCTGCAGGGTGGTGCTGGACTGGAATTGAGCAACTAGCGAGGGGAACACCTAACGCCATCAAAACAGGCCCGTTCGGATCAGCCTTGAAGAAGTCTTCCTATGTCCCAGCTGGTTTCAAGGTCTACGGGCAGGAGCAGGTGATACGTGGTGATGCAGTCTACGGCGACTATTTTATAGACCACGACCTCTATGAGAAGTTGAGAGCATACCGTGTGGCGCCAGGCGATGTTCTCCTAAGCTTGGTCGGCACTGCCGGGCGGGTGCTGGTGCTCAATGACGGCGCCAAGGCTGGAATAATCAACCCCCGCCTCATCAAGCTGAGCCTGCACCCAACCGGGGTAGACCGCGATTACCTGAAAGTCGTTCTCGCTAGCCCAGCCACCCAGGCATTCCTCAAGGACATGGCGCACGGACAAACGATGGATGTTCTCAACCTCACAGTCCTGCGTGCGCTCCCCATCCCTTTGCCTCCCCTGGCCGAGCAGCAACGCATCGTCGCCGAGGTCGAGCGGCGTCTCTCCCTCGCCGATGCGCTAGGGTGTGTCGTCTCAGCCAACCTCCACCGCGCCACCCGCCTCCGGCGGGCTATCCTCGCTTGGGCCTTTCGTGGAGGCCTCGTCCCCACCGGCGCTGAACTCGCCCGCGAAGCAACGGCGCAGACCGCGAGCCATGAAGGGCAAGGGGTAGAGGCAGGGGTTGGCGACCATGAAGGTTGATCCGAGGGGGTCGGTAATGAACGCATTGAACCCTGCCATGACAGAGTGCCTGGCGCGGCCCAGCGGCGCACGTTTCCTGCGCTGCGCACTACAGGTAAACCCGGCGACCTACTCGGCAGCGTTTCGCGGCAAGGCGCAAACAGCCAGCGACCTCGACTTTGCGCGCGCTGTAGTCGCGAAGTGCGCTGAACTTAGGATCGACGTCATCGCGGTCACCGACCACAACAGCGTGGCGGGAATTGACGCGTTCAGGAGCGCCGCCCATGGGAGTAGCTTGACCGTCTTCCCAGGTTTCGAGCTGCGTTCCTCGGAGGGTATCCACCTCCTGTGCGTGTACGAGGTCGATACGCCTCGCGACAAACTCGAACGCTACCTAGGAGCCTTCGGCATCTACGACACCGAGCCAACCGCCGCGCTGTCGAAACTTGGCTTCTCTGCACTGCTGAAGGTAGTTGTGGACGATCAGGAGGGCATCGCGGTTGGCGCCCACGTTACGAACCAGAGCGGCCTGCTCACGCAACTCCAGGGTGATCCGAGGGCCCAAATCTGGAAGGAAGAACGACTCCTCGCTGTCCAGATCCCAGGCCGGATCGACGAGCTGCCGATAGGCGCGCTGCGGATTGTCCGCGATCAGGACGCCGCGTACCACATGGCAAGACCCGCGGCGCCCGGCCGGCTGGCACGCGCCGTCATCAACGCCAGCGACATCACCGAGCCGAAGGACCTCGGGGCTGCTGGCGCCTGGTGCTGGATCAAGATGTCAACGCCCTCACTTGACGGCCTTCGACAGGCGTTTCTTGACCCAGAGTCGCGGATCCGGCTTGCCTCGGACCAGCCACCCGAGGAGCACGTTGAACTGGTTGCGATGGCGTGGGAGAGTGGTTTCCTCGACGGCGTTCGGATTCACTTCAACGAGAACCTCAACGTACTGATTGGCGGACGGGGCACCGGGAAATCGACCATCGTCGAGAGTCTACGGGCGGCCGTCGGGCTCGAACCCTTGATGCCAGAGGCACAGCGGGCCCACCAGGGAATCCTCAAGAACGTGCTCAAGTCAGGAACGAAGATTTCGGTGCTTGCCCGCGTGCACACCCCTTCGCCGGCCGAGTACCTCATCGAGAGGACGATCCCAAATCCACCGACAGTCCGGGACGAGACAGGGGCCATCCTCGCCGTGACACCCTTGGATGTGCTCCCACGGGTGGAGATTTACGGTCAACACGAGATTTCGGAGCTGACCGCCAGCAAGGAGAAGTTGACGCGCTTGCTTGACCGATTCGTGGCGGCCGACGCGGCTCTCGCTCAACGCAAGGCCGAACTACGCCGTGATTTGGAGCGGTCGAGGGTGGGGCTGCTCCAGGTGCAAAAGGAGGTTGACGATGCTGACGAGCGCCTTGCTCGCTTGCCCGCCCTTGAGGAGACCTTGAGGGCGTATCAGCGTGCGGGGTTGGAGGAGAAGCTCAAGGAGCAGAGTCTCCTGGTGCGGGAGGAGCGGGTCCTCAAGGCTGCCCGAGAGCGCCTAGTCCAATTCGAGGAAATCCGCGATCGGTTGGTCGGTGGGCTCCCTATCGACCGTGCCTTCCTGGCGCCAGGAGCGCTTGATGGCCTCCCAGGTGCAGAAGTTCTTCGTCGGGCTGACGCCGTGCTCGCAAAGCTGGATCAAGACCTTAGGAAGGTCCTGAAGAGTATTACCGCAGCCCTCGAAGAGGCGGGCCATGGAATTGCCGCCGTAGAGTCGGACTGGGAGGTGCGGAAGGCAAGCGTAATGAAGACTTTCGAGGCGAAGTTGCGAGAGTTGCAGAAGGAGAAGATCGACGGGGCGGAGTTCATTCGCCTCCGCCGGGAGATTGAGGCGTTGCATCCTGTCCGCGAGCGCTTGATTGAACTGCGTAAGGCCCTTGAAACGGCTCTCGCGAACCGGCGGGGTCTCCTTGCTGAGTGGGAGGACGCCAAGGGGGCCGAGTACCGGCAGCTCGATCAAGCGGCGAAGAGCGTCACTAAGCGCTTGAGCGGTCAGGTGCGGGTGACGGTCCGGAATGCCGGCAGCCGAGGACCGTTGCACGAGCTCTTGCGCGAGCGTGTTGGGGGGAACCTGAAGGCTGCCCTGGATACGCTCGACGGTGAACCTGTTCTTTCGCTCCCTGCTTTCGTCGCCGCCGCTCGGGCCGGGAAAGACACCCTCGTCAAAGAGCACAGGTTGCCACCGGGTGCTGCCGACCGTCTAGCCCAGGCTGGTGAGGACGCCTTCATGCGGCTGGAGGAACTCGATCTTCCGCCAACGACCGAGATCGAGTTGAACGCCGGGAGCGAACATCAACCCGTCTGGCAGGCCCTGGACGACTTGTCTACCGGCCAGAAGGCAACGGCGATCTTGCTCCTGTTGCTACTTGAGTCCGACTCGCCGCTGATCGTCGACCAACCCGAAGATGATCTCGACAACCGCTTCATCACGGAGGGTGTCGTGCCTCGCATGCGCGAGGAGAAGCAACGCCGTCAGTTCCTGTTCGCGACCCACAATGCCAACATTCCCGTGCTCGGTGACGCCGAGCTGATCGTGGGACTTTCAGCCAGTGCCGGCCAGGGCTCGATTGATCCTGAGCACGTGGGTGCGCTTGACGACCGCCCCGTACGAGAGATGGTCGAGGAGGTGCTCGAAGGCGGCAAGGAGGCCTTTGAGCGTCGGCGCCAGAAGTACCGGTTCTAGGTAGGTGCTTTGAGGAGATCCGACAAGAATGACCAGCCAGCCGCAGCAGATCGTCGCGAAGCTCTGGAACTACTGCAACATCTTGCGGGATGACGGGCTCTCGTATGGCGACTACGTCGAGCAGCTCACGTTCCTGCTGTTCCTCAAGATGGCCGACGAGCAGAGCAGGCCGCCGTGGTCAAAGCCTTCGCCGTTGCCTAGCGGCTCGGACTGGCCGAGCCTGCTGGCGCGCGACGGGGACGAGCTGGAGATCCACTACCGCCGCGTCCTCGAGACCCTCGGCAAGCGGGGTGGGATGCTCGGCGTGGTGTTCCGCAAGGCGCAGAACAAGATCCAGGACCCGGCGAAACTGCGGCGGCTGATCGTGGACTTGATCGATCGCGAGCAGTGGTCGGCGATGTCGGCGGACGTCAAGGGCGACGCGTATGAGGGGCTGCTGCAGAAGAACGCCGAGGACGTGAAGGGGGGTGCCGGGCAGTACTTCACGCCGCGGCCGCTGATCAGGGCGATCGTCGAGGTGACGCGGCCGGCGCCGGGGGAGACGATCTGCGATCCGGCGTGTGGCACGGGCGGCTTCCTGCTCGCGGCGCACGACTACCTCGCGGACCCGAGCCACTACCAGCTCGATATCGAGGAAAAGCGGCGTCTGAAGAGCGGGACGCTGTATGGCGTGGAGCTGGTGGACTCGGTCGCGAGGCTGTGCTGCATGAACCTGCTGCTGCACGGCATCGGCGGCGACGGGGCGGAGGCGGTGCCAATTGAGGTGCGGGACTCGCTCGGCAGCCACGGTGGCACGTTCTACGAGATGGTGCTCACCAATCCACCGTTCGGCCGCAAATCGAGCGTGACGATCGTCAACGAGGAGGGTAAGGCCGAGAACGAGAGCCTGGTCGTCAGGAGGGACGACTTCTGGGCCTCGACCAGTAACAAACAGCTCAACTTCCTGCAGCACGTCTACACGCTGCTGAAGCAGCACGGCCGGGCCGCCATCGTCGTGCCCGACAACGTGCTGTTCGAGGGCGGCGCGGGCGAGACGATCCGCCGCAAGCTGCTCCACGACGCCGAGGTTCATACCCTGCTCCGGTTGCCAACCGGGATCTTCTACGCACAAGGCGTGAAGGCCAACCTGCTGTTCTTCGACCGCAAGCCGGCCGCCGAGAAGCCGTGGACCGAGAAGCTCTGGATCTACGACCTGCGCACCAACATCCACTTTACGCTCAAGGAGAGCCCGCTTGAGCGCTCGGACCTGGACGATTTCGTCGCGTGCTTCCGTCCGGAGAACCGCCACGACCGCGCCGAGAGCGAGCGCTTCCACGCTTTCGCGTACGACGAGTTGATTAAGCGTGACAAGGCCAACCTCGACATCTTCTGGCTCAGGGACGAGTCGCTGGAAGACTCGGCGAACCTGCCGGACCCCGACGTGATCGCCGCCGAGATCGTCGAGGATCTCGAGTCGGCGTTGGAGGAGTTCTCAGTGATCGCTCAGGATCTTAGCAAGTAGGGCCGCTCAAATGGCCATGCAAACTGAGATAGCGATGTGGGGAATTCACGGCGTCCGGTGTCTCTGCCCTGCCGCTTCCTGCTCAAGCGGCACGGCGAGAGGGAGGAAGTGCGGCGGAACCTGTCGGTCTCGGTGGGCAACGACGGTGACCGTATAGGGTGTCCCGCACATAGACGAAGGACAACGCCGCTCAACAAGTGAAAAGGATGTTGACCTGGCGGAGCAGGCGTTTGAGGCACGTGGCCCTGCCGTTGTGTGACTACCGAGTGACTTGGCGTTCCCTGGCAGAATTTGTCGGCTTGGTGTGACCAACCTAATCCACGGTAAATTGTGTGCTTATGGCTGGTGACCGAAAGGTATTCGAGCCTCCAACCTTGTGATCCATAATCAGGCGAGCGGGACCGACGCCGCGAACGCCCCGACCCAAGGCGGCACCGCGGAGCAGCTGCAGTCCCCCCTGGTGCAAGCCCACCTTGGTGAGTTGTTGGGTGCGTGGGACTAAGATGAACGTGGTGCGGCAACCGGTGGTGGGTCAATGGCTGGCGATGTCCTCGAAATGAACGACCTCGCCTCGCTCCTCGCCACTGAAGGAGGCTGCTGATGGAGATCTTCCCTGACAAGCGGAAACTCGTTGGTGTCGTCGAGCAAGCCTACGAGGGCAAACTCTGCCTGCCTGAGTTCCAACGCGATTTCGTGTGGCCCCGCGACGGGGTCGCTGATCTTCTCCGGTCTGTTCTGCGCGGCTACTACATTGGCTCGCTGCTGCTGTTGCGGTGCGATCCGCAGAATCCACCGTTTGCGCCCGCCTTCCTGCGAGGGACCAATCCGAAGCTCCGGCGCCCTGAGCCAGATCGTCTCGTCCTCGACGGCCAACAGCGGCTCACGGCAATGTTGTATGCGCTCACGGCTCCCGACCTTGTGCTCAAGGACACCAGCCATCGGCGTTGGTTCTTCCTTGACCTCAGGCTGCTTCTGGAGGATATCTTCAACGATGGGGTCGTGTTCGACTGCGCCGAGAGCGAACTCGACGGCTTGAACCGGGAGGAGGTGCAGTTCCAGCGGCGGGTGTTGCCGTTCACCTTCCTCCTGAGGCCCAAGGACTTTCTCGCGTGGCGCGACCACCTCGACGACTGGCTAGAAGAGAATGAGCCCGCCAACCACAAGTCGTTCCGGCAGACCTGGAGAGACGTTTGGACCACGGCGGCCAATGACTTCCAGTCTTTTGAGGCGCCGGTCGTCGAACTTCCGCCGGTTGAGGACTCCAAGTCAGACGGCATTGGTCGGGTATGCGCGATATTCGAGAAGCTCAACTCCACTGGCGTCGAGCTGTCGGTCTATGACCTCCTCGGTGCGAGGCTGTATCGGAACAAGATCCGGCTGCGGTCGCTGTGGACGCAGGCGTGTCAGGCCAACGCTCGCCTCGCCGAGTGGTCCAAGGGGAAAGCCGATACCAACAAGTTCGGCGTCTTGATCCTGCGCACGCTTGCCCTGCTCCGAGGCCTTGACCCAAAGGCGCGAATTCTCATCGACCTGGCGCCCGAGGGATTCGAGCGAGACTGGTACCGACCGGCCCAGGCGATTGAGCAGGCACTCGCGCTGCTGACGCTTGTCGGGCCCGACGGCCTTGGTGTCTTCGACCGCAAGTGGCTCCCTGGTTTTGGCCTGATTCCCGTCCTCGCAGCGCTGCGCGCGGGGATCGAGGAACGCAGCCTAGGCGAGGAGGCTCGGGCGGATCTCCGCCGTTGGTACTGGAGCAACGTCTTCCTGGAGCGATACTCAAGTGCGGTCGAGAGCAAGTCGCGCAAGGACTATGCCGACCTCATGGGGCGATGGAGCGGGGAGCCTGAGGAGCCAGCCGTGTTCGTGGAGGCACGTGCTCGCATTGGCACCGAGGGCTACACCATCCGCGATACCGCCAGTCATGCGAGCGCGATCTACAGTGGCGTGTTCTGCCTGCTCGGTCTCCGGGGCGCACGGGATTGGGGTCGTGGCGAGAACATCCAACTGCAGGCCCTGAACGACCATCATATCTTCCCGCAGGCATTCCTCAAGCGGCACGGTGTGAACCAGAAGAAACAGATGAACTCCATCGCCAATCGGACCCTTATCAGCGACGCGACGAACAACAGGATCAAGGACTGTGCCCCGGCGGCCTATCTGCAGGAGTCCTCCGTGTTTCCCAACGGCCCCATGGCGGACATTCTGGCTCCACATTTCCTCCCCCCGCTGGCAATGAAGTCAATGCGCGAGGCAACCGAGGATGCGAACAGTGAGGCCGTGAAGCAGATCTACGAGCAGTTCCTTCAGGCGCGCGAGCGCGCCATCGTTGAAGAGATCCGCAGAGTGTGCGGGCTGAGCACTGAGGAGCCGCGTGTGTGTCCGCCCTCGATTGGCTGACTGTGGATTCCCTGGTGTTACCGTGAGCACCGTCCGAGAGGGCAACTCGCCAGTCCAGCACCCACGTGCTGAAAAATTGCCAACAGAACGACCAAGCACCATATGACTAGTGGGGGGTGTATGGCGGACGTAAAGGTCGTCGCTTTTAAGGCGGACGGCAATGTTCTGCTCCTGCAGAGCACAACTGACAAGAACAGGGGGCAGGTCCTCGACCTCAAGCGGCACGTTCTGTTCCCGATGCAGAACTTCCTCGCCATCGTGGCCCAGGGCTACTGGAAAGAGGACACGATGTCCGACGACAAGCTGCAGCAGCTCCTTGGCGGCGTTCGAGTCATTCCCCTGCGCGGCCCGAGAGAGGGTTAGAGTTTCCTGTGGAAACGTGATCTGCAACGCTACCCGGTCCAAACACGGTCCAGTAGCTTCTGGCGCTTTGCCAGGCGCTGTCGCCGTTTCTCGACGCCCCACGTCGCCCAAGGGGCAATGCGAGAACCCAGCCCCCCACTGACGAAGCCGATGACGGCAGACGCGACCCAAGGCCACAGGGTGTCCATTTGCCCCTTTGAAGTCCTCGTCGAGTCTACAGCTAGCGTCTGCTGCGTGCTATCATTTGTGGAGAAAGCAGCCCGACACGCCGTAAGACGCGACCACTGGCCGGGAGCTTCTGGTACGTCTAGAAGCCCTTGGCTGCAGATCTACCAGCAGGTCCAAGACACTGAGTGGGTCACGGTCCGTGACCTGACGGTATTGGTCGTCTATTGGAAGTGGAGGCGAATGCAGCGCAAGGCCGAGGAGGCTCGGCAGGTTTCACGAAAACGCTCATGAGGGAGGGGTGCCATGAGATTCCCAAGCTCCGCACTTCTGATGCTTGTTGTCGCTTTCACAGCGCCAGCATTCGGCGATGATGCATGCAGCAAGACGGACAAATGTACTGCCTGTAAGGGGTACACAGGTCCCGGCGGCTCGTGCTACGCAGGTCCCGGCGGTCCCGTATACGCAGGTCCCGGCGGACCGTGCTATGCAGGTTACGGGGGACCTCGCTTCGCTGGTTATGGTGGTGCTTGGTACGACGGTCTTGATGGCCCACGTTATGCAGGTCTTGGCGGACCTCTTTACGCTGGTTTTGGCGGCCCCGCTTACGCAGGTCCCGGCGGACCGTGCTATGCAGGTTACGGGGGACCTCGCTTCGCTGGTTTTGGCGGTCCCGTTTACGCAGGTCCCGGCGGACCGTGCGATGCGGGTCGCGGCGGGCCGTGCTACTCGGGTCCAGGGAACCAGGTATGCCCAGACGTGTGCTACTAGCACGACAATGATCTTTGGCAGATTGGGAGACAGCACGAGGTCCGGCAAAGTTGACAAACATCCGTAACGCAACGGCGCCTCATTCACTTCGGACCCCATGGCACGCCGGTTGCGAGGCTTCTCTGTCGGGAGCCAAACGGCGGGTGAAACGTAGATCCGGAAACGGCGCATGGGGGTCTGCGGATAGGAACTGGGCAAAGCGGGCGTTACGCTCAAGGTTTTCCTTTTGCCTCTGTGCTCCCTGCGCTCCGCTAGCGGTACCAGGAAGAGAGATTCACGCTCGGGTGTATTTAGGGTGAGGAGGCTGCGTCAGCTCGACTATTGTGCGACGCTGGGGAGAATCAGCGGGCAGTCGGGGGTCCATCGCACAAACTCTCCCTTGAAGGGAACTAGGGTCCACGTCTCCACCTGATCAGCGTTGGGCTGGATACCAGCTCCGTCGAAGCTCGTTACGCGAGTAATCATCCCAGGCTTGCGGCAATCGGCAACCGAGAACCCGAAGCGATAGGTGATCTCCGCTCCCAACCACTGCTTCTTGACGACGATCGACCCCTCTCGTCCTTCGCAGTGAAACATGACGATCTCAAGCGACCCATCGTCGGTCCCGACCCGCGTGAGCCCAAGCTCGAAGCCTTTGAACTGCTCCTTGGCTGACGAGAGGGGCAGGCACCAGTTGAGGGCCGCGGTGATGAGCTCGCACGAGTCGCCCCTGCAGTAGAGTTGGCCTTGCCAAACAAGGCTCCCAAGCTTGCCGTCTTCGAACTGACGGTAGGCCACGGCTAGGTTTATGGTCGGCAGATCCCAGCGCTTGCTCGGCTGGGCGTCAGCAACTGCGGCGCTCGTAACCAGGACCATGCAGCCCAACACCAGGGTTCCGAGGCAGCCTCTCATGAATATCCTCCTCTCGGCTCACGGCGCCAAATCCCGATCCTGAAGTAAGTGTAGACCCACCGAAGGCAGCCGACGCATCCGGCACCGCCGCGCCGCACCAGAACAGAAGGGGGGCGCCCGGAGGCGCCCCGCGTGTGTCCGGGATGGCCCAGAGGCCGATGGCCTGTTCAGGGTCATACTGAGCCGCTCGGAGGTGGCAGCAGATGGCAAAGGAGTCTCGAGTCGGGCGATGCGCTGTTTGTTGTGAGGAGCGCCCGCTCTCTCGGGACCATGTCCCGCCGAGACGAGCCTTCAACAACGATATGCGCTTTCTCGCACGCATCGATCACGAGCAGACCCGCGCGGGAGGCCAGGTCGCATGGGCACACGCTACGACGCCGCAGACCGGGTACGTCGCCAGCAATCTCTGCGTCCACTGCAACAACGACTTCGGTGCCTGGTACAACAGCGCGTACGTGGGCTTCACGAGATACATCGCGGGCGTGAGTCTCCGGCCCGGCATCACGCTCAACATCCCCACCGTTCGCTACCCGCTGCGGATCGTCAAGACCGCGATCCAGTGCTTTGCATCTTCCCTCGGCAGGCCGTTTGTTGACCACCAGCCGTGGATTCGTCCATTCCTGCTCAACAAGGAGTCCCAGGCTCTTCCGTCGGTTCCCCGCCTCTTCGTGTTCGGCGTTGCAACGCAAGGAGTCGGCCGCCAGACTGGATCAATAGGTATCTCGGATGAGAGGCTTCGGCGGCCCACGGTCCTCGCAGAGTTCGCTTTCTGGCCCGTGGGTTTTGTGCTCTGCTATGAGGATCTGAACCTAGAAAAGAGCGTGCCGGTAGCGTCCATCTCCCACTGGGCCACCTATAGCTACTACGACGAGGCCGGCATTAGTCTGGACCTGCCGATAAACGACATTTCGACGCCTTATCCGCTCGACTTCCGGACTCCCCAACAGGTCGCCGACCAGTCACCGTCGGGGCCATTGCCGCCGTGGTTTGTGCCTCGGACCTAGCACAAGCGAAGCGCCCTGCAGCGCCCCGCGTTATCGTCTGGGCGGCAAACAAGTGGTAACTTCTACGCAATGGTAGCGTCACCGGAACGAGACCCCGTGCCCACCGACCCGCCTCGCTGTCCCTGGTGCGGCGGCCCGATGCGGGAGCGGGACCCCGTAGAGCTCGCCCGCCTCCACGTCCCCTCCCGCGACTGGTCAACCCTCGTGTGCGAGCGGTGCTGACCCATAACAGGCTCCGGCACAGTTTGGATATCTTGACAACCCTTGCGGCGGTTGTATCCTCAAGTGTACTGGTCAAGGAGACTCCAGTTTATGAGTGTCGAGTTGGACAGTCTCAACGAAGAGGTAATGTCTCTTCTCAAGCAGGGCAAATACGACCGCGCCTGCGCGGTGGCGAGAAGAGCGCTGACTCTTGCCGAACAGACCTATGGCCCCGACACTCGGAAGGTAGCGAGGTCGCTCTACAACCTGGGGACGTTGTACCGCAAGCATGGTCAGTACGCTGATGCGGAACCGCTCTACCGCCGATTGCTCGAGATCTGTGAGAAGACGGGCGGTCCGAATCACCCCGACGTGGCAACGTCGCTGACTTTCCTTGCGGACTTGTATCAGACTCGAGGGCAGTACGCAGCGGCGGAGCCGCTTTTCAAGCGCGCGCTGGCAATCCGTGAGACAGCGCTCGGCCCTAATCACCCAGATGTCGCGGCCTCACTAAACAACCTGGCGGCGGTGTATGGCACCCAAGGCCAATATGCGGCGGCAGAGTCACTCTTCAAGCGCTCGCTAGCAAACATCGAGAGCGCCCTCGGCCCCGAACACCCCGATGTGGCGACCGCACTAAGCAACCTAGCGGCGCTCTATCACGCGCAAGGGCAGAACGTGGCGGCCGGGCGACTTTGGAAACGCGCTCTGGCGATCCGTGAGAAAGCACTGGCCCCCGATCATCCCGATGTGGCGCATTCGCTTTCCAGCCTGGGAGCATCGTACTACGCACAAGGCGAGTTCGCCGCAGCAGAACCGCTCTACAAGCGCTCACTAGCTATTCGAGAGAGAGCACTAGGCCCTGATCACCCGGAGGTCGCGGTCTCACTCAACTTCCTTGCGGCCCTCTATCAGAGCCAAGGCGATTATGAAGCAGCGGAGCCACTCTTTGCGCGGTCGCTGACAATTCGCGAGAAGGCGCTCGGCTCGGATCACCCTGACGTTGCTACATCGATCAACAACCTGGCTGTCCTATATTATTTGCAAGGTCGGTACGAAGAAGCGGAGCCACTCTACAGGCGATCGTTGGCGATTCGCGAGACAGCGCTCGGCCCTAATCACCCAGATGTCGCGGCCTCACTTAGCAACTTGGGGGGATTGTGCAGGGACCAAGGCGAGTTCTCGGCGGCAGAACCGCTCCTCAAGCGCTCGCTGGCAATCCGCGAGAAAGCGCTCGGCCCTAATCACCCAGATGTCGCGGCCTCACTTAACAACCTGGCGGGATTGTACACGGACCAAGGAAGGTTCGCCGCGGCGGAGCCACTTCTCAAGCGGTCACTATCGATCACCCAAGCTGCGCTGGGGCCGAATCATCCCTCCTTGGCAACCGTGCTTGAGAACCTTTCGATCTTGTATGAGAAGATGGGGCAGGAGCACTTAGGAAGGCCGCTTCTCGCCGAGGCCGAGAGGATTCGCTCGAGTCGGCGGTGACGTTCTCTCGCGGCCCAGGTGGGCCGTTTCTAAGGAGACGAACCTCGCGGCCGCGCTTGAAGCGACGCGGGACTCACTCCCGCGTCAGCGAATGCCGGTTCGTGGCCGGGCGTCCGCACGATCGTCATTCTTCACCACCCGGCGACGTTGGCCACGGCCTGCCCATCGCCTCCGCCGCAAACTTGTACCAGCCCTCGCCCACGTCGTCGCTGCCTTCAAAGATCAGCTCGGTCAGCGCCCACACCAGCGCGTCAAGACGGTTTGGCGAACGCTGCCCCGAGTTCGGCTCCCACCCGCACAGCTGGTCTTCGAGCTCGGGGAAGGTACCGTGCATTGCTGAGCCGGGGAGCACCCTCACCGGTCCCCTTCGGCGTTGAGGCCGACAGAGCAGGGTTTCCTGACGGTCCCCTTCTCTGCCGACGCCTCTGCAGGGCCAGAGTCACCCACCGGCGGTAACCTGTAGTGGGGTCACCAACGGCCCGCAAGCCAGGCCAACGGAGGGGCGTTTCAGTAGCCGGTCCGATGCGTCTATCCTCCAAGTAGGTAGTAGGTTGCAAACTCATGGTCCGAAAGCATCCTGGCAATGACTGAGGCCGCGTGAGCAATTACGGACGTGCAATTGTCCTTGTCACGGGCCGCGCTCTCGTCACCAGAGAGTAGGTTCGGGCCTGAGATGCGTCGTGGATTGGCTGCAAACATGCCCATTCTCGTTCCTTCGGAGCGGCTGAAGCGGGCATTGGCGGCTGTTGGCCTTCGCCCCGCTAGCTCGGATGACCCCGAAGCGGGGTGGTTAGTTTAGGAGTTGCGGACAGCGTCCGCCAGCACCGCTCGAATCTCGCGAGCGAGTGTCGCCATGTCGAACGGCTTCTGCAGGAACCTCACAGTGCCTTCGCCGATCCCCCTCCGCGCCACCTCGTCCTCGGTGTACCCCGACATCAGGATCACCCGCAGCCCCGGCCAGCGGTCCCGCCGCCCGACCAGAAGCTGCGCCCCGCCGACGCCGGGCAGCATGAGGTCGGTGAGCAGCACGTCGAACGGCTCCTCCAGCGGCAGCAGCCCCGCCTCCT
Organism: Acidobacteriota bacterium; assembly: GCA_003133645.1. Classification (GTDB taxonomy): domain Bacteria; phylum Acidobacteriota; class Thermoanaerobaculia; order Thermoanaerobaculales; family Thermoanaerobaculaceae; genus RBG-13-68-16. The sequence goes on along the minus strand of PKYI01000167.1, from coordinate 717 downwards.
CGCCGCTCGCCGCCGCGACGACCTCGTAGCCGAGGCTCTCCAGGATGTCCCGCAGCGCCTTGCGGGCCGCATCCTCGTCCTCCACCACCAGCACCCGCTCCCCGTGCCCCTCCGGCAGTTCCGCGGCCCCCTTCAGCACCTCCTGGGCCGCAGGCACCTCCCCCACACCGGCCGCCGGCAGAATCACCCTGAACACGGACCCCTGGCCCTCCACGCTTTCGACCTCGATCCGCCCGTCGAGCCGAGTCACGATGCCGTGCACCACCGACAGCCCCAGCCCGGTGCCTTTCCCGGCTTCCTTGGTGGTGAAGAACGGGTCGAAGATGCGCGCGCGGATCACCTCGGGGATTCCGCTCCCCGTGTCCTCCACGCTCAGCCAGACGTGGCTGGCGTCCAGTGCACCGGTCCGGATGACCAGCCTCCCGCCCCCCGACATGGCGTCGGAGGCATTCATGGCCAGGTTCACCAGCACCTGGTCGAGCTGCCCGCGGTCAGCTTCGACCGGCAGGGCGTCGGGCGCCAGCTTGACCTCCAGCGCGATGTTCGCGCGCA
>PKYI01000167.1:0-124 GCA_003133645.1 Acidobacteriota bacterium | reverse complement strand
TGCCGCGTCAGCGACGCCCCGTGGTTGATCTGCTGGCCGAGTTCGACCCCCAGCGCCTTCACCCGCTCGGGATCGTCGGCGTAGGTCTGCAGCAGCTGCGTCTGGCTGAGCAGCGCCTGCAGGA
>PKYI01000180.1 GCA_003133645.1 Acidobacteriota bacterium | reverse complement strand
AACGCCGTCAACCTCACCGACGGGCTCGACGGCCTGGCGATCGGCTCGGTCCTGATCGCGTTCGGCACCTACACCGTCTTCACCTACCTCGCAGGCAACGCCAGGCTCGCCAAGTACCTGCTGATCCCGCCGGTGGCCGGCGCCGGCGAGGTCACGGTGTTCTGCGCCGCCATGGTCGGCGCGTCGCTGGCGTTCTTGTGGTTCAACTGCCACCCGGCCCAACTGTTCATGGGCGACGTCGGCTCCCTCTCGCTCGGCGCCGCGATCGCGTGCACGGCCGTGATCGCCAAGCAGGAGCTGCTCCTCGTCGTGGTCGGCGGGTTGTTCGTCGCCGAGGCGCTCTCGGTGATCCTCCAGGTGGCGAGTTTCAAGACAAGGGGCAAGCGGGTCTTCCGCATGTCCCCCCTGCACCACCACTTCGAGCTGTCCGGCTGGGCCGAGACGCAAGTGGTGGTGCGTTTCTGGATCGTCGCGCTGGTGTTCGCGCTTATCGGCCTGGCGACGTTGAAACTGCGATGATGACGACGCGACCGTCCGCCGCGGTGGTGGTGGGCCTCGGGGCCTCCGGGGTCGCAGCCGCAACGCTGCTCGCCCGGGACGGGTGGCGCGTCACGGTCAACGACCGCGCCACCGAATGGGAGCTCGACGCGAGCCTCGGCCGCCTCCCGGACGGCGTCGCCGCTGTCCTCGGCTGCCACCCGATCACGCTCCTGGACGACACGGCGCTGGTCGTCGTCTCGCCGGGAGTGCCGTGGGACCTCCCCATGCTGGTCGAAGCGCGCCGGCGCCGGATCGAGGTGATCGCCGAGGTGGAGCTGGCGGTGCGCTCGATGCCGGGCGTGCCGATCGTCGGTGTGACCGGTTCCAACGGCAAAACCACCGTCACCTCGCTGCTCGGCGACATCGCCCGCACCGCGGGGTGGCGCACCGGCGTCGGCGGCAACATCGGCACCGCCGCCTCCGAACTCGCCCTTGCCGGCGGCTGGGACGCCGTGGTCCTTGAGCTCTCGTCGTTCCAGCTCGAGGGGTGCGCGACGCTGCGCCCGAAGGTCGCGGTGCTGCTCAACCTCTCGCCCGACCACCTCGACCGCCACCCGAGCGTGGCGTCGTACCTGGCCGCCAAGGCTCGCATCTTCGCCCGGCAGAAGCGCGGCGATTTCGCCGTGCTCAACGCCGACGACCCGGCGTGCTCGGAGTTGAGCGTGCCGTCGCGCGCCGTCCGCTTCTCGCTGGCCGACGCCGGCGCCCAGGCGCACCTGGCGGCAGGTTCGCTAGTGCTGGACGGCGAGGCCCTGCTGCCCCGCGCGGAGTTGCCGCTGCTCGGCGAGCACAACGCCGCCAACGCCCTCGCCGCGGCGCTCGCCGCCAGCCGCCTCGGCATCGGACGCGCTCCGATCACCCAGGCTCTGCGGTCGTTCCAGGCGTTGCCGCACCGCCATCAGGTGGTCGCCCAGGCGGCCGGCGTGCGCTGGGTCGACGACTCCAAGGGCACCAACATCGGCGCGACCGCGGCCGGCCTCTCCGGTTACGCACCCGGCACCGTGCACCTGATCCTCGGCGGCCTCGGCAAGGGGCAGGACTTCCGCCAGCTGCGGCCGGCGGCCGAGCACCGCCTCGCGCGGATCTACCTCATCGGCGAGGCCGCCGACGCCATCGGCGCGGCGCTCGATGGCGCGGCGCCGGCCGAGCGCTGCGGCACCCTCGAGGAGGCGGTGCGCCGCGCCGCGGCGTTCGCACGTCCCGGCGACACCGTGCTCCTCTCGCCGGCGTGCGCCTCGTTCGACCAGTTCACGGACTACCGCCACCGCGGCGACGAGTTCGCCCGCCTGGCGCTCGCCGCGGCGGGGAGACGCTGATGCCGCAGACCCGCCGCATCGATCGCACGCTCCTCGGCGCCACCGTCCTTACCGCCGCCGTCGGCGTCGTGATGGTCGGTTCCGCCTCCGGGCCACTCGCCAGCGAGTCCTACCATCTCTGGGAGTACGAGTTCGCATTCCGGCAGCTCGTCGCGGTGCTGCTCGGCTTCGGCGCGATGTTCGCGGCCGCCTTCGTCCCGCTCGACAGACTCACGAGCTGGAAAGTGGCGCTCCCGCTCCTGGCCGTGACCTGGTTCGCGCTCCTGGCGGCGTTCTTCCAGGCGCCGGTGGCCGGCACCCACCGCTGGCTCCAGTTGCCCGTCAGCTCGATCCAGCCGTCGGCGATCGCCAAGGTGACGCTCCCGCTTGCCCTCGCCGCCCTCCTCGGACGCCCGTTCCCCGACCGCCAGGCGCGGCATCGAGCGCACCATATCGCCCTTGGCGTCATCGGCCTCACCGTGGCGCTCGTCCTGGTCGAGCCCGACCTCGGATCCGCGGTCCTCCTCCTGGTGGCGGCGGTGAGCATCCTGCTCCTCGCGGATGTGCCGCTGCGCCCGCTGGCCGGCCTCGCCGTCGCCGCTGCGGTCGTGTTCCTGGTCGCAATCGCGCTCAAGCCGTACCGCGTCGAACGGCTGCGCACCTTCTTCGGCGAGACCAGCTACCAGGTGCAGCAGTCGCTGATCGCGATCGGCAGCGGCGGCATCCTGGGACGGGGGCCCGGACAGAGCCTGCAGAAGCTCCTGGCCCTGCCGCAACCGCACACCGACTTCATCTTCGCCGTCATCGGCGAGGAGCTCGGTCTGATCGGCACGCTCGCCATCGTTGCGATCCTCGGAGTCATCGTCGCCCGCGCCCTTGTTGCGGTCCGCCGCGCCAGCACGCCGCCCGCCGCCCTTCTCGCTGCCGGCCTCGCCGTGACCATCGGCGTCCAGGCGCTGCTCAACGTCTCGGTGTGCCTCAAGCTGCTTCCGGCGAAAGGGCTGCCCCTGCCGCTGCTGTCCGCGGGCGGCTCCGACGTGATGCTCACGCTCGTCGCCGTCGGCCTCCTGATCAACATCGGCAAGGAGGGGGCATGACCGAGATCGTCATCGCCGGCGGCGGCACCGGAGGTCACCTCTTCCCGGGTCTCGCCGTTGCGGCCGAGCTCGAGCGCGCCGGCGCCGCGGTTTCGTGGCTGGGCGCCCGACGCGGCATGGAGGCGGTCCGGGTGCCCGAGGCCGGCATTCCGATCCGCCTGCTCGCGGTCAGCGGAGCGGTCGCGCGCTCGCGCGGCGCGCAGGTGGTGGCGGCGCTCCAGCTGCTGCCGGCGCTCGTCGGGGCGGTGGCGTTCCTGATGCACCGCCACGCTGCCGCCGTCCTCGCCGTCGGTGGGTACGCCTCGGTGCCCGGGGCGCTCGCCGCCGGCACGCTTGGACTGCCGGTCGTGCTCCAGGAGCAGAACGCCTCCCCCGGCGTTGCCAACCGGCTCCTGGCGCCGTGGTCGGTCGCGGTGGCGTGCGGGTTCGCCGAAGCCGTCGCGGCGTTCCCCTCGCTGCCGGCGCGCTGGACCGGGAACCCCGTTCGAGCGGAGTTCTTCTCCGTCCCCGCGCCGCGCACCACTCCCGTCTCGGTCGTGGTCATGGGCGGCAGCCAGGGTTCGGCGTTCCTCAACGCGGCGCTCCCGGACGCGTTCGCCGAACTCGGCCGGAGCTGCGCGCTGCCGCGCATCGTGCACCAGGCGGGCCCGCGCTGGGCGGCCGAGGTGCGTGAGCGCTACGCGCTGTGCGGCGTCGCGGCCGAGGTGACGGCGTTCCTGGAGCGCCCCGCCGAGGCGTTGGCCGACGCCGTCCTCGTGATCGCCCGCGCCGGGGCGCTCACGATCGCCGAGCTCGCCGCGGCGCGGCGGGCGGCGTTGCTCGTTCCGTTCGCGGCCGCGGCCCACGGTCACCAGCTCGCC
>PKYI01000116.1 GCA_003133645.1 Acidobacteriota bacterium | reverse complement strand
GATGCGCCGCCCGAGCGACACGGCCTCGGCCCGCGGGGCAAAACAAGACAGCCTCACGCAGTGAAGACAAAGCCCGGGGCACCCGCATCCGGCCACCCGTGGGACCGGCAAACAAGACAGCGTCCTCGCAGTGGAAGAAGAGAACCCGCCCCTCGGGAGAGATCAGACGTGTGCCGTGGAGAGGGCTACGGTTTGGCCACGGACCCCGGCGGCGAGCCGGCTGGGGCGCCGGCCGCGCTGGGTTGCACCTTGTGGAGGGCCCCGCAGTGGGGGCACGCGATCTCGCGCCCGACGTACGCGGGCGGCACCTTGAGCGTCGTGCCGCAGGCGCAGGGGATGAAGACGAACTGGTTGAGCCGCCACAACATATCGGTCGTCTGACGGACCCGATCGAGGCGGCCGCCGGCGACGGGTATCGGCGCCGGCGTCACCGCCGCCGGTGGGGCCGCAGGCGCCTGAGCCTCGCCGGCGAGCGCCGAGGGAGGGACCACCCCGCCCCTCTTGCCGGTCACCTTCTGAAACGCCTCGTTGTAGTGGACGAGGCCGGCGCCGCCGCCCATCGAGCGCAGGATGCGGATGCGCTCCGACGTCGGCGGGTGCGTGCTCGTGAGGTCGGCAAGCCCGCGCGCGCTCGCCCCCAGCGGGTTGACGATGTACATCGGGGCGGTGGCCCGCGTGGCCGTGGTGAGCGGCGCCGTAGTGTGGGCGATCTTCTCGAGGGCGCTCGCCAGGCCCTCGGGGTAGCGCGTGTACAGCGCCGACGAGGCGTCGGCCAGGTACTCGCGGCGGCGCGAGAGCGCGAGGTAGATGAGCTGCGCGACGATCGGGGCGAGAATCATGAGCACGACCGCCGCGATCACGACGATGAGCTGTCCCTGCCCCCCGGAACGCGACGACGTCCGCCGCCGGCCGCCGCCGAACAGGAACACGCGACCGCCGACGTCGGCGAGCAGCACGATCGCCCCCATCATGATCCCTACCATCATCATGTACAGCACGTCCCGGTTCTTGACGTGGCCGAGCTCGTGGGCGATGACGCCCTGCAACTCGTTGCGGTCGAGCGTTTCCAGGAGCCCCGCGGTGACGGCCACGGCGGCGTGCTGGGCGTCCCGCCCGGTGGCGAACGCGTTCGGCGCCGCCTGGTCCATGACGTAGATGTCGGGCATCTTCGGCAGCCCGGCCGCGATCGTCATCTCCTCGACGACGTTGAACAGCTGCGGGTTGTCCGCCTTGGCGATGCGGCGGGCGCCGGCCAGGGACAGGAAGATCGCGTCGCCCTGGAAGTAACTCACGAGCGACAGCGCCACCCACACCAGGAAGGCGACGGCGAGCCCGGCGGCGCCCCCGCCCGGCGCCAGCGCCTCGCCGAGCCCGTAGCCGAGCAGGAACAGCAGCGCTGCCATCGCCACCACCAGGGTGGCGGCGCGGCGCTGGTTCGCGCGGATGAGCTCCCACATGGCGGGCGCTCCGTCCTAGAACTTCACCTGCGGCACCTGGCGCTCCGCCGCCGCCTCCACCTCGAAGAACTTCTCCTGCGAGAAGTTGAACATGCCCGCGATGACGCTCGACGGGAACATCTGGATGCGGTTGTTGAGGCGCAGTACGGCGTCGTTGTAGTACTGGCGGGCGAACGAGATCTTGTTCTCGGTCGAGGTCAACTCCTCCTGGAGCGCCAGGAAGTTCTGGTTGGCCTTGAGGTCGGGGTACGCCTCGGCCACCGCGAACAGCGAGCGCAGCGTCTGCGAGAGTGCGTTCTCCGCCTTGGCGCGGTCTTCCACGCCGCCGGTCACGTCGACCGCCTGCTGGCGCGCCTTGGTGACCGCTTCCAGCGTCCCGCGCTCGTGCCCCATGTACCCCTTGACGGTCTCGACGAGGTTGGGGATCAGGTCGTGCCGCCGCTTGAGCTGCACGTCGATCTGGCTCCACGAATTCTTCACCTCGTTGCGGGCGCCGACCAGGCCGTTGTACATGCCCAGCACCCACGCCACCGCCACCACGATCACGATCAGGACCACGAATCCGAAGATCATCGCTTGACCTCCCCTGCGGGACCCCCCGCGTCGTCGGGCGGCGACGCCGCGCCGGAGGCGCCGATCGTCTCGCCCATGAACCTCATCACCGCTTCCGGGTGCGAGCCCGGCGCGGCCACCAACTGGCCGACCAGCGACCCCATCTCCCCGTGGTCGAACCACAGCCCGTGACTCTGGCACCTGTCGAGCAGCACCTTCGGCGCGCCGCCCAACCATACTTTCTCCATCGCCTTGTCGCAGCGCGGGCAGAGTCGCGGCTTCTCCGGGGTTGCGGCGGCCTCGAGCGGGGCGCCTTCCGGCACGGCGAGCGTTCGCCCGAGCTTCTCCGCCAGCAGGGCGAGTTCGCCGGCGTCGAACCACAGTCCGTGGCACCACGGGCAGACGTCGAGCTCGATCCCTTCGCGCTCGGCGACGACGAGCGGCTCACGGCACACCGGGCAGTCCACATGCCCTCCTTCCCCGGCGCCGCGCCCGCCGCCGCCGGACGCCGTGCCAAAGGGGCTTTTTTGATTATATCGCCCGCCGGCGCGCGCTCAGGCCAGCGGCTCGACGGTTTCCCGGAACGCGACCCCGCGCGCGGCGAGATCTGCCATCACGAACTCGTAACAAGCGCGCTCGCGGCCGAGGAACTCGGGGGGCGAGACCCCCTTGCGTCCCCACAGCCCGCGGGCCACGAGGCGGACGCCGGCGGCGCAGGTGTACCCGGTGGTGCGCGCCATCGAGCTGGTCTTCGTGACGCGGTCGTAGCGGTCCAGCATCTCGAACGTGCGGCGCACCCGGCGTCCCGCGCTCGTGCCTTCGACGACCACCCGCATCGCCGTGATGTCCTCCTCCCCCGGCCCGAACTGCCAGAGGGGGAACAGGAGCCGCGAGGCCAGGTCGAGCGGCCGCACCGCCACGCCGCCGACCATCACCGGCTCCGTGGCGAAGAAGCCGCTCTCGCGCAGGACCCGGATCTTCTCGATGTGGCCGGGGTAGCGCATCGTCTTCTCGACCATGAACGGCGCCTTGACCGTCGCGATCAGCGAGCGCAGACCGTCGGTGTTGAACGCCTCGAGCGTCCCCACGCCCGGGAACTCGACGAGCTCCGGCTCGGAGAGCGCCGGCATCGTCACCAGTGCGCCGTTTGCGACGTAACGTGCGGGCCGGGTGTACTCCTCGATCACGTCGGCGGGGGAGAACGGCGCCTTGTACTCCCACGGCCAGGTGCGCTCCACGGGGAGGCCGCCGACGTAGCAGGCGAAGCGCTCGACCGGCTCGAGCTCGCTCTCCATCCGGCCGAGGATCAGGTTGGAGCACCCGGGCGCGACGCCGCAGTCGACCACGGCGCACACCCCGCGCTCGCGGGCGAGGGCGTCGAGTGCCAGCGCATCCTCGGGGAAGAACGAGATGTCCACCACCGGCTTGCCCGATCCGATCACCTCGCGCAGCGTCGCGAACCCCATGTGCCCGGGCACCGCGCCGACGACGAAATCGTGCCCCGCGACGACCCGGCGGAGGGCCGCGGCGTCCGCAAGGTCGGCCTTGACCAGCGTGATCCCCGGCACACCACCCAGGCGGGCCAACGTGGCCTCGGAGACATCGGCCACCGTGACCTCGAACTCGCCGTCGCGCGCCAGGTCCCGCGCGATCACCCCCCCGACCAACCCACCCCCAAGGACCGCAACCTTCATGACCGTCCCTCCCTTCGCCGCGCGGAGTGTACCTTGGCCAAACCTCTTCCCGGCGCCGGTGCTACCATCCCGGCATGGGCAAACACACCGTTGCCGCCTGCGTTTTCGTCGCCGGCTCGCTGCCGCTGGCGGCGGCCGAGCCGCCGGCCGCCTTCGACGCCGCGGCGGCGCAGCGCTTCGCGGACCTCGCCCTCGCCTGCGTGCACAAGGAGTACCCGAACAAGATCGCGCACGTGCTCGCGAGCGACGCCGACGTCAAGCCGCCGCGGGAACTCACCCCGGCGTTCTGCGGCTGCTTCGACTGGCACTCCGCGGTGCATGGCCACTGGCTCCTCGTCCGCCTGGCGCGCACGTTCCCGGACGCGCCGTTCGTGCCGAAGGCGCGGGCCGCGCTCGCCGCGAGCCTGACGCCGGCGCACATCGCGGGCGAGGTCGCGTACATGGGCGGCGCGGGGCGCACCGACTTCGAGCGCCCGTACGGGCTCGCCTGGCTGCTCCAGCTCGCGGCCGAGCTGCGGGAGTGGGACGACCCGCAGGCGCGGGAGTGGGCGCGGACGATCGCACCGCTCGAGCGCGCGGCGGCGGCGCGGTTCGCCGCCTGGCTGCCGCAGCTGTCGCACCCGGTCCGCGTCGGCGAGCACAGCCAGACGGCGTTCGCCCTCGGCCTCGTCCTCGACTGGGCCCGGGCGACCGGGGACTCTGCGATGGCGACCCTCGTCGAGCGGCGCAGCCGCGATTACTACCTCGGCGACCGCGACGGCCCGATGGCGTACGAGCCGTCGGGCCAGGACTTCCTCTCGCCGTGCCTCGCCGAGGCCGACCTGATGCGCCGCGTGCTGCCGCCGCGCGAGTTCTCCACCTGGTTGGGCACGTTCCTGCCACGGCTGCCGCGCGACGGCTCCGCCTCCTGGCTCGAGCCGGAGACAGTCACGGACCCCACGGACGGCAAACTCGCCCACCTCGACGGCCTCAACCTCTCGCGCGCCTGGATGCTGGAGGGGATCGCGTCCGGCTTGCCTGCGGCCGACCCCCGGATCGCCGCGCTGCGCGCCGCGGCGGCGAGCCACCGCCAGGCCGGCCTCGCGGCGGTGACCGGCGAGCACTACGAGGGCGGGCACTGGCTCGGGAGCTTCGCCGTCTACCTGGTCACGGGGCGAGGCCTGCCCTCGCCGCGCTGACGCGGTTCGCTCCGGCTCGGTGCACGGCCGGACGTCACTGCCACCGGAACAGCCTGAGCGCGAGCGCGAAACTCACCGCGGCCCACGCCGCCATCACCAGCAGCTCGTGCGCGGTTGCGGCGAGCGGGGCGCCGTCGTTGATGACGGCGCGCAGCGCGTCGTTGAGGGCCGTCAGGGGCAGGGCGCGGATGAGCGGCCGCGCCGCCGCGGGGAAGCGCTCGTAGGAGAAGAAGCTGCCGGACGCGAGCCACATCGGGAGCTGCACCAGGTTCATCCAGCCCGAGACCCCCTCGACCGTCCGCGGACGCGCCGCCACCAGCAGGCCGATCCCCGCGAACGTCAGCGACCCGAGGAATGCCACCGCGGCCAGGGCGAGGATCGAGCCGCGCACCGCGACGCCGAACAGGAGCCAGCCGAACCCCACCACGACGGCCACCTCGAGCACCAGGCCGACGAGGCGCGAGAGGATGAACGACAGCAGGTAGTGGGAGCGGCGCATCGGCGTGGCGGCGAAGCGCTTGAGCAGCTTGCGGGTGCGCGCCTGGACGACGGCGAACCCGAGACCCCACATCCCGCTCCCCATCAGGTTGAGGCCGACGAGCCCGGGGATGAGGAAGTCGATGTACCGGGTGCCGGGCGCCGTCACTGGCTCCTCGCGCGCCGCCAAACGGTCGCGGCGCCCGAGCGCGCGCTCGAGCGCGTCGTCCACGGCGAGCCGGGCCGCCCTCCCCTCCGCGCGGGTGAGGTCGTAACGGTAGGTGACGGCCAGGGGAACGTCCTGCCGGTCAGGACCGGCGTCCACCACGACGTCCGCCCGGCTTGTGCGCAGCGCCCGGGCGGCCGCGGCGGCGTCGAGGACCGCCACGTCGAGGTCGGGGGCGCCGGCCAGTAACGCCGCGACGCGCGCCGCCCCCGGCGTCCCGCGGACGACCACGGCGCGCAACCGTTCCGGCGGCCTGGTCCTGAAGGCGATGCCCAGCGCCAGCGCGAGCAGCACCGGGAACACGAACACCCAGAACACCGCCTCGGGCTCGCGCACGAACTCCAGCAGGCGGGCGCGGGTGAGCTCGACCAGGGGGTGGGGGCGGGGTGCGGGCCGCTCACGCATCGCGCAGCGCCCTCCCCGTCAAGCTGACGAACACGTCCTCGAGCGTCGCCTGGTGGGTGGCGAGGCTCTCCAGCGCCACGCCACAGCGCTCGAGCTCGCCGAGCAGCGCGGGCAGCGCCTCGTCGATCCGGCGCACGCTGAGTTGCCAGGCGTCGTCGGTGCGGACGGCCCCGCGCACCCCGGGCAGGGCGGCGAGCCGCTCGGCGGCGACCTCCCCGCGCGCGCGGAACTCGACGATCTGATCGACGCCGAGCGCCGCCACCAGCGCGGCGGGCCGGCCGAGCGTCAGGATCCTGCCGCGGTCCATGATCGCCACCCGGTCGCACAGGCGCGAGGCCTCCTCCATGGCATGCGTGGTGAGCAGCACCGTGCCGCCCCGGGCACGGAACCGTTCGACCACGTCCCACACCCGCAGGCGCGCCTGCGGGTCGAGACCGGTGGTGGGTTCGTCCAGGAACAGCATGTCGGGATCGCTGACCAGCGCGCAGGCGAGCGCCAGGCGCTGCTTCTGCCCGCCGGAGAGCTTGCCGACGCGCGCGCGCCGCTTCTCCTCGAGCTCGACCGTCGCGATGACCTCGCCGACCGGCCGGGAGCGGGCGAAGAAGCTGGCGAATAGCCGTAGCGTCTCCTCGACGGTGAGCTTCTCCCCGAGCTGGGTCTCCTGCAGCTGGACGCCCAGGCGCTCGCGCAGCTCGTGGTCGCGTCCCGACCCCCACCTGCATCCGAGCACCTCGACCACGCCCTCGTCGGGCGGGGTCAACCCCTCGAGGACCTCCACCGTCGTGGTCTTGCCGGCCCCGTTTGGCCCCAGCAGGCCGAAGCACTCCCCCTGCGCGACCTCGAGGTCGAGCCCCGCCACCGCGGTGACGTCCTCGTAGCGCTTCACCAGGCCAGCGCAACGGACCGCGACCCCGTTTGCGGGGAGCGGCACGCGGTCGCCGTGGGGTTTTCTCGTCACTCGCACCTCCGTCGCGGCGCCCCCGGCGGGTCCGACGGGGTAGAACCCGCCGGATCGCGAGGGCGACGGCGCCAGAATAGCGGAGCCGGCGACGAACCGGCGGCCTCACCGGGGGGCGGGAGGCGGCCTGACGCCGAGGCGGTCGATGAAGTCGGCGTTGACCGCGCGCGCCTCGGCGAGCACGGTTGCGGCCTCGCCGCTCTCTCCCGCGGCGCGCAGCGCGGCGGCGAGAGCGTAGCGGTTCAGCAGCTTGAACAGCCCCGAGCCGAGTTCGCGGTACGACATCGCCTGGTCGGCGAAGCGGAAGCGCTCGACCGCCTTCGCCGGTTCCCCGCGGGTGAGCAGGGTGGCGCCCTCGAGGTGGGCGACCTCGGACTCGAGGTAGCGCCGGTCCGGCGTCGCCGGCGGCAGCGCCGCGAGCCGCGCGCGCAGCGCTGCGATCAACGCGTCCGCCTCGGCGGCGCGCCCGGTCCGCAGCGCCGCCCAGACGGCGAGCACCGTGTTCTCCTCGTCCTTCTTGCCGCACGCGTCCTGGCTGACCCGCCAGACCCCCTCCCAGTCGCCGGCCATAAGCGGCGTCCAGAAGGCGATCGTGCAGGTCATCTGCCGCAACGCGAACGGGCTGCAGCCGCCGGCGCTCTCCGCCTGGGCGAGCGCCCGCCGCGCGTCCTCGGGCCTGGCCTGGATCATCGCGAGGCTCACGAGGTGCCCGCTCGACGCGCAGAAGTCGGGCTTGATCCGGAGCGCCTCGTCGAGTTCCTTCTTCGCGTCGGCGTACCGGCCGGTCAGGATGTCGAGCTCGCCGAGCGAGTCGTGGGGGTTGGCCTGGTCCGGCGCGATGTACCGGTAGGTCTCGAACATTTTCTCGGCTTCGGCGAACTGCCCCTGCCCCATCGCCAGGTAGCCGAGCTGGTTGTAGGCCGAGACGCGGTTCGGGGCGACCTCGATCAGGCGGGTGAGCAGCCCGCGCGCCTGGGGCCAGTCCTGGCGGGCGGTCGCAACCGTCGCCAGGGCGTCGAGCGCGTAGGGGTCATCGGGATTCTCCGCCGCATACGCCTTCAGGATCTGCTCCGCCTTGGCCGCATCCTTTGCGTGTGCCGCCAGGGCGTAGCGGATGAGAAAGCGCTCGCGCTCGGTGAGTTTCGCAAGGTCGGCGCCCGCCAACTCGGCCAGCAGCTTCGCCGCCTGCGGATCGCTGCTCGGAGCCTCCATCGACCTGAGGAGGAAGTATTTCGCCGCCACGAAATTGGGGTCGAGTTCGGCGGCCTTGGCGAAGTGGACGCGGGCCTCGGCGCGGTACACCTTGTCGAGCGCCTCCAGCCCCTGCGTGAACTCGGCCAGCGCCGCGGGCGAGGAGGTCGTCCACTCGGGCCGCTTGCCGGTCACGATCACGACGGCGGCGACGGCCACGACGACCACGAGCGCCGCGAGCACGATCAGTCGCTTTCCCTTCACGCCGCCTCCTCAGCGCCCGTCCGGGCCCGGCCACCCGGCGCGGCCCACCACCACCCACCTCTTCCCGCGCCGGACACACCGGACCGTATCTCTTGTACGAGCCGCGGGCTCAAGGGTTTTGCCCTCCGCTGCGCGCCGCCCCTCTCTGGCCTGCCAGCAGCAGCCGCCGCGGAAACGCGGAGGCGCGGAGGACCGGCAGCTCCAGCCGCGACGGGGTGTCGGGCCCGAAGAGCAGGGCGGGCCGGGCCACCGTTCCGGCCGAGGGATGGTTGAGGTCGCCGCCGTCGTTGGGGTTGACCTCGAACCGCGGGGCGTTGGAGCCTGCCACGTCGATCCGGATCCGGTGCCCGGCGTTGAAGACGATGGCGGTGGACCATATGTCGACGACGATTTCGGTGGGCACACCGGGGGTCAGGAAACACTCTTGGCTGTCGCCGCAGCGCATGCGGGCGCGTTGGATTCCGTCGGTGACGAGCATCGAGCGTCCGTCCGGGTAGACGTCGGTGAGGCGCACGGTAAGGTCGAGGTCGGGGGTGTCGGGACGGATCCAGAGCCGGCACCGCACCCGCCCGACCACGGTCAGCGGCTTCTCGAGGACCGCCGTGGTGAAACTCACCACGTCGGGCCTCGCCTCGAGCGGCCGCTGGTCGTAGGGACCCGCCTCGCTCGACAGCTCCTGGCCGCCGAGCGTCGGCACGGGGTTGGCGGGGTCCATGACCATCCCGACCTCGGCCGGCGACGACTGGGAGGTCGCGAGGCGGCGTCCGCCGTCGAGGTAGAAGGGGATGGTTGTCGCCAGCGGCGGCCAGTCGGGCAGGTCCAGCCACTGGTTGCCCGGGGCCCCATGCTCTCCGACGGCGCCCATGAGGTAGACCTGCGCCGCCGGCCAGCTCGCCACCCCGGCCTTACCGCCCTTGAGCCAGTGGTCGAACCAGTCGCGGGCGATCGGGATGAAGTCGTCGACGAAGATCGCGTTGGTCGGGAACGTGAACTCGCCCTCCGTTTGCTGGAACGTGCCGTAGTGCGTCCACGGGCCGATGATCACCTTCTGGTTGCCGAGGGCCCGCGGCCCGCCGAGGTGCTGGAAGCTCGTGAAGGCGTCGAGCGTCCCCTGCTGGAAGATGTCGAACCAGCCGCCGACGTGCAGGGTGGGGACGTTGACAGTCGCCACGTTCGGCAGCACGGCGTAGCTCGCCCACCAGGCGTCCCAGAGCCGATGGGCCTTGAGCTGCTCGAAGACGTCGAGGGCGTTCTGGTCGGCGAGCCAGCCGTGGTCGAGGGCATAGCGCAGCGCCCCGCCCTGGTACGTCGCATCGTGGTAGAAGTCCGGGGTCGCGACGACGGCGACCATGCACTTGAGCGCCGGGTTGGCCCCCGGCGAGAAGGCGTACTGCGTCATCCCCAGCGCCGAGCCGCCGAACGTGCCGATGTTGCCGTCGCACCACGGCTGGCCGGCGATCCAGTCGAGCGTCGCCCGCCCGTCGCCGCCCTCGTTGACGTAGCCGGTGTAGCGGCCTCCGGAGTCGTGACAGCCGCGCTCGTCCTGGCCGACGCACGCGTACCCCCAGAGGGTGAAGAGCTGGCACGCTCTCTGGACCGTGTAGGCCTGCTTCCCGTACGGGGTGCGCTGCAGGATCACCGGCCAAGGACCCCACCCCGCGCCGATCGGCAGGTACACGTCGGTGGCCAGGAGCGTGCCGTCCGGCGCAGCCACCGTGGTGGTGAACGTCTGGGCACCGGCCGCCCCGGCCGCCAGCACGAGAAGCGCGGCCGCAAGGCAAAGGTGACGCGTCGGGATCGAACGCATGGTAATCCCCTTTTGTAGTGTAGCGGAACGCTCCTCCAGCCCACTCCAAGCGCCCCTTCCCAAGCCGTGGTAATTTCGCTTCCGGGAGGCCGCCGCGATGCGCGATGCCGTCAAGAAGCTCTGGCCCGAGCTCGAGTGGATCTCCGACGCCGGACTACGCGAGCACGTCATCGACGCTTGGGTCAGGGCGTTCGAACTGTCGCCGCTGACCCCCGCGGACCTCGAGGAGATCCCGTTCACGCTGCTGGTCCCCGACTGCCCGGTGACGTTCATGCAGCACAAGCGCTGCGTCGTGCACATCGCGCGCCGGGCCGCCGAGTCGATGAATGAGTTCATGGGGCACGCGCTCCCGATCGACATGGACACCGTGATCGCCGGCGCGATCCTCGCCGACGTCGGCAAGCTCCTCGAATACGAGAAGGTGGACGGTAAAGCGCGGCAGAGCCAGCGCGGGTCGTACCTGCGGCACCCGTTCACCGGCGTGGCGCTGGCGTTTGAAGCCGGCTTGCCGGACCGCGTCTGCCACGTCATCGCCGCGCACGCCGACGAGGGGAACCTGATCCGGCGCTCCACCGAGGCGACGATCGTGCACCACGCGGACTTCATGAGCTTCCTGCCGTTCAAGAACACGGCCAAGTGACTGGGGACCGGGGTCCGGGATCCGGGTACGTGCGAGGGGACAGGGATGAGTGCGAGTAAGAACGAGACGATTACCGCGACGATGGCGCGCTGGGCCGCCGGCGTGCGCTTCGAGGACCTCTCGGCCGAGGCGGTGCGGGAGGCGAAGCGCTTCCTGCTCGACTCGCTGGGGTGCGCCCTCGGAGGCTACCTCCAGCGCGACGTGAAGATCGCGCTGGCCACCTTCGACGAGATCGCCGGCGCGGGCCCCGGCACGGTGATCGGAAGCGGTCGCAAGCTCGACGTCGTCTCCGCCGCGTTCCTGAACGCGCTCATGGTCCGCGTGATGGACTACAACGACATCTACTGGAAGCAGGACCCTTCGCACCCGTCGGACATCATCCCGGCGGCGCTCGCGGGGTGCGAACGCGCGGGGAGCGGCGGCCGCGAACTCGCGGTCGGCATCTGCATCGGCCACGAGTTCGAGCAGCGCATGTGCGAGGCGGCGTTCCCCGGGATCCGCGAGCGCGGCTGGCACCACGCCACGCTCACGGCGTTCGTGTCGCCGATCGTGGCCGGACGCGCGCTCGGCCTGAGTTGGGAGAAGATTCAGCACGCGATCGGCATCGCGGCGTCGGGCCGTTGCACCCTCGGCGCGGTCACCGCCGGTACGCTCACCATGATGAAGAACACCGTCGACCCGATGGCGACCCAGGCCGGCGTCTTCGCTGCGCTGCTCGCCGAGCGCGGCTACACCGGCCCCGAGCACGTCATCGACGGCAAGGAAGGCCTCGTCCACTGCTTCGGCCCCGAGTGGAAGCTGGCGGTGCTCACCGAGGGCCTGGGCGAGTCGTGGCGCATCACCCGGTGCGGGATGAAAGCGTTCCCCACCGAGGCGCTCACCCACGCGCCGATCTCGGCGGTGCTCGCGATCGTCAAGGGCAACGACCTCAAGCCCGAGGAGATCGCCACGGTGCACATCCGCTCCCTGCACCGCGCCGCCGACATCCTCGCCGACCCCTCCAAGTACGACCCGCGCAGCAAGGAGACCGCCGACCACTCGCTGCCGTACGTGATCGCGGCGGCGATCGTGGACCGCAACGTCACGCCGGCGCAGTTCACCGACGCGAGGATCATGGACCCGGAAATCCGCGCGCAGCTGCATAAGGTCAAGGTGACCGCCGACCCCGAGATCGAGAAGTTGTTCCCGGCGCTGCAGCGGGTGATCGTCGCGATCACCACGGCCGACGGCCGGACGTTCGACACCCAACTCGACTACCCCAAGGGGGACCCGCGCAACCCGCTCTCCGACGGCGAGATCGAGGAGAAGTTCGACGCCCTCGCGGAGCCGGTGCTCTCGAGCGCCCGGCGCGCGCGCGTCAAGAACGCGGTGTGGAACCTGGAGACGCTTGGCTCCGTGACCGAACTGATGGAGATGTTGACGGCAGGCAAGGCCAGGTAGGGCGGCCGTTGCGGTCGCCCGCAGAGGGCGGGGGCAAGCCCGCCCCTACACGATGACCTGGCGGAGGTGGGGATGGGACAGACCGTTGTCGAGAAGATCGCGCAGGCGCACATGGCGGAGGGCCCGGGCCGCCCGCTCGCGGCCGGGGACTTTCTCTCGGTCCGCCCTCACCACGTGATGACGCACGACAACACCTCGGCGGTGATGGCGAAGTTTGTGGGGATCGGCGCGACGCGCATCGCTGACCCCGCCCAGCCCGTGTTCACCCTCGACCACGACATCCAGAACGCCTCCGAGGAAAACCTCGGCAAGTACCGCAGGATCGAGGCGTTCGCCAGGGAACACGGGGTCGATTTCCACCCCGCCGGCGCCGGGATCGGGCACCAGATCATGTGCGAGCAGGGGTACGTCGTCCCCGGCTCGTTCGTGGTCGCCTCCGACTCGCACTCGAACATGTACGGCGCCCTCGGCGCGGTCGGCACGCCGGTCGTGCGCACCGACGCCGCCGCGATCTGGGCCACGGGGACGTTCTGGTGGTCGGTCCCGCGCACGATCCAGGTGGTGCTGCGCGGCCGGCTGCGTCCCGGCGTCACCGGCAAGGACGTGATCATCACCCTGTGCGGCCTCTACAACCACGAGGAGGTGCTCAACGCCGCGCTCGAGTTCGCCGGCGACGGCGTCGCCGCGCTCTCGATGGACTCCCGCATGTCGATCGCCAACATGTCGACCGAGTGGGGCGCCCTCGTCGGCTGGTTCCCGGTGGACGAGGTCACGCTCACCTGGCTGAACACCCGCCGGCAGCACCTCACCGCCCGGGGCATCGAGCGCATCGCGGCGGAGGACCTCACGGGATGGGCGGCGCACCCTCCCGCGCCCGACCCGGACGCGGGGTACGCCGCGCGCATCGAGCTCGACCTCGACGAGGTCGCGCCGCGCGTCGCCGGCCCCGACACCGTCTTCGCGACGCGCTCGCTCGGCGAGATCGCGCCGGAGAAGGTCAGGATCGACAGGGCGTATCTGCTCTCCTGCGTGAACTCGCGGCGCGAGGACCTTGCCGCCGCGGCCGCGGTGCTCGGCGGCAGGAAGGTCGCGCCCACGGTCAAGCTCTACCTCGCGGCCGCCAGCCGCGAGATCCAGGAGGACGCGCAAGCGTCCGGGGTGTGGCAGACGCTCCTTGACGCCGGGGCGATCGCCCTCCCTCCGGGTTGCGGCGCCTGCATCGGCCTCGGCGCGGGCCTGCTCGAGCCCGGCGAGGTCGGGATCTCCGCCACCAACCGCAACTTCAAGGGGCGGATGGGCTCCCGCGACGCCACCTGCTACCTCGCCAGCCCGGCCGTGGTCGCGGCCTCGGCGGCCGCCGGGTTCATCACCGCCCCGCAGCCGTGGCAGCCCACGATCCCCGCCAGGCGCTGGACCGAGCTGGCCGCGCCGGCTCCCCGGGCCGAGTCGGTCGAGATCCTCCCGGGGTTCCCCGCCCGGCTCGCCGGCCACCTCGCGTTCCTGCCGCAGGACAACCTCAACACCGACGGGATCTACGGCAAGGACTACACGTACCGCGAGGACGTGACGCGAGAGACGATGGCGAGGGTGGTGATGGAGAACTACGACCCCGCCTTCGCCGCCCGCGCCGCCGCCGGCGACATCGTGGCCGGGGGTTGGAACTTCGGCACCGGCTCGTCGCGCGAGCAGGCCGTCACCGCGTTGCAAGCCAAGGGCATCCCGCTCGTGGTCGCGGGCTCGTTCTCCCAGACCTACCTGCGCAACGCCTTCAACAACGGGTTCCTGTGCATCGAGGCGCCGGCGTTCGTGCGACGGCTCAAGGAGCTGTTCGCGGCCGAGATCGCCGCCGGAGGGCGGACGATCCTGCCGGGCGACGAGGTGACGATCGACTTCGCCTCCTCGACGCTGGCCTACCACGGGGAGAGCTTTGCCTTTCCGGCGCTCGGGTCGGTGCCGCAGTCGCTCGTCATCGCCGGCGGCGTCGAGAACCTGGTGCGGGCGCGGATCGGATCGCCGTAGGGCCGCGGCGCCCCGGCCTTTCTCTTCGCTCCCTGACGCCTCTTCTTTTGCCCGCGACCTGCGGGCCGTCGCTCGGTCTTGTTGATCCTTCGTCCACTGCGTGGAGGCTCTCTCTTTGCCCCTCGGGTGAAGCGGCGTTCGGGCCTTGCTCGCCCCCGCTCGCTGCGGCCCGAAGCTCCTGCGGCCGCGACCCAGCAGCCTCCGGAGCAATAGCCGCTTCACCCGAGGGGCGGATGGAAGGCCCCCCACCCACCACTCGGAAGCCCAGAGAAAGGCCGAGAGATTTGGTCACGGAGAAGAAGTAGAGCAAGGCTTCCGCAAAGTGGGGGGGTGGGTGGCCAAAACCGCCCAGCGGGCGAAGGCCGATTTCGCCGGAGCGTGCGGGTCCCGAGCGG
>PKYI01000216.1 GCA_003133645.1 Acidobacteriota bacterium | reverse complement strand
CAGCGGCTGCTCGCGGCGCGCGCCGCCGCGACCGGGGTCGCGCCGGTCACACCGCCGCCGTTCCCGGCCGACCTCTTCGCCGCCCCGCGCATGGTCCTCTTCGCCGTCGACAAGCGGGTGCAGGCCGAATATGCGTGCTTTGACGCCGGGCTGCTCGTCCAGAGCTTCTGCCTGGCGGCGCACGCGCGCGGGCTGGGCACCTGTATCATGGCGATGGCGGTGGCCTACGCCGACATCCTCCGCGAACTCGTCCCGCAGGCGCGCGGGCAGCGCTTCGTCGTCGGCGTCGCCGTCGGCGTGCCCGACGAGCAGGCGCCGGTCAACGGCTTCCCGCGGGAGCGCGCGGGCCTCGACGAGATCGCCACCTTCACCACCGCGTAGGCGTCGTCGCTCCGCGAGCGTGAACACCCGCAGGCACTGGCGAGGCCGCGCTGCGCGGGCGCCCCGGCGCTGCCAACCATCTTCACACCTGCCATGAGGCGGACGCCACGCCGAGAGCCATGCCCCGTAGGTTTGCCGGGCATGGCTCTCGCCCCTCCGCGCGCTCCCATCGCTCGCGATCGCCTGCCTGGTCAGGACGCGTGAGTGCTTCATGGGGATCGGCCAGGTGCTCACGATGCCGCAGTTCGTCGCCTCGAACTTGATCTACCCGCTCACACTGATGCCCCGCCGGCTGCAGGTGCTCCCGCGGGGCAACCCGCTCCCCTACCAAGTGGACGCGCTGCGGACGCTGATGATCCACGAGAGCCAGTCCGCATGGGGCTCCCAACCGACCTCGCCGTTGAGGTCGTCATCCTGCTCGTCCTGATAGGCATCGCGGCCAGGCTCGACCCGACGGCACTCCGGTAGGGGCGGCAGGTGGACCTGTGACGACACCTACTGGATCTACACTGACGGATCGAGATTTCACCCGGCCTGTGCGAGTGCCGGGTGACGCGAGGTGAGGCATGAGCGAACGAGAGCGACTCGAAGGCAAGGTGGCGATCGTGACAGGCGGCGGCCGCGGGCTCGGCAAGGCGATGGCGCTGGGGCTCGCGCGCGCCGGAGCGCGCGTGGCGATCACGGCGGCCCGCGCGCGGGAGGAGATCGAGACGGTCGCCCGCGAAGAGGGAGCGGGCCGCATCCTGCCTCTCCAGGCCGACGTGAGCTCCGAAGCGGCGTGCGCCCGCGTCGTGGCCGAGGTGGTTCAACGGCTGGGTCCGGTGGACATCCTGGTCAACAACGCCGGGCGCGGGATGCGCTTCGTCTCCGAGCGCTTCATGACCGAGCCGACGAGGTTCTGGGAGACGAGCCCACAGAGGTGGAAGATGGTGATCGCGACCAACGTGAACGGCCCGTTCTTCATGGCCCGCGCCGTCGTGCCGGGAATGCTCGATCGCGGCTGGGGGCGGGTCGTCAACATCTCCATGAACCACCAGACCATGCGGCGAAGGGGTTTCTCCCCGTACGGGCCTTCCAAGGCGGCGCTGGAGTCGGAGACGATCATCTGGTCGCAGGAGCTTGAGGGGACGGGCGTCACCGTCAACGCGCTCCTGCCCGGCGGGGCCACGCGCACCGGCATGGTCCCGGATGACGTCCCCGAGGAGATTCGCCGCTCGCTGCTCGAACCGGAGATCGTCGTGCCGCCCCTGTTGTGGCTCGTCTCGCCGGCCGCCGACGGCATCTCCGGGAAGCGCTTCACCGCCTCCCGCTGGGAAGCGAGCCTGCCTGAGGCCGATGCGGCGGCCAGGGCCGAGGAGCCGGCGGGGTGGGCGTGACGGGGCGGCGGCCGGTCCGTGCCGAAGCAGTAGACTGAAGGGAAGTCGAGGGAGGGCGCCGATGCCAGTCAAGACCGAGTGGATCAGCTACGGGAGCCGCAGCGGCTATCTCGCCGTTCCGGAGCGGGCGGCCCTGCCCTTGCCAGCAGTGGTCGTCATCCAGGAGATCTGGGGCGTCGACGAGCACATCGAGGACGTGACCCGCCGGATCGCCGCCGCAGGCTACGCGGCGCTCGCTCCCGACCTTTGGGCCGAGCACGGCGAGAGGCCCGCCGCGCTGCGCCGGGAGCGCGTCGCCGAGCTGCAGGCGTTCATGTCGCGCATCCCGCCGACTGCCTGGCGCGACCAGGCGGTCCGCGAGGCGGAACTCGCCAAGCTGCCTGAGCCCGAGCGGATTCGGATCGCCCAGACCTACGGCGGGCTGTTCGGCTCGATCGAGCGCCTGCCCGGCCTCGTCACCCCGCTCCGGGAGGCCGTCCGTCACCTGCGCGAGGAACGCCCCGAGACCAGGGAGCAGCCCGTCGCGTGCGTCGGTTTCTGCATGGGCGGCGCCCTCGCGGCGCTCCTTGCGTGCGAGGAGGAGCTGGCCGGGGCCGCGGTCTTCTACGGCGCCACGCCGCCACCCGAGAAGCTCGATCGGATCGCCTGCCCGGTGATTGCCTTCTACGGCGGGAACGACGCGCGCATCAACGCCGGCATCCCGGCGTTCGAGGCGGGCATGAGGAGGATCGGCCGTCCGTACGAGCGCCACGTGTACGAGGGCGCCGGGCACTCTTTCTTCAACGACACGCGGCCCTCGTACGAGGTGCGGGCGGCGCGCGACTCGTTCGCCCGCCTGCTTGCCTTCCTCTCCCGCACCCTCACCGGGTAGGAGCGCGCCGTTGGCCGCGACGCCCGAGTGCCTCGTCATGGCCAAGCCCGCGGGGCCGCGCTGCAACCTGCGCTGCTCCTACTGCTACTACGTCGGCAGGACTGAACTCCTCGAAGGCGGCGCCGAGCCCATGAGCCGGGAGCTGCTCGAGCACTTCATCGCCGAGCGCTTCGCGGCCTCCCCGGGGCCGGTCACCCACTTCGAGTGGCACGGCGGCGAGCCGACTCTGCTCGGGGTGGAGTACTTCGAGACAATCGTGGCGTTGCAGCGACGGCACCTGCCCGCTGCACGGCAGGTCAGCAACGGGCTGCAGACGAACGGCCTGCTGCTCAACGCCGCCTGGGCGGAGTTCCTGGCGCGGGAGCGGTTCTCCGTGGGGCTCTCGCTCGACGGCCCGCCGGAGCTCCACGACCGCTTCCGGGCGGCGGCGGGCGGCGCGCCGACGCAGGCACGGGTCGTCGAGGCGTTCCGGCTCCTAAAGTCCCGCCGCGTGCTCTGCAACGTCCTCTGCGTGCTGCACTCCGACAACGTGCAAGAGCCGGATGTGGTGTACGACTTCTTCAGCGAGCTGGGGGTGACGCACCTGCAGCTCCTGCCGCTCGTCGTCCGCGCCGGCACCGGAGCGAGCGAGGCGACGGCGAGCCCCGACGCGATTGGCGCCTTTCTGTGCCGTGTCTTCGACCGCTGGATCGCGGCGGACGTCGGGCGCGTGGTCATCCAGACCTTCGACGAGGCGCTGCGGCCGATCCACGGCGTCGAGCACGCCCTCTGCATCCACCGCGAGACGTGCGGCAACGTCGCCGTGCTGGAACGCGACGGGAGCCTCTACGCCTGCGACCACTTCGTGGACCCCGAGCACCGCATCGGCAGCATCGCGGAGCGGAGCCTGGCTGACCTCGCCTCCGACCCCCGCATGCGCGCGTTCGGCGAAGCGAAGCGAGCCGCCCTTCCCCGCCAGTGCCGGACCTGCGACGTGCTGGCGTCTTGCAACGGCGGCTGTCCGAAGGACCGCTTCCTGACCACGGACGACGGCGAGACGGGGCTCAACTACCTGTGCGCCGCCTACCGGCGTTTCTTCCGCCACGCGGCGCCGGAGCTCGAGCGCCTGTCTGCCCACATGAAGGCGGGCCGGCGCTTGCGGGAGTTCAGACTGGCCGGGCCGGGAACCTGACGCCGGCCGGTCGCGTCGTATCCCGGGGAGGAAGCAATCTCCCGGGGAAGTCCACCACGAGCACGGAGGTCCGGCGCACGTTCTGTGGGGAGGAGGGCTCAGCCCGTGGCCACACTGCCGGGGACGCCGCGTATCCGCCCCGAGTAGCTCGCCGCCGGGTGCGTGGCTCTCGTTCATTTACCGAGCCGCCAGCGGCAACATCGCCGACCGCCGCACCGGGGACGCCCCGGCCGAGACCGGACACCGCGGAGACAATCCCGCGCGGAGGACAACCTCCGCGCGGGCAGTCACTGCATTCTAGAAGTGCCACTCCAGAGCCGCCACGAAGGTGGAAGTCTTGGGGTTCACCTGTGTGTTCGGGGGACGAGTTTCCCCAGCCTCGTAGGTGGGATCGCCGAACTTGTTGTGCCAATACTCCCATCCAGGACCTATCATCCAGACGTTCTTCTTCCCGCCAAACACTGAGCCGAGGTCGAGCATCCAGTAGGCGCGAGCGAGCGTTTCAGGCTTGGTCTCGATGCCGGAACCATCCTTCCCCTTCGCGCCGGTGTAGTTGGCGAAGCCCTCGAAAAGCGTCTTAACGGGGCCAACCGCCAGAGGAATGCCCCAAGCGGCGTAGACCATGTAGGTCGGATCGAATCTGACGTTGATCCCTCCGCCATAGTTCGCCGAATAGCCGCCAAAGGCGTTGTGGTTCCACTCCCGGTAATAGAGCACTCCCACATTAAGGTAGCCGGGGACCTTGAGGAAGAAGGTCGGACCCACATAGGCCTTGAAAGTGGCCGGGGCAAACATGGTGTCCTCGGTTTCGTACTCACCGCCGGCGGTCAGGCTCATGCCACGCACGGGGCCGAAGTCGATCTTGGTCTTGAAGAGCTTGCCGAAATCCAGGTCATGGTGGTAGACCAAATCGGCATCGTACGCGCCCTTGGAGGTTCCGGGCGACGCGGTGTTCGCGGGGTCCGTCCGGTCGGACATCAACAGGTCGACGGTGACGAAGTTCTGGCCCAAGGAATAGCCGGACACGCTTGTGAAGCTGATGATGTCCTTCTTGATGCTATCGGGGTTGCCGGTTTGCTTGTAATCGGTGCCGGTCCGGAAGCCGATGAACGTATCGCTCCAGTCGGCGGCGCTGGCGGTGACTGCGGCGAAGAAAGTGAGGATCGCGAATCCCAGAGCGGCGAAGATCTTGTTCTTCATTTCTTGCTCCTTTCTGAGTGGGGGGCCAACCCCGGTTTGGTTGGGGGGTCCAGGAGGGTCTGAACCCCGGTCTAAGGAAGGTCGTGTGGTGCATCGGCTCTGACGGCGAACCTTTGGCGCGTTCAAATTGTTCAGCGATCGAATCGACGTCTCGATGCCGCGATCAGGCAGGGCTTCCAGGCCGAACAGAAACCCTGTCGCGATATCCGCCCCCGAGCTGTGCCCGAGCTGGCACAGATCCTCGAGGGCCTGCAACGCTTCGGATTCCAGGTCGGCGGCGATGGCGTCTGCCAGATCCAGCAGAGGTTCCGGCCAATGACCCCGGATCATGGAGCGAACCAGGGACGCGCTGATCTCGCCTGTGGACCCGAGGTTCTCCTCGATGGCGAGGCAGAGTGCTCCCAGGAGCTTGCCGCCGGCGTGCGGCTCGCCGCAGAACCGCGCCTGGACGGCCGCCATGAACCCACAGAGGAGATCGTCCCCGGAGGGCGTCAGCCCAGTGCCCAGGCCGACAAGCGAGGATACGGAGGATCGAAGGCCCGCCAGCCATACTCGAGACTCGGGGCAGAACCCCGGCTTGTCCGCGCATGTCAGCGCGCGCGCCGAAGCGCCAAGCGCGAGTGCGGCTTGCCGAAGAGTTTCACCCTCCTTCCGCACAGGCCGTCCCAGGTCCCGCAGTGCGTCCAGCCTCAGGTCAAACTGTTTTCTCGCCTGGACCTCTTCAAGCCGGGCCGCGCACGAGCGACAGACATTCGTGAATTGGACGATACGGGGCAAGGAGCGCGGAAGGCCTCGGAGGGCGTTGTTCAGATCCACGGCCACGGTGATGCCCTGGCCATCCATCCGGATCAACCCCTCGGCAAGCCGCGCGGAACTTCCTGTCGCCAGTCGCCAGGCCCTGAAGTCCACCGGGCGTCCGAGGACCACCGCATGCGGGTAGACGCGCCCGGAAGGTCCGGTCAAGGCAACAAGCCTTCCGCTCCCACCCATCTCGAGGTTCACCGATGATGCGAACACGCTGTGAACGCGCAGAGAAACTCCTGGCGCGGATAACTCGTCCCATGCCGCGGAACCGACCGCAAAGGCCCGATATCGGGTGACCATGCCGTGGGCGGCGCAAGGATCATCAAAGGAGGTCATCGAGAAGGTCCGCGATCCGAGCGTCTCCACCCGCGGGAGGTGACCAATCGACGTAGACGACTTCGTAGCCCGCTTCACGGAGGCTGTCACCGAACACAGCGGCGCCCACGTTGAGGAAGACGGGTGCTATCTGGAACAGATCTTCAAGCAGGACCGACATCAGCCGTCTCCTTTCGGTGCGCAAGCATCTGCGCCGCTTCGCGGCAGAAGCTCGCGGCCTGCGCCCCGCTCGGAAACACGAGCACTCCAGCTCCCGCCAGGGCTGCCTTCTGGCTCTCGAGCCCCTGCTTGTCTTCGTCCGTGCCGCACACCGACGCTACGACACAGAGGTGGCCTCTCCTGCCGCGCGCCTCGTCCTGGATGTTCCGAATGGCGTCCAGCATGTCGCCCACCGGGTCCGGGGAAGAGACAGCCCCGAGAATGAAATCGAGGAGGATCACCGCGACGGTGGGGTCCTTTCCCTCCCGTTCGAGCCTCTTCCTCCGCAGCGAGGCGTCGATCATCGGATGGGGCCGTCCTTGTACGAAGGTCTCGGCGCCCATATCGACGAAGGAGCTTTCGCGGCTTTCGTCAGGGTCCGGGAGTTCCGGCATGCCGCGGAGAGGTTCGTTGGAGTGGACGAGAAGCCCCGATCTGAGGAAGACGGCCTGGGCCTGGTAGCAA
Organism: Acidobacteriota bacterium; assembly: GCA_003133645.1. Taxonomy (GTDB): domain Bacteria; phylum Acidobacteriota; class Thermoanaerobaculia; order Thermoanaerobaculales; family Thermoanaerobaculaceae; genus RBG-13-68-16. The sequence goes on along the minus strand of PKYI01000216.1, from coordinate 13,753 downwards.
AGCGTCCCCCCGGCGAACAGCCCCCTGAGGTGACGCTGCTCCGGGCGCATCTTGCCGATCTCGATCGCGGCCCTCTCGCGCATGACGCGCTCGTCGGATCGGAGAAAAGCGGGTTCACTTGCGCCTGCCGCTTCGAGAGCTGAGGCGACTGCCTCATCGATGGTGAAGGCCCACCGAAGCTTCGGCTTCCCTCGGGAACCCTCGGGATCGTGGATTCTCCAACTGTCGGGCACTGCCCCGAGGAGACATAGGACCACAGGCTTCGTGCAGCGGCCGAGGCGCTCCGCGAGCGTCGCCGTGAAAGCCGTTCCCGGCGGCTTGGAGACGACGGCGATCACCTTCGTCGCCGGGTCGGCCTCGAGGGCGTCAATCCCCATCAGCGTCGAGATACCCCCGATCGCGTCCGACACGTCCCGGCTGCCGGTGCCGAGGCCGCTGGAAATCCCTGACCCCGCCTGGTGGACCAGGCTCGCGAACTCCTGCATGCCGGTGCCAGTGGAACCGACGATGCCGACAGGCCCGCGGCGCACCGCGTTCGCGAAACCAATGCCTGCGCCGCCCAGGTACGCCGTTCCGCAGTCGGGGCCCATCACGATGAGTCCCCGTTGCCGCGCCTCGGTCTTCAGCGAACGTTCGTCGTCGACGGAAACATTGCTCGAGAAGAGGAAAACATGTAGACCCTTTTTGATGGCGGTCCGAGCCTCACGCGACGCGTATTTCCCCGGCACGGAAATCACGGCCAGACTGCAGTCCGGCCGCCGCTCCATCGCCTCGCTGATCGAGCGTGGCCGCGGCAATGAGCGGCCAGTTCCCGAGGATGTCTCGGAGCCTTGGGAGAGGTACGAATCCACGTTCGCCGCGATCGCATCCACCGCAGCCTCTTCGCCTTCCAGGGCGATCACGAGGTCATTGGGCCCGGCGACGGCGAAGTCCGGATCGTGCCCATCATCGCCATAGCCCATGCCGATCAGGACTTTTCGGTTTGCCTCCGTCGCCAACACTGCAGACGCGTCGCTCATGCCCTGCTGTGAGGCGATGCGCCGTGCGACCCGCATCAGGAAGACGGAATCGAAGTAGCGGTTCTTCCGGATAACGGTCCTTCTGACCATTCCGAACTCCTCTCACCAAAGCGGGTCAACGCCTTCGTAAAACACTCCAGGGGTGGCCGCACGATGCCTCCCCCGATGATCCCGTGACCCGGTTCTTTGTGGGCGATGGCGGTATCGATGACCGGCAGAGTATTCGTCTGCACAACCTTTCGGATATCGATGCCCACGGCTGAGCCCTCGAAGTTCAGGGCGGGAATGAGGTAGTCGGGACTCCGGCCGACTGAAATGGAGCGCATTTCGCGGCTGAAAGCCAACGCCTGTTCCGCCGTCCCTCCCGTGAAATTCAGGATGCCCGGCGCGCCGCCGATCACAAAACCGCCCCAGCCGACTGTTTCGGTGATTGCGGAGTCCCCCATGTCGAGTCCGGCGTCCTCCTCCTTCCAACCCGGGAGGAGAAGGCCTTCGACGCGCGGCGCGGGGGCCGTGAACCATTCACCATCGAGGCCGCTGACCTGGATGCCGAAGTCAGTGCCGTTGCGCGCCATCGCGGTGACGACGGTGCTGGCCTCCACACCCCGTGCGGGGTCCACGGAAGCCTTCGCTGCAGCCATGGAGATCCCGAGGAAGAGGAAAGGGTGGTTCCCGGCGTAGTACAGGGTGTCCACAACCTGTTCCTTCGGCAACCCGCAGTCGACCAGAACAGGGGCTACAGCGTTCGCGAAAAGGCTGGAAGACGCGACGACCCTGTTGTGCATCTCGTCGCCCATGAGCAAGGCGCGGGCGACAAGCTGCTTGAGCGGTATACCTCCCATCTTGCGCACGGCGGCTCTCAGCGCCGGCCCCCAGACATCGCGCCACCTCGCGAGCTGCGCGATCGCGCTGCTCGAATGGTCGCCGAACTGCTGGAAGCTTTCGACCTGGCGGCAGAAGGCCCGGTTTCCGAAGGCCTTGTTTTCCACGACCCAAACCCACATGTTGCTCGAGATCGTGCCGGCCATCGGCCCGACGCTCGAGTGGTGGTGGTTGGGTTCCAGGCTGATCTCGCCGGAGCGTAGCATCTGCTCGGCCTCCACCGGGTCCGCCGCCCAGCCTTCGAACAGGCACATCCCGATGGCGGCGCCGCGCTGGGCGCCGCACATCCGATCCCAGGTCACTGGAGGGCCGGAGTGGAGGATCAGGCGATCCCTCATTCCCGGGATCACCTCCGATGCTGGTGCCACGTCTACCAGGACCGGATCCGCGGCGACGATGCGGCGAAAGGCCTCCGCATTCGCAGCGTTGATGCGTTCCTTGAGGCCCATCGTCTACCTGGCCTTTCCGATCACGCCGTCGACGTACCAGTTCATTCTGCCCATCTGATCGGCTCCGACCTTCGCCCCGGGCGGAAGCACGAGGTTCCCCGTGTTGTCGGTCAAAGGTCCGGTGAAGGGGTTGAAGCCTTTTTCGACCTTGGCAGCCACCGTGTTCACGAGGTCCTGAACGTCGGGAGGCACCGACGCGCCAAACGGAGCAATGGCAACCATCTTACCCAGGCCCTGGTAGACAGCCTCCCCGCGGAAGCGGCCGGTGATGACGCTCTTCGCCAACTCCGTAAAGTAGGGCGCCCAGGTGAAGCCAAGACCCGTGATCCACCCTTTCGGGGCGAGCACACGCGCCTCGACGGACTGGAAACCGATCGACATACCCCCTCGAGCCTCGACCGTCTGGATGACGGTCTTCGGGGAATCAACGTGCATCGCCACCACATCGCATCCCTGGTCGAGGAGGGCGTTGGCGGCTTCGGCCTCCTTTGCCTTGTCGGACCAACCGCCCGTCACGACGACCACCGTCCGCGCTTTGGGGTTGACGGATCTTGCCCCCAGCTGGAATGCGTTCACGTTCCCGAGCGCGTAGCCGATCGGCATTCCGATGACGAACCCGAGCTTGTTGGTCTTGGTCATCTTGCCCGCCGCCACGCCCATCGGGTACATGGCCGCCTGCGTGGATCCGAAGAACACGCCGAAGTTCTTCGCTGTGTCCCCGTCCCCGGCAAATGCGAAGGCGACGTCCTTGTGCCTCTTCGCGACCTTGCGCGCGGAATCCTGATACCCGAAGCTCGTGGGGAAGATCAGCTTGGCGCCTTGCTGGACCAGACCTTCCATGACTCGCTCGGCTTCGCCGCTTTCCGGGACGTTCTCCACCTCGACGAGCTTGACTCCGGGGAGGTTCGTTGCGACCTGCGTCAAGGCTTGATGGAACGATGCGTTGTACCCGTAGTCGTTAATGGCTCCAACGTAGACCACGCCGATGATCAGCTGCGTCGGATCGCTGAACGCGGGTGGGGCGGCCAGGCAACATGCCAGGACGATCCAGGAAACGGAGAGCCCGGATTTCATTTTCACGAGACCACCTCCAAGTCAGTGAACCAGTTTGGCCAGGGGGACATCGAGTTGTGCCGTTCCGTCAAGTCGTGCACGGGGGCGACTGCGGGTGATGGGGTACGCGACATGGGTTGGCTCGTTCACCTCCCTGGGGCAAGAGGGTTGCTGGGGCGAGGTCGGTGGGTGAGACAGGAACGGGTCATTCCGATCCATAGAACGTCCTGCCCAGACCTGCCGGGGCCGCAAGTCTTCGCGACCCGCCCCAGGCAACCAGGATTATGAGAGTCAGGATGTAGGGCGACATGTCGAGGAGAAACGGCGAGATGAGCGATCCGCGCGCCTGCATCTGAAGCTGCAAGGACTCCGCCCCGCCGAAGAGGAGAGCTGCCGCAATGGCACGCAGCGGGTTCCACTTGGAAAAGATGACGAGAGCGATGACGATGAACCCCCGTCCAGCGGTCATGTACTCCGACCAGGTCAGGGTCAGAGACAGGGACAGATGTGCGCCCGCGAGTCCTCCCAGCACTCCGCCACAGGAAAGCGCCTGGTACTGCAGGACGGCAGGATTGCGGCCTGCCGCAAACGCCACTGCAGGGCTTTCGCCCACCGCGCGCACGCCGAGCCCCCAGCGCGTCCTGAACAAGGCCCACCAGACCAGAACAGCCACCGGAATGGCGACCCAGGTGAGGAGGTCGTAGTTGAAAAGGGTGGTTGCCTTCACCCAGCGGAAACCAGCCAGCCACGATGGCCTCCACTTGGGCAGACCGACGATGACGGCACCCACGTAGCGTGCGCCGATCAGTGCGCTCGCTCCGAAACCGAAGAACATCATCGCGAGGCCACTTGCCAGCTGATTGGCCTTCCGGGTGACCACGAGCCACCCGAAGAGCAAATTGGCCAGCCCCCCAGCCATGCCGGCCGCAAACAGGCCCAACCATGCGTTCCCACTGGCAGCCGTGACCGAGAATCCCACCGACGCACCGATCAGGAGGATCCCCTCGAGCCCCAGGTTGACGATGCCCGAGCGCTCGGCGATCGTTTCCCCGAGAGTGGCATACAAGAGCGAAGTCCCCGAGAGGATCGCGCCCGCCAATAACCCAAGGATCAGGGGCGTGGTCATTTCGAAGTCCCGCCTGCGGACCGCCGGGCGAGTACGATGAAAAGGATCATGGCGAGCAGGATGTTGACCACCGCATACGGCACTCCCTGGGTCATCTGGAGGGTGTCCCCTGCCGAGGTGATGATGGCGAAGAGGAAAGCCATGAACACAATCCCGAGGGGTCTGCCCCCTGCGAGCCAGGCGATGAGGAACCCCGCGAATCCGTAGCCCGGCGAGAGGCCCTGGCGCAGGCGTCCGGCGATGCCCATCGCCTCCCCCATGCCCGCGAGCCCCGCGAAACCGCCACCAACAGCCAGCGCCGTCACGATCCAGGCCGGCACGGGAATGCCCAGGCGCTGGGCGGCTTCCGCATTGCCGCCGATCGCCCTCATGTCGACACCCCAGCGAGTCTTTTCGAGGAGCAGCCAGTAGGCGAGCAGCGCCACCACGGCGATGAGGAGGCCGGCGTGGATCCGGGTGTTGAAGAAGGAGGGCAGCAGGGCCGCGTCCGGGAACGGCGAGGATTGGGGATACGCGGAATTCTCCGAGGCACGCCAGAGGCCGAAGACGAAGTAGCTCACGATGAGCGGAGCAACGTAGTTGAGCAGGAGTGTCGAGATGGTTTCGTTGACCAGTTTTGCGGCCCGCAGGATCCCGGGGATGGCGGCCCAGATGGCCCCTCCCATGAACCCCATGAATGCGACGAAAGGAAGGAGGATCAACCGGGGGGCCGTGGGGAGGAGGAAAGCGCCGGCCGAGGCCATGAAAGCACCCATGTAGAGCTGGCCCTCACCTCCGACGTTGATGAGACCGAGGCGGGCCGGAAGGGCCACGGCGACCGCCGCCAGGAGCAGTGGCGTCATGCGGACCAGCAACTCCGAGAATCCATAGGAGTTGGCGAGGGTGTAATGGAAGGTGTCCACGTACGCTTTGAGCGGATCCTTGCCCGCCGCAAGCAGGATGGCCGCGAACATCAAGAGCGCCCCGACGCCTATTCCGCAGTGGCGCACTGTGGTCCGCAATGCCGTGGACCTGCGGAGGACAGCGGTGAGCCCCCCCTCAGGCAACGTTCACCTCCTTCGATCCCGTCATTAGGTGGCCTACTTCCTCGGGCTGCCAGGCGCCGCGGCTGAACGCCCCGACGAGGGCACCCCCGAACAGGACGAGCAGCCGATCCGTCATCTCCGCGAGTTCATCGAGGTCCTCCGAGATCAGGAGTACGCCGCTGCCGCCATCGCGTGCCCGCCGGAGCAGATGTCGCAGGGATGCCGCGCTCCGGACGTCCAGCCCGCGGGTGGGATACAGCGCGACGATGAGCTTGGGCTCGTGAGCCATTTCGCGGGCGATCACCACACGCTGGAGATTGCCGCCCGAAAGCGCACCGATCGGTGGGTCGAGCGGCGGGATGGGAAAGGCGAGCGCCTCGAAGGACTGGTTCATCGTTGCCTCGAGGGCCGACCAATCGAGGCGGACGCCGCTCCGGTAACGCCGACCCGTGCCCAGCGAGAGGTTCTCTCGCACGGACATGCCGCCTACGGCCGCCATCACCAGGGGGTCTTCAGGAACGAACGCGACACCGCTCTCCCTCATCCGCGCGATGGACCAGGATGAAGCGTTGGCGCCGCAGAACCACTTGCTTCCTGCGGACAGCGAGCGAAGGCCGAGAATCAGATCCCCAAGCTCTTTCTGGCCGCTTCCGGAAACACCAGCCACGCCGACGATCTCACCGGCCGCGATGCTCAGCTCCAGGCCGCGGAGCGGAGTCTCACTGCCGGTCGCGTGCGAGGAGGCCCCGCGCAGTTCCAGAATGGGCCGGGCTTCAGCCGGCCGCCGGGTCGCTCCAGCCTGCCGGGTCGCTCCGATTTCACCCCGCTCCCCGAACATCATCGTCACGAGGGTCTCCACGTCCGCCTGCCCCGATCCGAAGCCTCCCACCACCCGGCCCTGCCGCATCACGGTGATGCGGTCCGCGCAGCGGATCACTTCCCGCAGTTTGTGCGTGATGAACAGAATCGCGAAACCCTCCGCCTTCAGCGCTGCAAATACCCGGAACAGGGCGTCCACCTCATGCGGAGCCAGCACTTTCGTCGGTTCGTCGAAGATCAGGATCCGGGCTTCAGCCAGGAGCAGCTTGAGGATCTCCACTTTCTGCCGATCGCCCACCGAGAGCTGGCGGACCGGGGCGTGAGGGTTGACGGTCAAGCCGAACCGTTCGCCGAATTCGAAAATCCGTTTCCCGACTGCCTCCGGGCGCAGGACGGCCGGAAGGTCAGTCAGGAAGAGCGCGATGTTCTCCAGAACACTGAGCGCAGGGATCAGCATGAAGTTCTGGAACACCATGCCGATGCGGTGTGACCGCGCCTCGCGCGGGGAGTGCACGTCCACCGCCTTCCCATTGAGGAAGATCTCGCCGGAGTCAGGGCGGGTGAAACCGTAGAGGATTCTCGAAAGCGTGCTCTTCCCTGCGCCGTTTTCCCCGAGAAGCGCATGGACTTCTCCGCCGTACAAACTGAGATCAACTACGTCATTGGCCTGGACCGCGCCGTACCGCTTGGAGACCCCACGAATCTCGACGAGGGGTGCTGCAAGCGGAGAGCTCATGGCAGCGGCTCCTTCATAGCGGTCTCACGGCGAGGCAGATCTCGACCTCATGCATCCCTTCTGGATCCGCCTTGGGGTCGTTCTGGTAGATCTCCAGGCAGGGGCGGTCATCGGGCTGATAACCGCTGCCGGGCAGCCATCCGCCCATGAGCGCACGCCAACTCTCGGTGTACTGCTTCGCGTGGATGCGGACTCTCGCAACGGCGTATGCGCCACCTTCGAGTCTCTGCTTGCCGATCTCGCCCCCGACCGTGGTGCCCACGGGAACAGTCAGAGCTGCGTCCAGACGCAGCCGCTGCGCATCGGTGATATCGGGATTGTCATAATGGACGCTGAGCAGCCTGCTGGAGGGATCCTCCAGGAGTCCCCGCGGTCCAGCCCAAGCGGCGAGCCGCCCGAAGAGATGCTCGAACAGGACTGCGTTCTCCTGGAACGGGCCCATGTGGCGGACATAGGCCACATGCATCGGCGGTATCTGCTTGACCCTGACCTTCAGTTCCACGGTGAAGGTCTCCTCCCGGAAAGACCCGGACCAATACCCATGTGCTGAGTATCGGCGACCAGCCGCGTCCGTGTCTTCCCAGATCTTGCGATCCGCTTTGCAAATCTTGCGGGTTGCCCTCCATTCGCTGGCGGGAATGCCGTAGACGGACTTGAAGGCCCGGGCGAAGGATGAGGCCGAGGCGAAGCCGCAGTCCAGGGCAATCTCCGTGATCGACTTCTGCCGGTCGTACACAAGGTACCTGGCCGCGCGCTCGAGCCGCAGGCGCAGGATGAAGTCGTGCGTGGTCTCACCCGTCCACGCACGGAAAAGACGGTGGAAGTGGTATGGCGAGAAGCAGGCTACGGTCGCGAGGGTCTCCAGACCCAGGGGAGCAGCTAGGTTCGCCTGGATGTAGTCCACGACCTTGTTGAACCGGCTGGCGTACTGAGCACGGGAGGCGTCGCCCGAAAATGTCTCGCGGTCCATGGAAGGAACGATAGCAGAGACAGGTATTTCGGGTGTATATGCGGCATCACCCGATGCCGCGTTCAAGATTCCAGCGAGGGTGTGATCGGCGACGTCGGGTTAGGAACCAGGATTGGGCCGAAGTGCTGCTGAGCGTCCGGACCCGGTTCGGAAGACCGACGGGGAGAGCAAGGGGTCGAAGGCGGGGCGCCGGCCACCACTGGACCGGAGCCCCTCTTCGGCGGGCCCGCTACCCCTCGACGAGAGTCCCGGCGCGGCCCTCGACGGCGTCCTCGATTTCGTCGGGGCAGGTGATGACAACCCGCCTGCCACCGCGGGAGAGAAAGCGGATAGCAGCGTCGATCTTGGGCGCCATGCTGCCGCGTCCGAACTGGCCGTCGGCAAGATAGCGGCGGGCCTCGGCGAGAGTGAGCCGGTCGAGCTCGCGCTGGGTCGAGCGGCCAAAGTCAAGGCAGACCCGGCGCACGCTCGTCGAGATGACCAAGTGGTCGGCGGCGAGGTCGCAGGCGAGCAGCGATGTGGCCAGGTCCTTGTCGATCACCGCCTCGATGCCGCGATAATCGCCGACCGCATCCCGCACCACCGGAATCCCGCCACCGCCGACGGCGGTGACGACAAAGCCGGCCTCGATCAGGGTGCGAATGGCGCTGAGCTCGATGATCGCCACCGGCTCCGGGCTCGGTACAACTCGCCGCCAACCGCGGCCGGCGTCCTCGGCGATCGGCCAGCCCCCTTTTGCCGACCGCGCTCGCGCCGTCGCTTCGTCCATGGGCGAGCCGATCGGCTTCGATGGCCGCTTGAATTCTGGGCTCGCTGGGTCCACCTCGACCTGGGTGACGACCGACACCGCGCTTCTCGCCATGCCGCGCCGCCGAAACTCGTTGGCGAGTGACTGCTGGATCATGTAGCCGATTGCCCCCTGGGTGTCGGCGTCGCACGAATCGAGCGGCACCTCGTGCAGCTCGTGGCTGGCCAACTCGGAGCGGCGAAGGATGAAACCGACCTGCGGCCCGTTGCCGTGGGTGATCACCACGCGGTGCCCGGCAGCGACGATCTGGGCCACGTGATGGCAGGTCTCGCGGGTCAGAGCCCACTGGTCGGGGACGCTCCTGTGGCGTTCGTCCCTGATGAGCGAGTTGCCGCCGATGGCGAGGACGACGAGATCGCCAGTGCCGGGGGCCACGGCTCAGCCCTCGTGGCGGGGCCGCGCCCCGCCGAGCAGACGCGTGAGCGCTGCTGCCGGATCGCGGAAGCGCGTGCCCAGGATCATGGCCACGCTGAGTATCGGCGACCAGCCGAGTCCGTGTCTTCCCAGATCTTGCGATCCGCTTTGCGAATCTTGCGGGTTGCCCTCCATTCGCTGGCGGGAATGCCGCGTGCACCTATCTCGATCGTGTAGACAGCACGAATAGCTCGGCCCGGGTCATCACACCTAAAAAGGATCCAGGGTGGCTCGCCCTGAGGGGTCACAACTCGACCGTGGTGCAAACAGATGTTCCACTTCCGCATCTGGCCGATTTTCAACTCAGGGAGTCGCGAGGGAGTCAAATCGGCGCCTTCCAAAGGAGAAGGCCGCGACGATCGCGGCCTAAGTCCTTTGTTTTGTTTGGTCGGGACGGGGGGATTCGAACCCCCGACCCCTTGAACCCCATTCAAGTGCGCTACCAGGCTGCGCCACGTCCCGACCGGGATGCATCAACAGACTGAGAGGGCGTCAATTCCCTACTTCGTCACTGCAGCAGCGTGAGGATGGCTTCCAGCTCCTTGCGGGTGGCCTTCAGAGCGCGCCGCACGCTTTCTACTTGGTTTCCCGCCCTGGTGTCAAGCTTCGCCGCCTTGGGCGCGCGCTCGGCAAGTTCCTCGACGAGGCGCTTCTTGGCGCCGGCGACGGTGAAGCGCTCCTCGTACAACAGCTGCTTGATGCGCAGGATGAGCTGCACGTCCACCCTGGAGTAGGTGCGCTGCCCGCCGGAACCTTTGGCGGGCGCCAGCTCGGGGAACTCGGTCTCCCAGTAGCGGAGCACGAACGGCTTCACGCCGGCGATCTCGCACACCTCGCCGATCTTGAACTCGTCCTTGTCCGGGATCACGACCTCAGTCGACATGCGTCTCCTCCTCGGGGACAAGCGTCAGGCGGAACTGCAGCGTCAGCCGCCGGCCGCCGGTCCACACCGCCGGGACCGGGACCTCCAGCTCCAGCTCCCGCACCTCGCCCACCTGCGCGAGGGCCCGGGGGAGGATACGCTGCACCAGCGCCTGCTCGGCGTCGCCCGGGAACTCCACCGCTCCGGCCGCCACACTTTCCGGGCCGTGCGGAAGATCGGCAGCGGCGAGCTCTGGCGGCGCTTCCGCCGCCTCGCTCACCGCGGGCGTCTCCTCAACCGCTTGGACCGCAACCTCGACGGCCGGCTTGGGGAACTCGAACACATCGTCGCCGCCGGCCGCGGCGGCGGCGAGCGGTTCCTCGAACGGATCCGGCAGCGGCGGCGGCGCCTCGTCGAGGAAATCCGCGGGCAACTCCAGGCCCTCGGGCACGACCCGCACTTTCCCGGTCAGCCCCGAGAGTCCCGCATCGAAGACCGGCTCGTCCGGCGTTGCCGGCGGCCCAGGGGGCGCAAGGAACGGCAGCAGGGGCTCGTCGGCCGGCGGCGCCGGCGGAGGCTGGATCGGCGGCGGCGCGAAGGGGACGACGCGCTCGTCGAACCGCTCGTCGAGGAACAACGGCGTGGTGACGGCGGCCTTCGGTTCCGGCGTCCCGAGGACGACGCCACCCGGGGCTTTCCCAAACGTGGGCACCGGGGGCATGAAGACGGACCTTGGGGTCTCGGTGGGCGGCGCCGCGCCCTCCAGAGCCGAGGGCCGCAGCAACTCGCCGAACTCGCTCCCCTCGTCGGAGAGCATCTTGAAGCGGTCGCGCAACGAGCGCGCGACGAGCTTGACCACGGCCTGCAGCGTCTCTTCGACGCCGATTCCGGTGGTGGAGACCGCCTCGAAGAACGGCGCGTTGAACTCGTTGAGAAGCTCGTCGAGGTCCTCGACGGTCAAAACGTCGGCGAGGTCGCGCTTGTTGTACTGCAGGACGTGCGGCAGATCGGCAAGCGTCAGCCCCTGGAGCGCCAGGTTCTCCTTGAGGTTCTCCCACGACTCGCGGTTCGAGCGCAGTAGCTCGCGCTGCGAGTCGGCCACGAAAACGACCGCGTCCACCCCGCGCAGCACGACCTGGCGGGTCGCGTTGTAGTGCACCTGGCCAGGCACGGTGTAGAGCTGGACGCGCACCCGCATGCCCCGCAGCGTCCCGGCATCGACCGGAAGGAAGTCGAAGAAGATCGTCCGGTCGCCGCCAGCCGGCACGACGACCAGCTCGCCACGCGTGGCCGGCGGATAGCCGTCGTACAGGGTGCGCAGGTTCGTCGTCTTCCCGCCCAGGGGAGGGCCGTAGTAGACGATCTTGGTGATGATCTCGCGCGTGCGCGGTCGAAATTGCACCATTAGCCGGTCCGGCCACTTTTCCCTTGTATCTTAAACCTGATCGGGACGCCTGCCAACGGGAAGGCGGCGCGCAGCGCGTTTTCCAGGTAGCGGACGTACGAGAAGTGAAGCTTCCCCGTGCCCGACACGAAGAGCACGAAACGCGGCGGGCCGCTGCCGGTCTGGGTGGCGTACAGGAGCCTGGGCGGCCGCTTCCCCCCCGGCGGCGGCTGTTTCTCCCAGGCGGCGCGCAGGATCCGGTTCAGCTCGCCGGTGCCGATGCGGAGGCGGAACGCCTCGCCCACTTCGAGGGCGGCCGGCAGGAGGTGCGGCACGCCGACACCGGTGAGCGAGGACACGAAGAGCAGCGGCGTGTCCTTGAGGAACTTGAGGTGGTGCAGGACCTGGTCCTTGACCCGCTCCTTGCCGTCCCTGCCCTCATCGGCGATGAGGTCCGCCTTGGTGACCGCCACCACGACGCCGCGGCCGGCCTCGTCGATGTACCCCGCGACGTGCGTGTCCTGGGCGGTGAGACCTTCCTTGGCGTCGACGACCAGCAGGCACACTTCCGCCCGCTCGATGGCGCGCCGCGCCATCAGCACCGACAGCACCTCCGGGCCCTGGTCGGTCCGCCCCTTGCGCCGGATCCCCGCGGTGTCGATCAGGCGCACCGAGTGCGTCCCGAGGGCAAGCAGGGTGTCCACCGAGTCGCGGGTGGTGCCCGGGATCTCCGAGACGAGCACCCGCTCCTCGCCCAGCAGCCGGTTGAGGAGGGAGGACTTGCCGACGTTGGGCCGGCCCACGATCGCGACCGAGAGCTCGGCTTTGACCGCCTCGCCCTCCTCCTGCGGCGGGGGGAGGACGAGCTCGAGCTCGTCCCAGAGGTCGCCGATGCCGACCCCGTGCTCGGCCGAGATCGTGACCACCGGGAAACCCAGGGCGGCGAACTCGGCATGGGCGTGGGCGGCGTCCCGCCGGTCGTCCTTGTTCACCGCGACCACGACCGGCCGGCCGGTGCGGTGGAGCTGGCCGGCGATCTCGGCGTCCGCGGGTAGCAGGCCTACCGACCCGTCCACCAGGAGGACGACCGCGTCCGCCTCGGACACCGCGGTCAACGCCTGCTCCCGCACCATCGCGGGGATCAGCGCCTCGCTGTCGGGCTCGAAGCCGCCGGTGTCCACGAGCACCACGACCCCGCCCGCCGGTCGCGGAGCGTCGGACGCGACCCGGTCGCGCGTCATTCCCGCGAGGTCGTGCGTGATCGCCCGCCGCATGCGGGCCAGGCGGTTGAAGAGCGTGGACTTGCCGACGTTCGGCCGGCCGACGATGGCGAGCGTGGGAGGCATGACTACAGGGCTCCGGGGTCCGGGGTCCGGGGTCCGGACGACAAGCCCCGGGGTCGGGATACGGCAGGACAGGCGGAGCGGAAGGCGCGGAAGACCGCGACGTGCTCGGGTTGGGTGAGGTTTTCGGGGTGCCACTGGACGCCGAGGACGAAGCGCTCGCCGCCGCGCAGTTCGACCGCCTCGATCACGCCGTCCGGCGCCGCCGCGACCGCCTCGAGCGCCCCGGCGAGCCGGTCGATCGCCTGGTGGTGGCGCGAGTTCACCCAGAACTCACCCGGGCAGCCCTGCAGCCAGCGCCCGCCGCTGCGCGTCACGGTGTGGGCCAGGCGGTCCTTCGGCTCCGGCGCCCGGTGCCCGCCCTTACCGGCGCGGTCGAGGTCCTGCACGAGCGTGCCACCGTGGAAGACGTTGAGGACCTGAATCCCGTAGCACACCGCAAGCACCGGCCACCCCTCCCGTGCGGCACGCGCGAGCAGATCGAGGTCGAGCGCGTCGCGCGCCGGGTCAGGGTGCCGCTCGACGCCGGGCTCGGGCGCGGCGCCGTAGCGCGCCGGCTCCACGTCGGGCCCGCCGGTGAGCAGCAGGCCCGCAAACGCGCTCCCGCTGGCGGCCACATCGCCCGCCGTCGTGGGCGTCACGAACATCAACTCGGACGGGCCGCCCCCGGCGCGCCGCCATGCGGCGCCAAAGCGATCCACCTCGAACGGACGGTGATCGCTGCGGGTCACGAGGATCTTCACGGGGCCATTCTAGGCTACGCGGCCGCCGGCCGCGCGTTCAGCCCAAGTGTGGGGCGCGACCGCCGGGCGCTGTCGTTGATATTCCGCGTAGGGGCGACCCTTGCGGCCGCCCGCGGGCGG
>PKYI01000022.1:383-15174 GCA_003133645.1 Acidobacteriota bacterium | reverse complement strand
CGAGCGAGGCTTCAAGTTCTCCACCTATGCCCACTGGTGGATCCGCCAAGCCGTCACCCGCGCGATCGCCGACCAGGCCCGCACGATCAGGGTCCCGGTCCACATGATCGAGACGATCAACCGGCTGCTCCGTCTCTCGCGCACCCTCCTCGCAGAGTTGGGTCGCGAGCCGACGGTCGAGGAGATCGCCGAGGCGATGTCGCGGGGCCAGGAGGAGGTGTTCACCCCCGAGAAGGTCCGCGAGATCATGGAGGTCTCCCAGAAGCCGGTCTCGCTCGAGACGCCGATCGGCGAGGAGGAGGACTCCCACCTCGGGGACTTCGTCGAGGATCGCTCCGCCGTCTCCCCGATCGACGCGGTCATCGCGGCCTCGTTGAAGACCCAGGCGGAAGGGGTCCTGCGCACCCTCACCCCGCGCGAGGCCGAGGTCCTGCGCCGCCGCTTCGGCATCGGCGACGGCACCGAGCACACGCTCGAGGAGGTCGGCAAGGCGTTCAACGTGACGCGGGAGCGCATCCGCCAGATCGAGTCGAAGGCGCTGCGCAAGCTCCGCCACCCGACCCGCGCCAAACTGCTGAAGCCGTACCTCGACATGATCGGCTGAGAAGCTGGGGAAGGGGCACCGGGAACCAAACTCCGGTGCCCCGCGCCCCCTGACCACGGACCACTGACCACGGACCACGCCTTTTCTGTGCCCTGCGCCCTGTGCCCTGTCCTCGAGGTTGCGCCAAGTCTCAATAGCGCCTACAATTCGCCGCGCTGGGTCCATAGCTCAGCGGTCAGAGCTGCCGGCTCATAACCGGTTGGTCCCAGGTTCGAATCCTGGTGGACCCACCACGCACCGAGAGGGCTTGCGGCCTGCCGGTCCGGTCAGGCCGGGTTCGGGGTGCTTGAAAAACGGGAGGGGCGTTGACGGCGAGGGACCAACTTGCAGGGTACGTTGCGCTGCAGCGGCTGCTGACCCGCCGCGCGGCGCTGAAACGGGAGCGGGACACGCCCCCGGAGGCGCTGGCCGCGCTACGCACGCAGTTCTCCGAGCGGCACGAGAAGCTCGAGGCCGCCCGCGTGCGGCGCGACGCACTGGCCGCGGAGCAGGCGGCGCTGCAACCGGAGGCCGACGCGCTGCGCGAGGAGCGCGAGCACTTCCGCAAGCAGAAGAGCCACGTCACCAACATGAAGCAGCTCTCCGCCGTGGTCTCGGAGCTGGATCACGTGGAGACCCAGTTCAAGGCCAAGGAGGACCGCCTCCTCGAGATCCTGCAGGAACTCGAGAGCACGGACGCCGCGATCGCGACGCTGGGGGAGGAGAGCCCGGAAGAGAAGGCACTGCGCGAGCAGGCCGAGGCGGCGTGGGAGCAGCTCCGCCAGGCGAGCGAGGGGGAGCTGGCCGCGCTCGAGACGGAGCTGCGCGCCGTGCAAACCCGGCTCGGGGACAAAGCGATGGAACGCTTCAAGAAGCTGTGGGTGTCGCGCAAGCCGAACGCGGTCGTGCCGATGGATGGGACGGCCTGCTCCGCGTGCCACGGCGACCTACGCCCGTCGCTCGTGCAGCTCGTGCGCACGGTCGAGGAGTTGCAGACCTGCGACCACTGCCGCCGGCTACTCTACGACCCCGAGCAGTTCCCGCCCTCCGCATGACCGCCTCGCCCGCCGCCGCGGCCGCGATCGACGGCGGATCGCGCGGCAACCCCGGCGAGGCGGGGTGCGGCGTCGTCCTCGAGCTCGCGGACCGGCGCGAGGAGCACTGCCTCTACCTCGGCACCGCCACCAACAACGTCGCCGAGTACGCCGCGCTGCTGGCCGCGCTCGAGCGCGCCCGCGCCCTCGGCGTCGAGCGCCTCGAGGTGCGCTCCGACTCGCAGCTCGTCGTTGAGCAGATGAAAGGGGCCTACAAGGTCAAGGCGGCGCACCTCAAACCGCTGTGGCTCCAGGCGCGCACGCTGGCCGCCGGCTTCCGCCGCTTCGCCATCGTGCACGTCGCGCGCGAGGCCAACCGCGCCGCCGACGCCCTCGCCAACCGTGCGATGGACGAACGCGCCTCGACGCTGCCACGGCCGGAGGGGCTGTGAAGACCGGGGTCCGGGGTCCGGGGTCCGGGGTCCGAAAGACGGGACCGTGAGCGTCGCGGCGAACCTCGCGGGGGTCAGGGAACGGATCGCGGCGGCGTGCGC
Source organism: Acidobacteriota bacterium (assembly GCA_003133645.1). Lineage (GTDB taxonomy): Bacteria > Acidobacteriota > Thermoanaerobaculia > Thermoanaerobaculales > Thermoanaerobaculaceae > RBG-13-68-16. Next base: position 13,003 of record PKYI01000022.1, on the reverse strand, counting down.
CCGCTCCGGCCGCGACCCTGCGGGCGTCCGCATCGTCGCGGTGTCCAAGACGCAGCCCGCCGAGGCGGTGGCGGAAGCGGTGGCGGCCGGCGCCGACGCGATCGGAGAGAACCGCGTTCAGGAGGCGGCCGCCAAGCGCCCCCTGGTGGCGGGGGCGACCCCGTGGCACCTCATTGGCCCGCTGCAGCGCAACAAGGCCCGGACGGCGCTCGGGCTCTTCGACGTCATCGAGACGGTCGACCGGCCTGAACTCGCCGATCGGCTCGAGGGGTTGCTGGCCGGGGGCAGCCGTGTGCTGCCGGTCTTCCTCGAGGTCAACGTCGGGGGCGAGGCGGCCAAGAGCGGCGTGACCGCCGAGGACGCGGCCGCGCTGGCCGCGCACATCCTCGCGCGTTGCCCGCACCTGCGCCTCGCCGGCATGATGACGGTGCCGCCGTACGATCCCGACCCCGAACGCTCCCGTCCGCACTTCGCGGCGCTGCGCGCGCTTGCGGCCGGCCTCGCCTCGCGCCTCGCGCTCCCCGCGCTCGAGCTCTCGATGGGGATGAGCGAGGATTTCGAGGTGGCGGTCGAGGAGGGGGCGACGCTGGTCAGGCTCGGGCGGATCGTGTTCGGGGAGCGCCGCCCACTGGCGTGAGGCGCGTCACCGCCAGCGGCGGGGAGTGAGGTAAGCTGAGAAGAGGCAGGAGGCGCTGCGATGAACAGGTTGACGCCGCTGGAGATCCAGCGTGCGACGTTCGCACGCAAACTGCGCGGTCACGACCCCGACGCGGTGCGCGAGTTCCTCGGCGAGATCGCCGAGCAGCTCGAGGAGGAGGCGCGCACCCGAGGCGAGCTGCGCGCTCAGATCGCGCACCTGAGCCAGGAGGTCGAGGAGTGCCGTCAGCGCGCCGGCGCGGTGAACGAGGCGCTGGTGGCGGCGCAGCGCACCGCCGAGGCCACGGTTGCGCGGGCCGAGACCGAGGCGCAGCGCATCATCGCCGACGCGGAGGCGCTGGCCGACCGGGTGGTGGACGACGCGGCGCGGCGCGCGGAGAACATCGAGCTGGTGATCAGCCAGCTGCGCGGGCGGCGGCGCGCGGCGCGGGCGGAGATCAAGCGCCTCGTCGACGTGCTCGGCGGTGCGGCGCGCGACGACGAGCTCGCCGAGCAGAGGGCGAGCGATTCGCCGACCGTCAGCTTCCTGCGGCGCCGCTCCGGCGACGCCAAGGGCGAGCGCTGAGCCGGTCGCGGCCGGAAGACGCCCTGCCGGGGTTGGAGGTCCGCTCGTGAGCCTGCTCATTCGAGGCGCCACCGTCGTGGCGACGCCGCGCGGGACGTCGGCGCTCGCGGGGCCCAATCAGGGTGCGCTCGACCTGCTCCCCGGCGCGGTGGTGCGCTGCGAGGGCCATGACATCGTCTTCGTCGGCGAAGCGCGCGAGCACGACCGCCTCTTCCCAACGCCGGACACCGTCCTCGACGCCGCCGGCGGCACCGTGCTCCCGGGCTTCGTCGACCCGCACACCCACCTGCCGTTCGCCGGCTACCGTGAGGACGAGTTCGACCGCCGCCTCGCCGGGACAAACTACGCCGAGATCGCCGCCTCGGGAGGCGGCATCGTCGCGACGGTCGCGGCGACGCGGCGGGCGACGTTCGACGAGCTGCTCGCGCTCACGCTGCACCGCCTCGACCTCCAGCTCGCCTGCGGCACCACGACCACGGAGGCGAAGTCGGGGTACGGCCTCGACCTCGACAACGAACTCAAGCAACTCCGGGTCCTCCGCGAGGCCGGCCGGCGCCACCCGGTCGAGATCGTGCCGACGGCGATGCCGGCGCACGAGGTGCCGCCCGAGTGGCGGCACGACCCCAACGGCTACGTCGAGTTGGTCGTCTCGCGGATCCACCCGGCGATCGCCGCCGAAGGCCTCGCCGAGCAGGTGGATGTCTTCTGCGAGAGGGGCGTCTTCACCCCGGACCAGACGCGGCGGTTGCTCGCGGACGCGGGCCGCAACCGGTGGCGAATCCACCTGCACGCCGACGAGCTTTGCGACCTCGGGGGCGCCGCGCTCGCCGCCGAAGTCGGCGCCGCGGCCGCCGCGCACCTCCTGCACGCCTCGGCGGAGGGGATCGCGGCGATGGCCCGGCGCGGCGTGATTGCGATCGCACTCCCCGGGGTCTCGTTCTTCTTGCGCGACCGCTTCGCGCCGGCGCGTGCCCTCGTCGACGCCGCCGTGCCGGTCGCGATCGCGACCGACTGCAACCCCGGTTCGTCGCACACCGAGTCGATGCCGGCGGTGATCGCCCTGGCCTGCCTCGGCGCCGGGCTTTCGTCGGAGGAGGCGATCGTCGGCGCGACGCTCAACGCCGCCGCGGCGCTCGGGCGCGCCGACCGGCTGGGGACCGTCGAGACCGGGAAGCAAGCCGACCTCGTCGTGCTCGACGCGCCGTCCCCGAAACACCTCGTCTACCACTTCGGCGTCAACCTCGTGCGCCACGTCGTCAAGGCCGGCCGCGTGGTCGTCAGGGACGGCGCGCTCAAGTGACACCGTGAAGGAGTCATCATGGCTAAAAGGGTTGTTGTCGCGACCGATTTCAGTGAGGCAGCGGACGAGGCCGTGCGGCAGGCCGATGAGCGGGCGCGGGCGGCAGGTGCCACACTGACTGTTTTTCACGTCATTCCCAACCCGCTGCGGACGGACCCGCTGTTTCCGCAGTTTCGGCAGGAGATGGCCGACGATTCGCCGACCCTGCAGCGCGACGTCATCGAACAGGTCAACGTGCGGGTGACAGCGCTGACCGGGCGCCAGCCCGGCGAGTTCGAGGTGCTGGTCGAGGACGGCCCCCCCCATGCCGTCATCGTCCGCAGGGCCGAGGAGTGTGGGGCGGATCTGGTGGTCGTCGGAGCCCACGGGGCCACGGGTCTCAGCCGTATCCTGCTCGGCAGCGTGGCCGAGCGAGTTGTCCGTCACGCTCACTGCCCCGTGCTCGTGGCCCGGCGCTCTCCGAAGAGCCGCAGGGTTCTGGTCGCAACCGATTTTTCCGACCCCTCCCTGCCGGCCGTTGCCGCTGCGGGTGAAGAAGCCCGCCGCGCCGGTGCGCAGCTCACGATCTTCCACAGCATCGATCTTGGCCTGAGTCTGGCTGAGGGAATGCCAGAACCTCTCACCTCCGCACCCTTTGGCTTTTCGACAGGGGTCCGGGAGGAGCTGCGTGATGCCGTGGACGGAAAGTTGGCGAGCGCACTCTCCCGCTATGGGATCGACGGTGACCGGTTCGTCGCCTTCGGCCCGGCCGCCCCGGCCATCCTTCGTCACGCTGAGCAGATCCAGGCGCAGCTGATTGTGGTCGGTACGGTCGGCCGGACCGGGCTTCCGCGCCTGCTCCTCGGCAGCGTGACCGAAATTGTGGTCCGCGCGGCCGGGTGTTCGGTCCTCGTCGTACGGTTGAGTGCCGCCTGATACGACAGGAAGCGTTCATCGTCGATCGCCGTCTTGGCCCAAACCCGGCTCGCTCGGGCTTGCCGTTAGAGGCGCTCGAGGTGGGCGAGTGAAGGGATCAGGATCTTGCGTCCGGCGCGGTCGAAAAAGCAGACCAGGCGCGTCTGGGCACCGGTCCCCTGCACTTGGAGGATCACCCCTGAGCCGAACGTCGCGTGCCGGACCTTGAGCCCGGGCCGCCAGCCGTCGGGGCGCTTGGGGGAGGACCGGGGTCCGGGGTCCGGGGTCCGGGGTCCGAGCCCCTCATCGGGGATACCGCCCGGAAGCTTGCTCACTCGTTGGTGCGGGTATGGCGCATGGGTGCGGAACGGGTCGCGGCCAAAAGCCGCGGCTCGGTCCTCCACCACCTCGCGCGGCACCTCGAGCAGAAACGGCGATGGCCGGCCCGAGAGCAACTGGCCGTTGATGCGGCGCACCCGCGCCGAGGTCAGGATCAACCGCCGCCGTGCCCGCGTCATCCCCACGTAGGCGAGGCGGCGCTCCTCCTCCTCGTCCGCCTCGCTGCTGCCCTCGCGGCGCAGCGGCAGGAGGCCGTCCTCCATTCCGACCAGGAACACGGCGTCGAACTCGAGTCCCTTGGCGGCGTGCAACGTCGAGAGCTGTACCGCGTCGCCCTCCCGCCGCGTGTCGGCATCCGTGAGCAGCGCGACCTCGTCCAGGAACGCGACGAGGTCGAGGCCCCGCTCGGCCGCCTCCGCCGCGGCCGCGACGAGTTGGTCGAGGTTGGCGCGGCGCGAGCGGTCGTCTTCGTCGCCGGACGCGTACTGCGCCGCTAGGCCCGAGCGCTCCAGCAGCTCGCGGACGACTTCCGCCGGCGGGGCGCTGCCCGCGAGCGCCCGCAGCGCGTCGAGGAGCGTAAAGAACTCCGCCAACGCCACCCGGGCCCGCGGCGAGAGCGCTTCGGGGAGCCGGCGGGCCGCCTCCGGGAGGGCGGCCGCGAACGCCGCCGCGGCGGCTTCGAGGTGGTCCATCGCAACCTGCCCGATCCCGCGCGCCGGGACGTGGATCGCGCGCCGGAACGCGAGCGCGTCGTTGGGGGCCGCCAGGAGGCGCAGGTACGCGAGCGCGTCGCGCACCTCCTTGCGCTCCCAGAACCGGGTACCGCCGACGACCACGTACGGCATCGCGCGCCGCACCATCTCCCCCTCGAACGGCCTCGATTGGGCGTTGACGCGGAACAGCACCGCAATCTCCCCCGCGGGCACCGAGGCGCGCAGGCGGGAGATCTCGTCGGCGACGAAGCGGGCCTCGTCGGCCTCGTCGGCGGCGAGGTACACCGTCACCGGGACGCCCGCACCGACCTCGGAGGAGAGCCGCTTCGGGCGCCGCCGGGGATTGCGCTCGATGACGGCCGCGGCCGCGCGCAGGATCGGCTCGGTCGAGCGGTAGTTGCGGCCCAGTGTCACCACCCGCGCGCCCGGGTAGGCCTCCTCGAAGGCGAGGATGTTCTCGACATCGGCCCCGCGCCAGCGGTAGATCGACTGGTCCTCGTCGCCAACCGCGGTCAGGTTCGGCGACTTGCCCCCCAGCAGCCGCACCAGGCGCGCCTGCGCCAGGTTGGTGTCCTGGTACTCGTCCACCAGCAGCCAGTGGAAGCGCGAGGCGAGCGACTTGCGGATCGCGTCGTGGCGTTCGAGCAGCGCCACCGCACCGGTGAGCATGTCGTCGAAGTCCACCGCTCCGGCCGCGCGCAGCTCCCCTTCGTACGCCTCGTAGACCTCGGCGAGGAGGCGCTCCGCGTCGCCGCGCGCCCGGCTCGCGAGCGCCTCCGGCCCGACGAGCGCGTTCTTAGCCGCGGAGATGCGCGAGCGCGCCGCCCGCACCGACAACCGCGTCGAGGGGATGTCGAGGCGCTTGAGGACGCGGTCGAGCACCTGGCGCTGCTCATCATCGTCCGCGATGGCGAAGCGCGGCGACAACCCCGCTTCGGCAGGATGGTTGCGCAGGAGCTGCAGGGCAAAGCGGTGGAACGTCCCGACGAAACCGCCGCGCAGCCCGCCGCCGACCAGGCGCTCGACGCGCTCCGCCATCTCGCGCGCCGCCTTGTTGGTGAACGTCACCGCCAGCACTTCGTGCGGCTGGGCGAGGCCGCGCGCCAGCAGTGCCGCGATCCGGTAGGTGAGCACCCGCGTCTTCCCGGACCCCGCCCCGGCGACGACGAGGAGCGGACCCTCGCCGTGCATCACGGCCAGCTTCTGGTCCTCGTCCAGGTCCGCGAGCAACTTCGCGAGTCGGTCCAACGCCCCTCCCAGGAACCGGTGATTGTACCGTGCGCCGGGGTCCCGGGCCGCGCGGGCTCAGCGCGAAGCCGGAGGGACCGCCGCGGCCCGCCACGCCTCGGGGCCGATGCCGACCGTCCGCCGTTGCGCGACATCGGGCTCGACCACCGCCACCTCGGCCTCGCGACCAGCGGCGACGATCCGGTAGGGGCCGAGCGCACGCACGGCCCCGTCCTCGCCCGCCGTGGCGTACGGGACCGTGAACTCGAAGCCGCCGCTCGCGTCGGCGGTGCTGCGTTCGTGGTACGTCAGATGCCGCCCCCGGTTGGTCACCAGATACAGCCAGAGGTCGGCTGGTTCGCCCGGGTTTCCGGTGCCTTCGATCCGGGCCCCCGGGACGACTTCGAAAACCTTGCAGAAACTCCCCTCCCAGCCGGGTTCGGCGCCTTTTGCCGCCGACTCGAAATCGAGGCGGAGCCGGCGCAGCGGCGGCAGCGTCTTCCCCTCGAGGCGGACTTCAAGGCCGTCGAAGACGAGCAGGCGGCTGTTCATCGTGGCGTAGAACGCCGGCGTGGGCTGCAACGAGGCGCCGGAGTGCGCCGCAGCCACGCGCGGCGCGCGGCTTCCGAGTTGCCTGGCCACGTCCTCGATCTCGTAGAACACCGGCGTCACCAGCACATAGCGCACCCCGAGCTGCTCGAGCCGCCGCACGGCCGGCGCGGGGTCGGTCGCGAGGAAGAACGCGGCGGCAGCGCGGACGCCGCGGAGGTGGACCTCGGCCTGGGCGAAGGGGTTGGCGATATTGGCCTGGTGCGCCACGGTGATCAGCCAGTTGCCCCACTCCCAGCGGCTCATCACCGCAAAACGGGGCCGCACCTCAGGTTGGTTGACATCACCGGGACTGGCGGCACGGTCGCGCAACCACACCAACGCGTCGCGGCTGCGGACCAGCTCCCCCTGCGGCGGCCGATCGGTGAGGTGGTGGAGGCGCAGGGTCGGCACCATGATCGCGAGTCCGACGAGGACGGCGCCGAGACGGACCGTGCCGTGGTGTCCCGCCCGTTGCTCGACGCGCCGGACGGCGTACGCCCACGCCGCGCCCCACACCGCGCACCAGAGGGGCGCGAACTGCGAGCCCAACCGCAGTTGCCCGAGGGCCATCCCGGCCGTGACCACGAACCAGAGCAGCGCAATTCTGGCCCCCAGCTGCCCCCAGGGGGTGGCCAGCCAGCCGCAAAGGCCGAGCGCGACGAGCAGGACCGGGAATGCCACCGCCATCACGCCGTACTGCTTCACCGCGGTACCCAGCCCGAAGCTCAACAACGGGTAGGACTCGAACACCTGGCTGATCTGAACGTCGCCGCGGTCCAGGTAGCCGAGGACGGACGCCGCGGTGTGCCGCAACCCGGGGGAAAGAGCCACGCCGGTCACCGCCACCACCAGGGGCGCCAGCAGCAGGGCGGCTACGAGCGCCCCCCTGCTCGCCGGCCGGCGCCGCAGCGAACTGCCGGCCAGGGCAAAGCTCAGCCACGACGTGGCGAACACGAGCGGCTGCAGCCACGTCGGCGCGTAGTACGCGAAACTCCCGGCCGCAGCCCACGGGTGAGCCAGCACGATCGGCAGGATCACGAGCGCCGCCACGCCGAAGGTCCGTTTCCCAAAAGCGACGAGGGTTTCCCTGTCGCAAACGCGGGGCGGCCACAGCGCGACCACGGCCAGTGAGGCGGCCGCCAGCACCCCTGCCGCGATCGCTCCCGGCCACACCCCGATCTCTACCGCCAACAGCACCCCCAGCCCAGCGGCGGTGCGGCCGCGCCCGCGGTCGGACGTCGCGCGCACGCCGTGCAGGAGCAGGGCGAGGGGGAGCGCGGCCAGCGCGGGCTCGATGGCGTGGTGGTCGATCCGTCCCACCATCGAGTACCCGGTCAGGATCGGCAGCACCGCGGCGATCGCCGCGCCGGCGAGGCCCACCGCCCGACCTCCCAACTCCCGGCCGAGGAAGTAAATGGCCAGCACCGAGAGCACGCCGAGAACGGGGTCGAAGAGAACCCCGACCACCAGCGGGGGGATGCGGCCGCCGCTCACCAACCCCACCAGGCGAACGACCGTGGCCAGAGCGAGGTCGAAACCGACGGGCCACATCATCCGCGCCCCAGTCGGGTAGTTCGTGTACCAGTCGAACGTGTGCACTTTCGGGTAGCGTGCGGCCGCCAGCGATGCGCGGTGCCAGTGGTACGCGCTGTCCTCGTCCCAGATCAGCACCCGCCCCCCGACGAACACCCCGGGGATGTTCGCCAGGCGGGTCGCCGCGGCCAGGAGGAGGACCAGCCCCAACAGCAGGCGCGTCGTCCGCCGCGACGGCATAAACCCGCCGCCCCCCGCACCGGATGGCGTGGCCGGGGCTGTCGGAGAGTCGGCCGGATCGTTCAACGTCGCGCTACCCCCCGTCTGCACGATGGAGGCTACCAAGAAACGCAGTGAACAGTGAAAAGTGAAGAGTCCAGAGTGAAGACGTGGTCAGTGGCCGGTGGTCAGTGGTCCGAGCCGGCTGCGCCGGCCGCAGGCCGCGCACCCTCGAGCACCTCCCTCGAAGACGAGAAGCTCAACGATAGGCAGGACCTCCGAGCTTGCGGCGTGTAGCCGCGCCGCCGCCGTTGGGCCTATCGCAAGGCGCGCGAACCCCGCCGCAGCGGAGTGTGGCCGGAGGCCACATGAGCACGCGAGCGGGGCGAGCGCAACGCAGCGAGAGGTCCGACGCCGGCGGCGCCTCACTCGACGGTGACGGACTTGGCGAGGTTCCGGGGCTGGTCCACATCGCAACCCCTGCGCACCGCCACCTCATACGCCAGCAGCTGCAGCGGCACCGCCGCCGCGATCGGCTGCAGCGGCCAGGGCAGGGCGGGGAGCGGGATGACGGCGCGGGCGAGTTCAACCAAGCGTGCGTCGGTGGCGTCCCCGATCACGTACACCGGCGCTTTGCGCGCGCGCACCTCCTCGATGTTGGAGCGCACCTTTTCGGCGAGTTCCCCGGCCGGGCACAGCGCGATCACCGGGAAGTTCTCGTCGAGCAGCGCGATCGGGCCGTGCTTCATCTCGCCGGCCGGGTACCCCTCGGCGTGCAGGTACGAGATCTCCTTCAGCTTGAGCGCCCCCTCGAGGGCGAGCGGGTAGAGCGCGCCGCGGCCGATGTAGAGGGCGTCGCTCGCGTGCTGCAGTTCATCCGCGATGGCCGCCAGCTCGCCCGCATGCCCGAGGGCGCCCTCGATGTCGTAGGGGAGCGCCCAGGCGCGCTCGAGCAGCGCCCCGGTCTCGGAGGCCGGCAGCCCCTTGGCGTCGCGCCAGGCGAGCGCGAGCGCGAGCAGAGCCACGAGCTGCGTGGTGAACGCCTTGGTGGAGGCGACCCCGATCTCCGGCCCGGCGTGGGTGCCGAGGCGGAACGCCGCGAGGCGCTCGGCGAGCGAGCCGCGCACGTTACAGACCGTCGCAAGCGACGCTCCGGCGCCGGCAGCCAGGCGCATCGCGGCGATCGTGTCGGCGGTCTCGCCGGACTGGGTGATCCCGACCACCAGCGTGCCGGACGAGAGCAGGGGCTCGCGATAGCGGAACTCGGAGGCGTACTCGACCTCGCACGCGACCCTGGCCAGGCGCTCGAGGTAGAACTTGCCGACCAGGGCGGCGTGCCACGAGGTGCCGCAGGCGACCAGCCGCACCGCGGTGAAGCGTCGCAGCGTCGCGGCGTCGAGGCCGAGGTGGGCGAGCGACGGCGCGCCGGCCTCGGGGAAGAGCGCGTACAGCGTCTCGGACACGGCGCCCGGCTGCTCGTAGATCTCCTTGAGCATGAAGTGGCGAAACCCGCCGCGCTCGACCTCGCCTGGCTCCCAGTCGAGGGTCACGACCGCCCGCTCGACCGGGCTCCCGGACGCGTCCAGGACCGTGACGCTGTCCGCCCGGACGATCGCCACATCACCATCCTCGAGGTGGACGCAGCGCCGGGTCATCGCGATCACCGCGGCGGGGTCGGACGCGACGAGGTTCTCCCCCTCGCCGAGGCCCACCACGAGCGGCGGCCCGTTGCGGAACGCGACCACCGTCCCCGGGTCGCCGACGGCGATCGCCGCCACCGCGTACTGGCCACGCAGCCGGGAACGCACGGCGATCGCCGCCGCTGTCAGGTCGCCGCCGGCGCGGGCGAGCAGATGGGCGATCACCTCCGAGTCGGTATCGGACGAGAAGCGCACGCCCACGCGCTCGAGCTCGCGTTTGAGCTCGCGGAAGTTCTCGATGATGCCGTTGTGGACGATGGCCACCCGGCCGCCCTCATCGGTGTGGGGGTGGGCGTTGCGCTCGACCGGCGCGCCGTGCGTGGCCCAGCGGGTGTGTCCGAGCGCGAGGTGGCCTCGGAGCCCGGCCGTGTACGCCTTCTCGGCGAGGTTCGAGAGCTTGCCCGCCGCCCGCAATATCGCCAGCCGGTCCCCGCAGTGCACCGCGATGCCCGCGGAGTCGTAGCCGCGGTACTCGAGGTGGCGCAACGCCTCGAGGACCACCGGCACGCCCTCGCGCGGGCCCACGTACCCTACGATCCCGCACATACACCCTCCAGACTCAGACAGACCCGGCCGGCTCACGGCCGGCCGGCCCGAACACCCTAATCGCCGCGACGGTACGTCAACGGCGGGACCGCGGTCCCGTCCCCAAGCGTGACGTCCTGGAGAACGGCGTGGGCGCCGATCCGGCAGCCGCCGCCGATCCGGCAGGCGCCGCGGAGGTGCACGCCGGGTTCCAGCACCGTGTCGCGCCCGACCGCGCACGAGGCGTCCACCCAGGTCGTGGTGGGGTCGAGCACCGTGACGCCAGTCCCCTGCAGGGCGGCGACAACGCGCGCGCCCAGCAGACGGTGGACCTCGGCGAGGTCGGCGCGCGAGTTGACCCCCGCCATCTCGGCGGGGTCCGCGAGCGGCAGCCCAACCACCCGCATCCCCCGCGCAGCCAGGATGCCGATCGCGTCGGTGAGGTAGTACTCCTGCTGGGCGTTGGCCGGCGAGAGCCCGGTGATGGCGGAACGCAGCGCGGCGAGGTCGAAGACGTACGTCCCGGCGTTGACCTCGCGGATCTCGCGTTGCTCCCCGGTCGCGTCCTTCGCCTCCACGACCGCCGTCACGTCGCCGTCCGCGCCGCGGACGACGCGGCCGTAGCCGCCGGCATCGGGGAGGACCGCCGTCGCCAGCGCCGCCGCCGCGGAGCGCGAGCGCCGCAACTGGACCAGCGCCGCGAGCGTCTCCGACCCGATCAGCGGCACGTCGCCGGAGAGCACCAGCGTCTCGCCCTTCCGCGGCAGGAGCGGCAGCGCCCGGCCGACCGCGTCGCCGGTGCCGCGCGGCGGATCCTGCACCGCGAACAGCACCTCCCGTCCCGCCAGGTGTCTCTCGACCTGGTCGCGCAGGTGACCAACCACGATCACCAGCGGCCTTGGGACGAGCGGCGCGAGCGCGTCCAGCACCTGGTCCACCAGCGTCCGCCCTCCGGCCTCGTGCAGCACTTTGGCCGTGGCCGTCTTCATCCGCTTGCCCTCGCCGGCCGCCAGGACCACCGCCGCGACGCTCACGCCGTCACCTCCATCACGGCAATGGTAGCCGTGACGCCTGGCGCTGCGCAAAGCGTCGCCGCGCCTACTTCTTCGACAGCTCCTGCAGGACCTGCTTGGCGACCGCCTTCAGCGTCTCGAAGACGCCGATCCCCTTGGGCGCGACCGCCTCGAACGTCGGCTCACCCTTGATCTGGAGGGCGCGCAGCATGACGTCGTAGGGAACCGCGGCGGCCAGGTCGCGCTTGTTGAACTGCAGGGCGTACGGGAGCAGGCCGAGGTCGAAGCCGTTTTCGCGCAGGTTGTGTTTGAGGTTGTCGAGCGACTCCAGGTTCGCGTCCATCCGCGCCTCCTGTGAGTCGGCGACGAAGATCACCCCGTCCACCCCTTTGAGGATCAGCTTCCGCGATGCGTCGTAGAACACCTGCCCCGGGACGGTGTACAGGTGGAAGCGGGTGCGAAACCCGCGCACGCTCCCGAGATCGAGCGGGAGGAAGTCGAAGAACAGGGTGCGGTCGGTCTCAGTGGCGAGCGAGATGAGCTGGCCCTTGTTCTGGGGGTTCGTCCGCTCGTACACGTACTGCAGGTTGGTCGTCTTCCCGCCCAGGCCGGGACCGTAGTAGACGATCTTGCAGTTGATCTCCCGCGAGGCGTAGTTGATGAAGCTCATTCAGTGAACAGGGCATCGATGTCGTCGTCGGTGATCTCGGCAAACGGCGACGCCGGGGCCTCGCCCTGGTCCGCCGCCTTGGACGCCATCTGTATCAGCACCTCCTCGAGCTCGGCGGCCGCCTTGCGCACGCGCAGCCGTACGAGGCCCAAAGACGAACGTTCGTCGAAGATCAGCACCAAAATCAGCCTCTGCCCGACGATGGAGATGTGGATGTTGTCCCGCTCTCCCTCGTGGAACAGGATCGAGAACTCCTTCTCGCCGATCAGTTTCGCCAGGCCGTCGGTGGCCGCGACGTTGCCGGCCGTGAGGGAGGCGAGCGAGGTGGCGTCGACCTTGTCAAGATCACCCTTCGCGGCGATCTGCTGGCCGTTCTTGTCGACGAGGAACACGATCTTCGCGTTTGCATCCATCCACAACCGTGCGAGGACCGCGTTGATGCGGTCGAACTCCTCCTCGTACAGGACTAGGTTCGACCCGAACATCGTCATGCCTGCCAGCCTCCGCCCATCAAATATCGAGTATATCCTTCAATTTCTCGTCAATCCATCCCCCGCCGCCCGGCCAGCGCCCGGGTCAGCGTCACGGAGTCCGCGTAGGAGATCTCGCCTCCGGCCGGCAACCCGAAGGCGATTCGGCTCACCCCACTCCCGGTCGGCCACTTGCGCGTCGCG
>PKYI01000022.1:0-368 GCA_003133645.1 Acidobacteriota bacterium | reverse complement strand
CGCGCTCCAGCAGCGCGGCGATCGTGAGCTCCTCGGGCCCGATCCCGTGCAGCGGGTCGAGCGGGCCGCCGAGCACATGGTAGAGCCCGTGGAACTCCCCCGTCGCCTCCACCGCCCATCCGTTGAGCGGGTCCTCGACGACGCAGATGACGGCGCGGTCACGGCTCTCGTCGCGGCAGACCGGGCAGGGGTCCTCCTCGGTGAGCAGGAAGCAGGTGCCGCAGTGGTGCACGGCATCCGCGACGTGCACGAGGGCGTCGGCGAGGCGCCGGGAGAGCTCGGGGACGCGCACCATGTGCTGCACCATGCGCGTCGCCGTGCGCGGCCCCACCCCCGGGAGCTGCTCGAGCTGCTCCAGCAGCTTGCGC
>PKYI01000079.1 GCA_003133645.1 Acidobacteriota bacterium | reverse complement strand
GGCCCGCCGGCCGCGACCGGCGGCCCGGCACCGACGGCGGCCCGGACGAACGGGGAGAGCCCGCTCACGGCCGCCGACGTGCAGGCGTTCGTGGCGGTACGCGCCAGGGCGCTCCAGCGCCTGGAGACCGCTCTCGCGGATGTCGAGAGCCAGGGCGGCGACGTGCTCGCGCACGTGCAGGAACTGTCGGTCGCGGAGCGGGACGCCGCGCGAGCCCTTGGCGTCGACTGGCGGCGGTTCACGTGGGTCCGCGACCAGATCGGACGGCTGCTCACGAGCCAGCGCCAGCAGGAGGATCAGCGGCTGCTCCAGGCGGAGCTGTCGCGGTCGAAGGACGACCTCGAGGTGCAGCTCAAGGCGGCGGGCGATGCGGCCACGCGCCAGTTCCTCGAGGCGCAGCTCAAGGCGCTCTCGGCCCAGCTCGACAGGCTCGAGCGCGACCGCCAGGTCCCCGCGCCGCAGGCCCAGGAGATGCGGGCGCTGGAGTCGGCGCGCGCCGAGATCGCGACGCTGCAGGGCCGGCAGGACAAGATCCAGCACCGGCTGCAGGAACTCCTGCAAAGGACGGCTGCCGGCACGGGCGCCGCTCCGAGCGCCCGCACTCCGGCGCACTGAGCTCGGCCGCCGTCCGCCGGCTCCGGTGGTGTCAGCCGGGCCCGTCCGGAGACTGGCGCAGGAGACGGGGGTGGACGAGGGAATTTCTTCGACTATCATGTCGGCTTCCGCTGACGGAGGCGGATCCGGTCGGGCGGCAGGGGGGCGGGGCGTTGCCACCCCAGATCGGGCCGGATTCAGGGAGGCGATATGAGGAGATTCGTTGCACTGGCGGGCGTGCTCGCGGTCTTGGCGGTCTCGGCGTCGGCGAAGGAGTACCAGAGCTCGTTCGGGTTCACGGTGGACATCCCGGACAACTGGCTGGCGTTGACCAAGCTCGCGATTCAGGAGAACCCGGCGCTCACCGGCGCCGCTGGCGCGAACGTCGGGAGCATCGATCCCAAGGTGCTCCAAGATCTGAAGGCCAAGGTCGAGGACGGCTCGTTCGAAATGTTCTTCGACCGCACGACCAGCGATGCGACGTTTAGCGACAACATCAACGTGAGGGTGGGCGGGGGGATGATCCCGGCTACCCCTGAGACGGTGAAGGCGAAGTGCACGGCGTACGCCCAGGCACTCGCGAAGGTCGCAAAGCGAACCCTCGCGGTGGCGACGTGCGAAAGCCGCACGGTCGGGCCGGCGAAGACGTTCTATGTCGAGTACGAGGGGATCGTCGCCGGAACCGTCACCATGCAGTACCAACTCGCGCGCCCGGACGGCAAGTTGATCTTCGTCACGGCGACCTGCAAGCGGGCCAGCCTTGACAAGTTCCGGCCCGATTTCGAGGCGATCGTCAAGTCCATTCGTTTCAGCTGAGCGGCCTCGGCCCCGGCGAACGGACCGGCGCCTAGACCGACGCCATCCGTGCGGCGTGGGTGAGGAAGAACGACAGCAGCTCGAGGTTGATCTTGAGGTCGACGTTCTTGAGCTTGACCTCCGGATGTCCCTTGAGCTGGGCGGGGGCGAAGTTGAGGACGGCCTGCACGCCGGCGTTCACGAGGTCGTCGTACACCCTCTGCGCCGAGCTGGCCGGGACGGTGATCACCCCCAAGTGCACCTTACGATCTTTCACAATTCGGGACAAATCGGCGACGTTCTCGACGACCAAACCGCCCGGCACCCGCTTGCCCAGCTTGTGGGGGTCCGAGTCCAGGATGGCGACGATGCGGAAACCACCCGTGTTGAACCCCGAGTAATGGGAGAGCGCCGTGCCGAGGTTGCCGGCGCCCACCATCAGCACCCGCCGCTCCTCGTGCAGCCCGAGGATGTTGACGAGGTGCTCGCGCAGCTGGGTGACGTTGTAGCCGACGCCGCGGATCCCGAACTCGCCGAAGTACGCCAGGTCCTTGCGGATCTGCGCCGAGTTGAGGTGGAAGCGGTCGGCCAGCTCCTGGGAGGAGATCGTGGTGCCGCCCTCGTGCTCCAGCTGTTGCAGGCAGCGCAGGTAGACCGACAGGCGGTTGATCGTCAGTTCCGAGATGCTCTCGACCGGGATGTAGCGCTTGAAGGCCATGCCGTCACCTCAGAAGGGTCTTGGCCGCGGTCTCGGCGGCGTTCAACAACCAGGACGGAAAGATGCCCAGCCCAACGATGGCAAGCGCACACGCGCCCGCCGCAACCCTCACCGGCCACGGCTCAAGGTAGGCGGGAGCTCGCTGCGGGAGCGGTTTCATGTAGAGATAGTATACCACCCGGACGTAGAAGAAAACCGAGACGAAGCTCGCGAGGACGCCGACGACGGCAAGCCAGGCGAGGCCCTGGTTGACGGCCGCGCGGAAGACGAGGAACTTGGCGACGAACCCTACGGTCGGCGGGATGCCGGCGAGGGAGAACATCGCGAGGGCGAGGGTGAAGGAGAGGAACGGGCGCCGCCATCCCTGGCCGGCGAGGTCCGTGATCAGGTGCGGCTCGTCCTCGCTCTCGGAGAACGCCGAGACAACGGCGAAGGCGGCGATGTTCATCACCGTGTACGCCGCGAGGTACACGAGGACGCCGACGAGACCGTCGAAGCCGAACGCGACGACCCCGACCAGGGCGTACCCCATGTGCGCGATCCCCGAATAGGCGAGCATCCGCTTGACGTCGCGCTGGGCGATCGCCACCAGGTTGCCGAGCACTTGCGACGCGACGGCGATGGTTGCCAGGAGCGGCAGCCATTTGGGCGTCAGCGCCTGGGGGGCGAGCGCCGCCACCACGCGCGCGAGCGTGACCAGCATGGCGCCTTTGGGGACGACGGAGAGGAACGCGGTCACGGGCGTCGGCGACCCCTGGTAGACGTCGGGCGCCCAGGCGTGAAACGGCACCAGCGCGAGCTTGAAGCCGAAGCCGGCGAGCGCGAGGGCGAGGCCGGCGAGGACCAGAGGGTTGCCGGCAAGCGGGCGCTCGGCCACGACGCGGGCCGTCGCCGCCAACGAGAACGTGCCCGTCGCGCCGTACAGCAGCGCGATGCCGAAGAGCAGGAGCGCCGACGCGAACGCGCCGACCACCAAGTACTTCCACCCGGCTTCGAGGGAGACGCCGCTGTCGCGGTGGAACGCGTTGAGGACGTACAGGGAGATCGAGAGCAGCTCGAGGCCGATGAAGACGACGAGGAGGCTGTCCGCCTTGGCGAGGACCATGGCGCCCACCGCCGAGAAGAGCAGCAGGCCGTAGAACTCTCCGTAGCTGGCCGCCGTGCGGGCGAGGTACGGGCCGGCGATGACGGCCACGAGCACGACCGCCGCCAGGATGTACGAGTCCACGAACCGCGCCAGAGGGTCCACCACCAGCGCGCCCGACCACACGGCGCCGGGGAGCGGTCCCGTCCAGCGCAGGATCGCGGCCGCGACGGCCGACGCGCCCGCGACCGCGCCGAAGCGGGGTCGCAGCGCCGGGACGAAGGCGTCCGCGAGGACCAGCACAGCGCCCATGACGACCAGCAGGAGCTCGGGGGCAACCGCGGCGAGATCGCTCGGGTTCACGCTCAACCTCCGATGAGCCGGCGCACGGCCGTCTCGGACAGCGACAGGAACGTTCCGGGGTGGACTCCGATCCACACCATGAAGAAGGCGAGCGGTGCGAACGCCAGCGCCTCCCGCCAGGTGAGGTCCGGGAGGGAGCGGTTCGCCTCGATGGCGAGCGGGTTCCAGAACACGCGCCGGACGAGCGAGAGCATGTAGACGGCGCCCAGCACGACTCCGGTCGCGGCCACGGCGACGAAAGCCGGATGGCGCGGGAAGGCCCCGGTCAGGATCAGGAACTCGCCGACGAAGCCGTTGAGGCCCGGCAGCCCGATTGAGCTGAGCGTGGCGATCAGGAACGCCCCGGTGTACAGCGGCATCACCGCGGCGAGGCCGCCGAAGTCCTCGATCATTCGGGTGTGGCGGCGGTCGTAGACCACACCCACGAGGAGGAAGAGTGCGCCGGTGGAGAGCCCGTGGTTCACCATCTGGAGCAGCGCCCCCTGGGTCGAGGTCACCGTGCCGGCAAATAGGCCGAGCACGATGAAACCCATGTGCGTCACCGAGGAGTACGCCACCAGCTTTTTCATGTCCTTCTGCGCCCACGCCACGAGGGCGCCGTAGACGATCCCGATCACGGCGAGGGTGAGGAACAGCGGCGTCGCGCGGTGCCACGCTTCGGGGAACAACGGCCGGTTGAAGCGCAGCAGGCCGTACGTCCCCAGCTTGAGCAGGACGCCGGCCAGGATGATCGAGCCTCCGGTCGGCGCCTCGGTGTGCGCGTCGGGGAGCCAGGTGTGCAGCGGGAAGATCGGGACCTTGATCGCGAACGCGAGGGCGAACGCGGCGAACAGGAGCATCTGCGGCGAGTGCCAGAACCCCTGGCCCATGGGGACAGCGGCCCGCAGCATGTCCTCGTAGGCGAACGACCACGTCCCGGTCTGCGCGTGGAAGACGAAGCTCAAATAGATGATCGCGACGAGCATCAGGAGCGAGCCGGCGAGCGTGAACAGAACGAACTTGACCGCCGCGTAGATGCGCCGTTCGCCGCCCCAGACGCCGATGATGAAGTACATCGGCACCAGCATCAGTTCCCAGAACACGTAGAACAGGAAGAGGTCGGTGGCGAGGAACGCCCCCAGCACACCGGTCTCGAGGAGCAGCATCGCGACGACGTACCCTTTGACCTTGTCGTGGATCGAACGCCATGAGGAGATGAACACGATCGGCTGCAGCAGCGCCGTGAGCAGCACGAGGACCAGGGAGATGCCGTCCATCCCGAGGCGGTAGCCGATGCCCACGCTCGGGAGCCAAGTCCTCGCTTCGACGAGCTGGAACGAGGCGTTCGCCGGATCGAAGCGCGACCAGGCCACGGCCGCGAGGACCAGGGTCAGCAGGGAGGCGAGCAGGCTCACCCAACGCTGGAGCCGCGCCGCCTCGCGCGGAGTGACGAGGAGGAGGAGTCCGACGACGCCGGGGGTGAGGACGATGGCGGAGAGCAGGAAGTCGGTCGGCATCATCACCCCCTAGAGCAGCAGCCAGGCGGCTGCGGCGAGCGCGCCGCCGAGCACGAATAGTGCGTAGTTGCGCACGTTGCCGGTCTGCAGGAAACGCAGCAGGTCGCCGGCGATCTCGGTGAAGAACGCCGAGGCGTTGAGCGTGCCGTCGATCGCGATCGTGTCGATCCCCTTCCAGGAGAAGTGGGCGAGCTTCCCGAGCGGCCGCACGATGGCGCGGTCGTACGCCTCGTCGACGTAGTACTTGTTTGCGACTGCGGCGTATAGGACCGGGGCGCGTTCGGCGATCCGTCTCGGCGCGACGAACGCCTCGGCGCCAAAGTAGAAGCGCCGCGCCAGCAGGATGCCGGCGACCGCGACCGCGACCGAGAGGAGGATCAGCACCCACTCGGTCCCGAGCGACGGGGCGTGCTCGACCTCGACCGTGGGCGCGACGCGGTGGAGGAAGCCCTCGAACCAGTTGAGGTCCGTGCCGAAGGTGATCGCCCTGCCGACCCCGAGCAGGCCGACGACGGCGCTCCCTACCGCAAGGATCTTCAGCGGCCAGGTCATCGAGCCCGGGCTCTCGTGCACGTGGTGCCATTGCTCCGGCGTGCCGCGGAACTCGCCGTGGAACGTCATGTACACGGCGCGGAACATGTAGAACGCCGTCAGGAAGGCCGCGGCGAGGCCGAGCACCCAGAGCACGAGGTAGCTGGCGCCGAAGCCGTTCAAGTTACCGGCGCCGGCCGCAAATACCCGTCCCAGGATCTCGTCCTTGGAGAAGAAGCCAGCGAAGGGCGGGATGCCGCACAGCGCCAGCGTTGCCACCATGAACGTCCAATAGGTAACCGGGATCTTTCTCGCGAGTCCACCCATCTTGCGCATGTCCTGCTCGCCGGAACAGGCGTGGATCACCGAGCCGGCGCCGAGGAAGAGACAGGCCTTGAAGAACGCGTGCGTGAAGACGTGGAAAATCCCGCCTGCGAACGCGCCGGCGCCGGCGGCGAGGAACATGTACCCGAGCTGGGAGACGGTCGAGTACGCGAGCACCTTCTTGATGTCGTTCTGGGCGAGGCCGATCGTGGCGGCGAAAAGGGCCGTGACGCCGCCCACCGCGGCGACCACGAGCATCGCGGTGGGGGAGAGCCGGTAGATGAAGTTGCAGCGCACGACCATGTAGACGCCGGCCGTGACCATCGTCGCCGCGTGGATCAGGGCGGAGACCGGAGTCGGGCCGGCCATCGCGTCGGGCAGCCAGACGTAGAGCGGGAGCTGCGCCGACTTGCCCACGGCCCCGACGAAGAGCAGCAGCGCGATCGGCGTCACCGCCGCCGCGTAGCGGGCGGGGTCGGCCGCCAGCGCCGCCGCCATCCCGGAAAAGTCCACGGTGCCGAAGACCTTGAACGCCCAGAAGATCGCGAGCAGGAAACCGAAGTCTCCGATGCGATTGACCACGAACGCCTTGATCCCGGCGGCGGCGCAGTACTCCTTGTCGAAGTAGAAGCCGATGAGAAGGTACGAGCAGAGCCCGACCCCCTCCCAGCCGATGAACATCACCACGAGGTTGGCCCCCAACACCAGCGTGAGCATCGCGAACATGAACAGGTTCAGGTAGGCGAAGAAGCGGGCGTAGGCGCGGTCCCCCTCGGTGTGCATGTAGCCGATCGAGTAGACGTGGATCACGAAGCCGACGAGCGTCACGAACGAGAGCATGACCGCGGAGAGCGGGTCGAGGCGGAGGGCGAAGTCGACGGTAACATCCCCGGCGGAGATCCAGCTGAAGACGTGGCGGGCGACGGTCTCGCCGTGCATGCCGGCGTACTGCACCAAGATCGCCGCCACCGCCGCCAGCGCGAGGCCGACCGAGCCGACGCCGACCGCGGTGGTGGTGCGCTTGCCGAAGCGCAGCCCGCCGCCGAGCAGCACGAGGGCGCCGGCGAGCGGGAGCGCGGGGACGAGCCAGAGCAGGTCGAGCATCGCCTCTCCTACCACCGCATCACGTTGAGGCGGTCGACGTCGATGGATCGTTGCTTGCGGAAGATCGCGACCAGAAGCGCCAGGCCGACCGCGACCTCCGCGGCGGCCACCGCCATCACGAAGAACACGAACACCTGCGCGTCGAGCTGGCCGTGCTGGCGCCCGAACGCCACCAGCGCCAGGTTCGCCGCGTTGAGCATCAGCTCGATCCCCAGCAGGATCGAGATGCCGCTCCGGCGTACGAGCACCCCCGCCGCGCCGATCGCGAACAGCAGCGCGGCGAAGATCACGAAGTGAGTCGTCGGTACGGTCATGTCAGTGCTTCCTTTTCACGAGCATGAGTGCCCCCACCAGGGCGGCGAGCAGCAGCACCGAGATGAACTCGAAGGCGAACAGGTAGGGTCCGACGAGGAGCCGTCCGAGGGCTTCGGCGGTGCCCCTGACGGCGCCCGCGGGGGCGGCCGCGCGGATGCCGGCCAGCACCGCAATGCTCCCGGCCGCCGCGATGCCGGCGAGCGCCAGGCCGGCCACGCGCTGGAACGGGCGCCGTTCGCCGGCCGGCGGTTCCTCCGGCGCGCCGAGCAGCATCACGACGAAGAGGAACAGGACGAGGATCGCGCCGGCGTAGACGAGGATCTGCGCCGCCGCCAGGAACTCGGCGCCGAGCAGCGCGTAGCTGACCGCGATGCAGAACAGCGTCACCACCAGCGAGAGCACGTTGACGACCGGGTTCTTGTGCGAAATCGCCGCGAGCGCCGACACGACTCCGACCACGGCCACCAGGTAGAACACTGCCGTCCCCATCAAAGCCCCCCCGCCAATGTCCCGCGGGCTCCCGGTTGCCTGCGCCAAAACGTCATCATCAGTCCGCATG
The DNA here is from genome assembly GCA_003133645.1 of Acidobacteriota bacterium. Lineage (GTDB taxonomy): Bacteria > Acidobacteriota > Thermoanaerobaculia > Thermoanaerobaculales > Thermoanaerobaculaceae > RBG-13-68-16. The sequence goes on along the minus strand of PKYI01000079.1, from coordinate 11,932 downwards.
CGCTGTTCCGGTGCCCGGTGCCCGGTACCCGGTACCCTGCCTTCATCGGATCCACCCCATCGCCATCGCCACGCCGACCCACACCAGGTTGAGGGTCGCGAGCGGGAGCAGCCCCTTCCAGCCGAGGCGCATGAGCTGGTCGTACCGGAAGCGCGGCAACGACCAGCGCACCCAGACGAAGAGCCAGAGGAAGAACGCGAGCTTGATCCCGAACGCGACCAGCGAGAGCGTCAGCAACGGCCACCCCGAGAAGCCGCCCATGCCGGGGAACGTCCAGCCGCCGAAGAACAGTGTCACCACCAGGGCAGAGGCGGTCACCATGTTCATGTACTCGCTCATGAGGAACGCCGCGAACTTCATCGAGGAGTACTCGACGTGGTAACCGGCGACGAGCTCGGTCTCCGCCTCGGCGAGATCGAACGGCAGGCGGTTGGTCTCGGCGAACACCGCGACGACGAACACGATGCAGCCGAGGATCTGCGGGACGACGTTCCACTGGGGGATGACGCCGAGCCAGAACTGCCCGCCCTGACGCGCGACCACGGCATCCAGGCGCAGGGAGCCGGTGGCGAGGAGCACGCCCAGAACCGCGAGCGTCATCGACAGCTCGTAGGAGATGAGCTGCGCGGAGGAGCGCAAGCCCCCCAGCAGCGAGTACTTGTTGTTGGAGGACCAGCCCGCGAGCACGATGCCGTACACACCGAGCGAGCCGATGGCCAGGAGGAACAGCACGCCGACCCCGAGGTCAGGGGCGACCTCGATGCCTCCCAGCGGCACGCCGAATACGGTGACGTCCTTGCCGGCGCCGAACGGGATCACGATGAACGTCAGCAGGGCGACGGACACCGAGATCATCGGCGCCAGCAGGTACAGCCCACGGTTGACGTTGGCGGGCGTTAGGTCCTCCTTGAAGAGGAGCTTGACCGCATCCACGATCGGCTGGAAGAGCCCGAGCGGGCCGACACGGTTGGGGCCGAGGCGGTCCTGGATGAACGCGGCGCCCCGGCGTTCCACCCACTCCATGACCGCGACCAGGGTCAGGACGGTGCCGGCGATGACGGCGACCTTCGCGGCGCTGACGGCGATCTCAGCCCACATGCTGGCGCTCCCGGAACGACTCGTCCTGCTGCAGGCCACCGAGCGTCTCCCAGGCGAGGCCCGCGAACGCCTTGTCTTTGCGGGCCATGAGGGCGAAGACGTCGGCAGGCGAGGCGAGATCGAGGGGGGGGACCCCAAGCTCGCGGGCCAGCGCGGCGAGCGTGAGCCAGAGCGGCCGCGCCTCCCCCGGTGGTCCCCACGGCACGGCGATCGTCGGGCAAGAGGGCGACATGGCGCCGGTCGCGGTGCGGTGCACCGTACCGGGCGCGGCGAACGCCTGGGCGAAGCGCTGCACGGCGCCGGCGGACGAGGTGAACGTTCCCTCATTGCCGGCGAGCGACGGCGTCGGCAGGAGCCAGGTGGCGGCGTGTGCGGCCGGGTGCTCGCGGCGCGCCCACACCACGGTGGTCCCGACCCGCAGGAGTTGGAGCGCCTCCGGGCTCGCGAGGAACGGGTGCGCCCCGGGGTCGAGGATGAGCGTGAGGCCGGCGCCGCCGTAGAGGAAGCGCGAGAGGCCCTCGCCGTCCACGAGGTCGAGACCCAGGCGGCGCGCGCCCGCCGAGTTGGCGTGCGGGTCGGTCGCGTGCAGCCACTCACCCTTGCCGTTGCGCATCTTGCGCGGCTCGCCGGGCGCCACCGGGACCGCGATCTCGCCCTTGAGGTGGCGCCCGAACAGCTCCCGCGCAAGGAAGAGTTCCTCGTTCGAGAGGTTCGCCGAGGCGACCACCCGCAACCCCGAGGCGTCCTTGAGCTCCGCGGCGATTCCGGCCAGCGCCTCGCCCCAGCCGACGCGGATGGTTTGGCCGCCGGTCCTGTGCTGCGGGTCGAGGTACGCCTGCTCATTGAGCGGCTCGGCGAGGAAGCGGCCGTGGTCGCACAGCCAGGTGGCGTTGATCGCGGGGTTCTCGCGCGGCGTGAAGCGGTAGACGACGCGCTCGTGGTGGTCGATGAAGATGTTGCAGCCGATCGAGCACCCCGGGCACACCGACGGCGTCGAGAGCAGCTTCCACGAACGCTTGCGGAAGCGGAACTCGCGCACCGTGAGCGCCCCGACCGGGCAGACGTCCGCGGCGCACGCGGACATCGGGTCGTCGAACGCGGAGCCGTCGAACGTGTCGATGAACGTGGAGTTGCCGCGGGACTTGTAGGTCAGGGCGGCGGTCCCGGAGATCTCGCGCGTGAAGCGGATGCAGCGCGAGCAGTGGATGCACCGGTTCTGGTTCTGCACCACGTGCGGCCCGATCAGGCGGCGCTCGTAGCCGGGGAACGTCCGCCGGGTCTCGGTCATGTGGGTGGCGAACTCGGAGCCCTGCTCCCGCATCGAGTGGTCCTGCAGCAGGCACTCGCCGGCCTGGTCGCACACCGGGCAGTCGAGGGGGTGGTTGGCGAGGAGGAACTCCATCACCGCCTCACGGGCTTCCCGGGCGCGCTCCGAGGTTTCGACCTTGACCACCATCCCGTCGGCGGCCGGGGTGGCGCAGCCCAGGGCGAGGCGGGGCTGGCCGGCGATCTCCACCATGCAGATGCGGCACTGGCCGACCACCGTCAGGTACGGGTGGTAGCAGAAGTAGGGAATGGCGACGCCGGCGGCGCGCGCGGCCTCGATCAGGTTGGTCCCCGCGGCGACCTCGACCTCGTGCCCGTCGATCGTGAGTTTCGGCATGACCCGCATCCCTCCTAGATCCCGAAGCCGGGACAGGGCCCGGCCCACGGCAGCACCGGCTGCTTCTTCTGCGGGAGGGGCGTGGCGGACGCGATGCGGCGCTCGAACTCGGACCTGTACTTGTTCACGATGCTGGAGATCGGGAGGGCGAACGCGTCTCCCAGCGGGCAGATCGTCATCCCGGCCGACGAGAACCGGCAGATGCGCAGGAGCGTGTCGGGATCCGCGGGGCGGCCGTGACCGGCCACGATGCGGTCGAGGATGTCCATGCACCAGTCCGAGCCCTCGCGGCACGGCGTGCACTGCCCGCACGACTCGTGGGCGTAGAAGTGGGCGACGTTGTCGGCGACGTCCACCATGTCCACGGTGTCGTCGAAGACGATGATGCCTCCCGAACCGAGCATGGTGCCGGCCGCCGCGCAGGCGTCGAAGTCGGCCATCGTGTCCACCTCGGCGGCGGTCAGGATCGGGGCCGACGAGCCCCCGGGGAAGAACGCCTTGAGCTGGCGCCCGCCGCGGACGCCGCCGGCGTGCTCCTCGATGATCTCGCGGAACGTCACGCCGAGCGGCAGCTCGAACACCCCGGGCCGGTTGACGTGGCCGGAAACGCAGAACAGCTTCGGGCCGGTGTTCTTGGGGCGCCCGATCGACGCGAACCAGGCGGCGCCACGGACGATGATGTGCGGCACGCACGCCAGCGTTTCGACGTTGTTGATCACCGTGGGCTGGCCGAACACCCCGACCACCGCGGGGAACGGCGGCTTGAGCCGCGGGAAGCCGCGCTTCCCCTCGATCGACTCGAGCAGCGCCGTCTCTTCGCCGCAGATGTAGGCGCCGGCGCCGCGGTGAACCCAGACGTCGAGGTCGAAGCCGCTCCCCATGACGTTCTTGCCGAGGAAGCCGCGCTGGCGGGCCTCGGCGATCGCGTCCTCGAGGATCCTCGCCCAACGCACGAACTCGCCGCGGATATAGATGTACGCGGTGTTCGCCTTGATCGCGAACGAGGCGATCGCGACGCCCTCGACGACCTGGTGGGGGTCGTACTCGATGATCTCGCGGTCCTTGAAGGTCCCGGGCTCGGACTCGTCGGCGTTGCAGACGAGGTAGCGCGGCCCCGGGTGGTCCTTGGGGACGAAGCTCCACTTGCGTCCGGTCGGGAATCCAGCGCCGCCGCGGCCGCGCAGCTCGGAGTCGAGGACTTCCTTGGTCACGGCGTCGGGGCCCATGCCGAGGGCCTTCTTCCAGCCCTCGTACCCCCCCGCGGCGAGATACGTGGCGATCGAGCGCGAGTCGGGGACGCCGCGGGCGCGCAGCAGGACCGGTTCCATTCAGCTCCTCCCCGCGAGCTCGTCGAGGATCGCGTCGAGCTTGGCAATGTCGAGGTTCTCGTAGTAATCGTCGTTGATCTGGATCACCGGCGCCTGGCCGCAGGCGCCCAGGCACTGCACGCCGACGAGCTGGAACACGCCGTCCGGCGTCTTCTCGCCGAAGGAGATCCCCAGCCGCTCCTTGAGGTGGGCGACCAGCTCGCGGCCGCCGCACCAGGCGCAGGAGATGGTGGTGCAGACCTGGAGCACGTAGCGGGCGGGCGGGGCGGTCTGGTACATGGTGTAGAAACTCACCACGCCCTCGACGAACGCCGGGCTCTCGCCGAGCCTCGCGGCCACCGCGCGGACGACACCCGGCGAGATCCAGCCGAACCTCTCCTGGCAGAGCCAGAGCAGCGGGAGGATCGCGGCGCGACGCGTCGGGTAGCGCGGCAGCAACTCCGCGATGCGGGCCTCCATCGTGGCGTCGAACGTCACGATCTGCAGGGCCTCCGGCGACGCCGCCACGATCGGCCGGGTGCTCACGACTGGCTCCCGCGGCGCGACCAGTCGAAGGCGCCCTCCCGCCACAGGTAGGCGTAGCCGACGGCGAGCAGGACGAGGAAGACCAAACCGTCCAGCAGCACCGCGGTGTTGCCTTCGGCGAGCAGGCCGCGGACCGAGACCGCCCACGGGAACAGGAACGCGACTTCGACGTCGAACACGATGAACACCATCGCCACCACGAAGAACCTGACCGACACCCGCTTGCGCGAGCTGTCGAGCAAGGGCATGCCGCTTTCGAAGGTGTCCCGAGTGCGCGACCGCCCGAAGCGGCCGCGTCCGAGAAGCGCCGACAGGCCGACCATCGCCACCGCGACCATCACGGCGAACGCAAACGCAAGAACGACCGGGATGTATTGGGCGATCATCCCTTCCCCCCTCGTGCCCAAATTCACATGATCCTAACGTTTTTTCAAAGACCAGGTCAAGCGCCGTCCGGCCCGCTTTGCTTCCCGGATCCGAGTGGGTAGACTGCGCCGGCGTGGCCGCGCCACGCGGGGAGGCCGCAATGGCGACGATCGCCCTCGATGCCAGTGACCGGAAGGAGCTGCTCGCGCGGTTCCTGCGCTACGTGCGGGTCGACACCCAGTCGGACGAGAACTCGACCGCCAGCCCTTCGACAGAGAAGCAGAAGGCCCTCGCGGCGATCCTCCGTGACGAACTCGCGGCGCTGGGTTGCGCGGACGCCGCGATGGACGAGTGGGGGTACGTGTTCGCGACCGTGCCGGGCAACGTGCCGCCGTCGCACCCCGCCGCCGCGAAGGTGCCGACGATCGGCCTGATCGCCCACATGGACACCTACCACGGCACGATGGGCGCAGGGGTGAAGCCCCAGGTCATCGAGCGCTACGCGGGCGGCGACGTCGCTCTTCCCGGCGCCCCGCGCGAGGTGATTCGCTTCGCCGACAACCCCAACCTCGCCCGGTGCGTCGGGCACACGCTCGTCACCTCCGACGGCACGACGTTGCTGGGTGCCGACGACAAGGCCGGCATCGCGGAGATCATGACCGTCGTCGCGTGGCTCGCGAAGCACCCCGAGTTCGTCCACCCTCCCGTCCGCGTCGGTTTCACGACCGACGAGGAGGTCGGGCGGGGCACCGAGCACTTCGACGTCGGGGCGTTCGGCGCCACGTACGCCTACACCCTCGACGGCTCGGATATCGCCGAGATCGAGGACGAGACCTTCTGCGCAGACTCGGCGCTCGTGGTGGTCGAGGGGCACGATGTCCACCCCGGCTATGCCAAGGGCAAGCTGGTCAGCGCCCTGCGCGTGGCCGCCGCGATCGTGGAGCGGCTGCCGCGGGAGTTCCTGCCCGAAACGACGGAGCTGCGCCAGCCCTACCTGCACCCGTACGACATCCGCGGCGACATCACCCGGGTGGAGATGAAGTTCCTCGTGCGCGCGTTCACCGAGGAGGAGCTTTCCGCACGCGAGGACTCGCTGCGGGCGATCGCCCGCGAGGTGGGCGAGGCGTACGCCGGCGCCCGTGTCTCGGTCGAGGTGAAGGAGTCGTACCGCAACATGGCGTACAAGATCGCCGAGGATCCGAAGGTCCTCGACGTCGCCTTCGAAGCGGTGCGGAGGATGGGTCTGGAGCCCGTTCGCCGGGCGATCCGCGGCGGCACCGACGGCGCCAGGCTCTCGTTCATGGGCCTGCTGACGCCGAACATCTGGGCCGGTGGCCAGAACTTCCACTCCGTCCAGGAGTGGGTTTCGCTCGAGTGGATGGCGAAGGCGTCCGAGGTGTCGCTGCACCTGCTGCAGGTCTGGGTCGAGCGCGCAGCCACATAGCAACCGGCAGGCCGGGCCGCGGCCCGGGCGCCGCGGGTCAGCGTCCGGCGGCGGCGCGCGATGTCTGCAGGGTGGCGACGAACGCCTGGAACCCCGGATGCCGCACCGGGTCCCACGCCTCGCGCGCCAGGCGGGCGAGCACGAACCCGCCGAGGAGCTGGCAGATCCAGAGCCGTGACAGCTCGGAGGCGGGCGCCGTGGCGACGAGCTGCTCGAGCGCGTGCAGCTGCCGGAAATACTCGGTCATTCGCTCCCCGTAGCGCTGCAGGAAGTCGCAGCCGGTGGCCTGGAGTTCCTGCTCGCGGCCGCCGGCGGCGGAGAGCAGCAGCTCGACCAGGAGTCCGTTCTTGAGCGTGAACCGCTGGATGTGGCGCTCGAGCTGGGGCTGAATGGCGTGGCCGTGGCCGACGGCCTCGGGCATGAGCTCGAGCATCATCGTCGCGAACAGCCGGTTGCCCAGATGGCGCAACGTCGCTGCGATGATCGCCCCCTTGCTGGGGAAGTAGCGGTAGAGGGCGGCCTCGGTGAACTCGAGGTTGCGCGCCAGCGCGGCGGTCGTCACCCCCGCGATGCCGCGGTTCTCCGCGAGCTCGAGCGCCGTGGCGATGATCGCTTCTTCTCGGGCGGCGTGATCGCTCATTACGAGAAGACTACGTTACGGTGATTGAAATGGCAATACGTCACCAAAGCGTAATCCAAACTAATCGGGACTTGCGGCCGCCGGCACGGCCCGGCGCTCAGCGGCCTGGGACGTCCGGCTTACCCTCGAGGTCCGCGAGGGCAGCTACGCGGGCTCTTCCGAAGAGTGTGTCGAACGGGCCGACGAGCTCGTCGGGGAGGGTCAGGAACACGAGGTCGGGATCGCCTTCCAGCTGGGCGGAAAGGAATCTCTCGCGCACGCCCTTGACCTGCGCCCGGGCCAGGTCCCGCTGCGTGAAGGCGAGCGCGAGATAGACGCGGGCGAAGGCTCGGGCCTCGGCGGCGGGGAGCGTGACCTCGACGACTCGAGCGGGAGGGCGTGCCGGCGAGAAACGCTCCGCCAGCAGCTCGTGGGCCTTTCCCTGCACGGCCGGCCACAAGCGCCGGTAGAGGCGGACACCGGCCTTGGAGACCCGGGTGCGGAACGCCGGGACGAAGAACCTCTGCGCCGTCTCCGGGCGATCGCCGATCTGATCGAACGTCCCGTCGATGCCGTCGGTGAGGTGCGGCAGGTCGGTGATCAAGGCGCCCGCCGAGGTCCGGAGCCGCAACGGGAAACGCCAGAACGGCATCAGCCTCGCGCCGTCCGCCGGTTCCTCGTGCAGGTAGGGGACCGTCCGCCACCGTGGCGGCGGCGTCTCGACGAGGCGGAAGCACGAGCGGCACAGGCACGCCACCGCGTCGGGGGCGAACGGGAGGTCGGCGCCGCACTCGGGGCACCGGCTCGGCGTCAGGACGGGAGGGTCCCCGGGCGGAACGACGAGGGGCGCCGCCGCAAGCTCCTCCGCGGGTGCATCCCCCTCGACCCGACCGGTGCCGCCGTCAACCACCATTGCCAGTATCTCGCCGTCGAGACCGACCTCGACCACGTGCCACGGCCGGTAGATCAGCGCCATGACCTCGGGCACGAACGTGGCGTGCACCGCGATCGGGACGATCGGCAACTCGGTGGAACGCTGCGAGAGCTTCTGCACGCGGCGGTCGATCTCGTCGGGTCCGCACTGGACCGCGAGCGCCGGGATCGCGGCCTCGGGCGCCCCGGGGAGCGGGCGCAGCGCGCGCAGGTACGAGAGCTTGCCCATCTCGGGGAGCGGCGCGGCGTTGGCGCGCACGGACCCTTCGATGGTCGTCACGGTGAACTCCATGCGCTTGGCGCCGGCGGCGTCGCGGCCGAACGCAGACTGGTAGAGGGTGCCGAAACGGTGCCAGTAGGGAGCGAGGAAGCGCCGCCAGGCCATTATCTTGACCCGGGGCGCGAGGCGGGCCGCCCAGGCGTCGGCGGTGCGCGACACCTCGGCTTCCACCGCGTCGACCACGGGCGCGCTGCCGGTTGCCAGGAGCGCGGGGAACTCGCCGCCCTCGGGGTCGCGGCCGAACGCGTCGTCGCACACGAGCGGCCGCACGCGCTGCTCGTAGAGCTCGAGGTAGCGGCGGTTGCGGAGGTGTCTGACCACCGACTCCCTGAGCGCCTGCTCGTCGGCGAGGACGTCCGGGATGACCGCCGTCACGGTGTCGGCGCCGCGCACGACCACGTGCTCGCTGGCGCAGAACTCGCAGCGCACCATCCGGTGATAGACCGGCACCGCCAGCGCCGCCCCGCAGGTCGGACAACGCATCTCGAGCGCGAAGCTGGCCGCGCCGGCGTCGCCATCGGGCCGGTCCCGGAGCGTCGGCTGCGGCGGGACCGGGACGAGCGCGCCGGCCGCGGCCGCCGTCGCGGGCCGCAACGTCTGCAGTCCGAGTCCCGCCCCCCACGCCGCCCCCAGCAGTCCGAACGCCACGAACACGCCGGCGTCGCGGATGACGAACGCCCCCGCCCAGACGAGCACGCCGACCGCCCAGCCGAGGAGTTGTTCTGGGAAGGGACGGCCGCGCCAGGCGAGCAGGCCGGCGGGGGCGAGGAAACCGATCGCCGCGTGTGCAAGGAACGGGGGTTCGGCGACGCGCCGTCCGACGAGCCAGCGGCCGGTGCCCCACAGCGCCGTCGGCAGCAACAGGGCGGCGAGCCAGCCGGTCATCGTCGCGCGATCAGGTCTGCGAGGTCCACGGCGCCGCGGCTCGCGGCTTTCAGGAGCCGCATCACCTCCTGGGCGTCGGCGATGCTGGTGGCCGCGTCCGCCATGGCCCCTTCGAGCAGCCTGCGCGCGGCCTCGCGGCCCTCGGCCGTGCTCGGGGCGGCGGCGATCACCTCACGGCACAGCTCGAACTCCTCGCCCTGAGGCGCCGGGCCCCGTTGCAGGCGCGCGAGGATGCCGCGCCAGCGTTCCGCCTCCTCCGGACCGGTCACGGCGCGAGTGTATCATCGGCGGCGGTGTACGCCCGGATCGCCTTTCCCACCGCGCTTCCCGACGCCCTCTCGTATCGGATACCGGAGGCGTTCGAGGCGGTTGCGGTGCCCGGCGTTCGCGCGAGGGTGCGCCTGCGCGGCCAGGCGCGCGTCGGGGTGGTGGTCGAGGTCACGAGCGACCCGGGGTGCCCGCCCGAGAAGGTGCTCCCGATCGAGGAGGTGCTCGACCCGGAGCCGATCGTCCCTCCGCACGTCCTCGACCTGATCCGCTTCACCGCCCAGTACTACGCGGCCCCTATCGGGAGCGTCGTCCGCGCCGCGGTCCCGGGCGTGCTCCTGCGGCTGCCGCCTCCGGTCGTGCACGTCGGGCCCCGTGCCAGCGAGATCGCGGCGAGCGCGGGCGGGCGCGAGAAGCGCCTCCTGGAGCGTCTCCTCGTGGCCGGGCGGATCTCGGTGGCGCGCCTGCGCGCCGAGGGGTGGCCGGCGAGCGATCTCGCCGAGATCCTTCCCGCGCTCGCGCGCCGCCATGCCCTCAGGGTCGTCGAGCGCGGCGCCGGCGGCCCGGCGGGCGCCTCCGTTTCCGCGCTCGTGCTCGCCGACATGGCCGCCGAGGAGCGGGGCCGGCGGGTGGGGCGCGCACCGGCTCAGGCGCGGGCCGCGGCATGGCTGGCGGACCTCGGCCGACCGGTGCTGGAGGGCGAGCTTCTGAGTGCGTGCGGGTGTTCTCCGGGCGTCGTCGCCGAGCTGGTGCGCAAGGGCGTGCTGCGGCGTTTCCGCCAAGCGAGCCAACGCCCCACCCGGCGCTGGGAGTTGGCGCCGCCGCCGCCGCCCACCGAGCTGACCGCGAACCAGACCCGCGCGCTCGCGGCGCTGACCGCGGCACTCGAACCGCGGGCGTTCCGGGCTTTCCTGCTGCAGGGGGTCACGGGCTCGGGAAAGACCGAGGTGTACCTGCGCTTCGCGGTCGCAGCGGCGGCGCGGGGGCTGCAAACCCTGATCCTCGTGCCGGAGATCGTGCTGACCCCGGCACTCGCGGGGCAACTGGCGCGCGTCTTCGGCGAGCGGGTGGCGGTGGTGCACTCCGCGATGGCCGAGGGCGAGCGCGCCGCCGCGTGGGAGCGTGCCCGCCGCGGCCAGGTAGACGTGGTCGCGGGCCCGCGTTCGGCGCTGTGGGCGCCGCTGCCGCGCCTGGGGGCGATTGTCGTGGACGAGGAGCAGGACGCTTCGTACAAACAAGAGGAGGAGCCGCGCTACAACGCCCGCGACCTCGCGCTCACGCTCGGCCAGCGTCTCGGAGTCCCAGTCGTGCTGGCGTCCGCGACGCCCTCGCTCGAGACGCTGGCCCTGGCGGCGCGGGGGAGGATCGAGGTGCTCGAGCTGCCCGAGCGGGTGGCCGGCGGCCGCCTGCCCGAGGTCGAGATCGTCGACCTCAAGGACGAGCCGCCAGAGCCGGGCGAGCACGGCCAGCGCTTCCTGTCGCGCCGGCTGCGCGCCCTGCTCGAGCAGGCGCTCGCTCGCGGCGAGCAGGCGATCCTGCTGGTGAACCGGCGCGGATGGGCGCCGGTGTTGCTCTGCCGCGAGTGCGGGCACATGGCGGCGTGCCCCGACTGTTCGATCCCGGTGACCGTCCACCGCCGGCAGGGTGCTCTTGTCTGCCACTACTGCGGCTTCCGCCGGGCCGTCCCGCTGACGTGCCCGCGCTGCGGCGGCGAGTTGCTCGACCACGTCGGGGCGGGGACCGAGAAGATCGCCTCGCTGGTGCGAGGGTTGCACCCCGCCGCGGTCATCGACATCCTCGACCGCGACACCGCCCGCTCGCCCGCACAGCTCCTCGCAACCCTCGAGCGGTTCGCCGCGGGGGCGAGCCAGGTCCTGGTCGGGACCCAGATGGTGTCGAAGGGCCACCACTTCCCGGCGGTGACGCTGACCGGCGTGATCAACGCGGACAACCTTCTCGGCTTCCCGGATTTTCGCGGCGCCGAGCGGACGTTCCAGATGCTCACCCAGGTCGCGGGGCGCGCTGGGCGCGGCACACGGGCGGGCACGGTCGTGATCCAGACCTACCACCCCGACCATCACGCCGTGCGGGCGGTGCTCGCCCACGACCTCGCCGGTTTCGCCCGGGAGGAGTTGCGGTACCGCAAGGCGTTTCGCTACCCGCCGGCGGCGCGCCTCGCGCTCGTGCGCTTCGAGGCGGCGAGCGAGACGGCGGCGGTCGCCGCGGCGCAGGCGGCGGCGAGGTCGCTGGATCCGGCGCCGGCGACGCTGCGCGTGATCGGGCCGGCACCGGCGCCGCTGGCGCGGCTGCGCGGGCGGTGGCGGGTGCAGATCCTCCTGCTCGCGCCGGCGCGGGCGCCGCTGCGCACCGCTCTGTCTGCGGTCACGGCGCTCGCGCTCCCGGGGGGCGTCCATCGCGTCGTGGACGTAGACCCGCAGAGTACGGTGTAGGAGGCGCGAGGTGGCACGCATGAGGCATGAGGCGGGGCATGCGGATGGTGGGAGTGTCGCTGCAAAGGGACGCG